>JBPCNK010000378.1:0-7056 GCA_051001345.1 Acidobacteriota bacterium | reverse complement strand
ACCACCGGCCCAATGAGCTTGCGGGCGGGCAGCGCCAGCGGGTCGCCATCGCGCGCGCCCTGGTCAACGACCCATCGATCATCCTGGCTGACGAACCGACCGGCAACCTCGATACGGCGACAGGCGTCGAGATCATGGCGTTGTTTGAACGGCTCCACGAGAGGGGCAACACTCTCATCCTTGTCACCCACGAGCACGACATCGCCCTGCACGCCCACCGTGTCATCGCCATCCGCGACGGGCAAATTGAACGGGACGAGATCCAAAAGCAGGCCGCCGGAGTCGCTCATTGAAAGTCGCCAGTCGCCTGTCGCCTGTCGCCAGATGGAGCAGCGGTGATTGATGCTATCAATTGCCAAAATCGTCGAATTTTGGTCATCGTTCTTCGGGCAGTTAGAAATGGCCCACAACAATGTAGCGCGGATTAACGCGGATTAATCGGATTAGGCGCTTGGGTATGAGTTGAACTCATCAGCAAATAATCCGTGTTAATCCGTGTTAATCCGCTTAATCCGCACTAAGGCGCAAGTACGATATCGCCCACAAGAATTATTGGAATGACATTCGCCATGAATACTCCGGGCTAGATGCCCAGGCTGCTAGGAAAATGGAAAAGCCCACCGACAACTCGACTGTCCCTGCGCAGGCCGCCCCCGCCCGCCGCGTGTTCGCCGCCAAGACAAGCGGCATGCCGCTGGGCGAGGCGGTGGCGCTGGCGCTCGATTCCCTGCGCGTCAACAAACTTCGCTCCGGCCTGACACTTCTCGGGATCATCATCGGCATCGCATCCATCGTTGCCGTCATCTCGATCATCCAGGGCTTGAGTTTCTACTGGAAGGACAAGGTCGCCGACATGGGCGCCAACACCTTCGTCGTTGACCGATTCGGAATCATTACAAGCCACGACGCCTTTCTGGATGCCATCCGCCGCAACAAGCGAATTACCGTCCAGGATGCAGACGCCATCCAGCGACGCTGTTTCCACTGCGAGCAGGTTGCCATGTCTTCCTCCAACCAGGCGGAAGTCAAATATGGGAGCAACAAGATCACACGCATCGAGGTGACGGGCGCGACAACCAACCTGATCGAAGTGCAGAAACTCGATGTCGCCTCCGGAAGGTATATAGGAGACTTCGAGGATCGAAGCGGACGGATGGTTGCTTTTGTCGGCCACGACCTCGTCGAAAACCTCTTTCCGGGTAGCGATCCTCTCGGCAAGCAGATCCACCTCAACGGCCGCCCGTTTGAGGTCATCGGCGTGGCCGAAAAGAAGGGCTCCGTCTTCGGGGAATCCCAGGACAACTTCGTCCACATCCCGATCGGGATGTTCTACAAGATGTACAGTTCCCGAAACTCCATCCAGATCGTCGTCAAGTCGGAGTCGCCCGAGGCCATGGAGAAAGCCCAGGATGAAGTCCGCGTCATATTGCGGGCGCGGCGCCATCTGAAATATGCCGAGCCGGACAACTTCGGGTTTGTCACGGCTGCGGCGCTCAATGAACTGTTCGAAAGCCTGACGAAGATCATTTTTTCGGTTGCGATCTTCGTCGTCGGAATTTCGCTGGTGGTCGGCGGAATCGTCATCATGAATATCATGCTGGTTGCCGTCATCGAACGCACGCGCGAGGTCGGGATACGCAAAGCAGTCGGGGCGCGAAGGCAGGACATCCTCAAACAGTTTCTGATCGAAGCCGTCGTGCTGTGTTGCGTCGGCGGAATCGTCGGAGTGTCGATCGCCTACCTCATTTCTTTGTCCATTTCGAAGTTCACCCCACTGCCTTCGCAGTTCCCGCTGTGGGCGCCTGTGCTGGCCATCGGGATCTGCTCAATTATCGGAATCTTCTTCGGGATCTATCCCGCTAACAAAGCGGCCAAACTCGATCCGATCGAGGCGTTGAGGTCGGAATGAAACTCGGAGCGATTCGCGAAAACACGATCCTGGCGTTCGACACGCTGCGCGGCCACAAGGTGCGGACGGCTCTGACGATTCTCGGCGTCTTCATCGGCGTGTTCATCATCATCGCCGTGGCGGCCGTTCTCAACGGCTTCCGCGAGACGATCGTCCAGCAGGTCGAGCGCTTCGGCACCAGCGTGATCTTCATTCACCGCTTTCCCTTCGTTCAGACCGGCGACCTGTCGCCCGAAGTGCGGCAGAGAAAACCGATGTCCCTGGAGGACGCCTGGGCCATCCGCGACCGCGCGCCTTCCGTCGAGTACGTATCTCCCGGTTTGCAATCCTTCTTCCTCACCACCGCCAAGTACCAGGGCCAGGAGATGCGCAACCCGCGGCTGCGCGGTGTTTTTCCGGAAAGCGAGATGGTCACCAGCTACCAGATCACCGAGGGACGGTTTTTCACCGACTCTGAAAACGAGCACGCCGCGCCGGTGGCGGTCATCGGGTCTCACGTCATCGAGGCGCTTTTTCCGAACATCTCTCCGATTGACAAAGAGTTCATCGTCAACGGACGCAAGTTTCGCGTCATCGGCGGCCTGGAGAAGAATAAGGGTGGATTTGGAGGGGACAATCCGGAAGACAGCATCATATTAATTCCCTACCGAACCTTCAAAAAAATGGCGCCCTGGGCCGACGACCACATGATTTTCGTCAAGGCGCGCGCGGGCCGTCTGGATGCCGCCATCAACGAGATCACCGATGTCCTGCGGCTGCAGCGCAAAGTCAAATACAACGAACCGAACAGCTTCGAAATCGGCACGCCCGACTCGCTGATCGAAGCGTTCGATCAGATTGTCTTTGCCGTCCTGGCTGTCATGGTCGCTATTTCGTCGGTGGCCTTCATGGTGGGGGGCGTCGGCGTTATGAACATCATGCTCGTGTCGGTCACCGAACGCACCCGGGAGATCGGCATCCGCAAAGCCATCGGTGCGCGGCGGAGCGACATCATCTGGCAGTTCCTCACCGAAGCCATGGCCCTGACGGGAGCCGGAGGGATCCTCGGCATTCTGATAGGGATGCTGGCCGCTTTCCTGTTCAACCGTTTTATTCCCAATCTGCCTGCCATCATTCCCATGTGGGCCTATATTTTCGGATTTGCCGGGTCGGTCAGTATCGGATTGATCTTCGGAATCTGGCCGGCCGTCAAGGCATCCAAACTGGATCCGATCGAAGCGCTACGGTATGAATGACGAAGTACGAAGGACGAAGGACGAAGGACGAATCATGGAGTACGAGTTACGAGTTACAAATTTCGTCCTTAGTCCTTAGTCCTTCGTCTTTTGGATCTTCATTAAGTTAGAATCTGAAGCTGCATGACCTCGGGTGCTCGTCTCATCAAGTTGATCGCAAGCACGTTGTTGTTGCGTCCAAATTCCATCCGCGGGCTGGCTGCCGAGCGCGCCAAGCTGCTGGCCTGGGCGCTGATGCTGGCGGCTCTCGCCGTCGACAACTTCAGCACGACCTACTACGCTTCCGGTCTCTTTCAGCGGCAGTTTTCAGTCTGGTCGGTCGTGGGAACCTGCCTCTATCTGGCTATGGTTTTCGTGCCCGTACTGGTACTGGGTGAAGATGGATGGTCGGGAGACGGCGGGCATTTCCGGCTTAGCAGATTCGATTACGAGCAGCACCTTTCAGTTCTGTTCCCGGTGTGGGCCATCTGCCTGATCGCCTATATTCCATTGCGACCTTTGTTTCATTCGCTGCTCGGACCCCGGGAGCCGTTTGTGATCGTCGCCCTGGCCTCGATCTATACGCTGGGCGTCATCCGTGAACTGGGCTTCCTATCCTTCTGGCAGGCGCTGGCTACAGTCCTGACTGGCTTGGCGACTTTGCCGCTGGCTTTTGTCTTTCCCGCACTGTTCAGCATGATCCCCTTCTTCTTCCTGATTCCGATCGTGTTTTTGGGCTGGCAGCGCATTCGTGACTTTTTCTCCGAACGCCGGCGCGAGCTCTCCTTCGGCGATCATCTGCGCACCTTGACGATCAATCCGCGGGATTCCGACGCGCATTACCAGATCGGACTGCTGCACCTCGGCAGGCGTCGCTTTGACCAAGCCGCCGAGGCCTTTAAGCGCGCCGTAGAAATGGATCCCGAGGATCCCGACTATGCCTATTCGCTGGGTGTCGTTCTCTTAGAACAGGGCCGTCCGCGCGATGCCTTCGACGCCTTTGAAAAGGTGTACTACAAGAAGCCCGACTATGGATTCGGCGACATCAAGCGGGAGATTGGAAAGACGTACTTCCTGCTGGACATGCTCGATGAGGCCGAGAAATTTCTGCTTGAGTTTCTCGAGGAGCGCGAACCGGATGCAGAAGGGCGCTACTGGCTGGCCCGGGTGTATGCCAAGCGCGGAGACCTTGAGCAAGCGCGCCGGGAGCTGGCGATTCTGTTGGACCGCCAGCGCACGTTCAACAAGTTTCGCGTCCGCGAAACGCGTCGCTGGCGGCGGGAAGGAATGCGTTCTAAAATCTAACTCCGAATTGCAAGTTACGAATTACGAGTTACGAAGGACACTTTTAGCTTCGTAACTCGTAGTTCGTAACTCGTACCTGGTAATTAGTAACTCGCATTTGTTATCGATTAGAAAATCGCCGACATCGCAACTTTTCCAACTACATAAACGGCCCACAGTCCGATCACCAGAGCGTAGGCTTTTCCCCGCGAGACGTTGGGCGTGACAATCGACAGCCCCAAACCCAGCAGCCAGATCTGCCACAAACTAAACGCATCGATCGATCCCAGCAGCGCCTTCAACGCCGGCTGCGTGTTTTCAACCAGAGAGCTTGGGTTTGAATAGACCGGGTTTCTGATGTCAATGTCCTGCGGCGTGCTGTGAAGAAACACCACCAGAATCGTCAGCAGTCCGTGCAGCAGGTAGTAGGCAAACGAGACGTGCATGACCATTGAAAGCGTCTTGCGAAACGTCGGCTGCCCTCCCAGCATCGAGAGAAACAACAGGAAAATACCGGCAAGCGCCAGTACGGAGACAATCACGAACACCGGGGGTATGACGTAGCTATACAACGCACCAATCACACCGGTGCCTTGCTGGCGGGCGATTTCATCGACGTCCATTCCCTGCTGTTGCATTCGTTCGAGCGACTTGGGATTGGATTCCATCTGCTTTTTGATGATCACTTCCATGCCGCCCATCCGGTTAATGACCAGATTCGAAGAGATCAGCACGAAGACAATCGTCACCAGCAACGGAAGTATCCATCCCGGACTGGCTGCAATCGAGTGAAAGGTACGACCTGGCTCGATGAATATCCCCATTAATCTTCCGGCAGCGCTCATCTCCGAGGCAGTCTCTGTCTGGAGCTCTTCCATGTCTTCCTCCCTTTTGTGGTGGCTTCCAACTGGTGATTTAACCCCTAAATATCACGTACGCCCGCCGGTTTCAATTCTCAACAGATGTGACCGGGCCGAGATTAACGGTGCCGCGAGCGACCGCGAGCGGGTCCGTGCCACCGCCTGCGACTGGCCAGCACAACGGCATCAATCATAAATTCGGCTCGCCGGGCTTATCGAGTCCACCGGGCCGTATCTGTACGCATGGGTCTCACTGGTTTATGGTGGCCTCTCGATCTGGTTGCCTTTGAGCCGCTCACTTTCGTTCGCGGCACTGACACTGGCGCTTCCACCGTCCAAGCGAAGTCATACGCGCGCTCTCTCTGGTTCGCGAACGGCGCGGCGTACCGCACTTTGCGCGCGAGCTCGTTGGTATCACTTCCATCGAAAATCAATGCACGCATGTCGGTGCCGCGAACGGCAGTGAGCGGCTCAGTCGTTTAAGAAACACGACGCCCAGTGCCCGGGCGACACTTCCCGAAAGGCGGGCACTTCGCTGCGGCAGCGGTCCATCACATAGGGGCAGCGCGGATGAAAGGGGCAACCGGGCGGCGGATTGGCGGGGCTTGGCATGTCGCCTGGCAGGACAAGTTTTCTGGCCTCTCCGCCGCGGCGCGGATCAGGCACCGGAACAGCCGCCAGCAGCGCCTCCGTGTAGGGATGCCGCGGCCGGTCGAACACTTCTCCAGTGGGCGCCTGCTCGACGATCTTGCCAAGATACATGACCGCCACGCGCGTGCTGATGTGTTTGACGACGGGCAGGCCGTGCGAAATAAATAGGTAGGTCAGCCGGAACTCGCGCTGGAGATCCTGAAGCAAATTGACGATCTGGGCCTGGATGGAAACATCCAGCGAGGAGACCGGTTCGTCGCAGACAATAAAGCGCGGGCGGGTGGCCAGCGCCCGCGCGATCCCGATGCGCTGGCGCTGGCCGCCGCTGAACTCGTGCGGATAAAGACGCCCGGCGCCGGCCGGAAGCCCGACCGTGTGCAAAAGCTCATCGACGCGGGCTCGCCGCACCTGCCGATTCCCGTATTTGTGAATGACCAACGGCTCTTCGATGGCCGTACCGATCCGCATGCGCGGGTTCAGCGACGAATAGGGATCCTGAAAGATGACTTGCATGTGACGCCGGAACGGGCGCATACGCCGCGCGGGGAGCGAAGTCAAATCGGTTCCGTCAAACACGACCCGACCCGAGGTCGGTTCAATCAGCCGCAGAATGCAACGGCCCAGCGTGGTCTTCCCGCAGCCGGATTCGCCCACCAGCCCGAGCGTCTCCCCCGCGACGATCTCCAGCGACACATCATCGACGGCGCGAACTTCGCCCCGCGACCGCGAGAAAAATCCCGCTGTAATCGGAAAGTACTTCTTAAGATGCTCCACATCGAGCAGCGGCGCGGGCGCCGCTGGTGTGTCCAACTGCTCCGCCGGCTTCACAGCGCGATCCTTTCCAGGCTGCCGGGCTCGCGCCTGATGCAGCGCACCCCATGGTCCGGTTCCACTTCAATCAGCGGCGGATCGATCTGCGTGCAGGAAGGAATTGCTTCGGGACAGCGGGGGTGAAACGAGCACCCGGGCGGAAGGTCCGCCATGGCCGGCACGTTGCCCTCGATAGATCGAAGCCGGCCGCCGACCGGGTCGGTCATCTTGGGCACGGCCTGCAGCAGGCTGTACGTATACGGGTGCGATGGGCGCTGAAAGATTGCTTCGGCCGACCCGATCTCGACGATCTTGCCCGCGTACATCA
>JBPCNK010000377.1:0-6347 GCA_051001345.1 Acidobacteriota bacterium | reverse complement strand
GCTTTTATCGACTTCGAGCGTGTATTGCCCACGCTCGAGCAACTCGTATTTGGCTTCTACCTCCTCGATCTTCCCTTGCGTATCGGCCCGAACCACATTTTCCATGACCACTTGGTTGCTGGGCCGCGTGACGCCAAAGTGAGGCTCGGCGGTAACGATCAGTCCGAAAGCCTGCAGTTCGGTTGTGACGTTCAGCTTGCTTTCGGTGCCGTTGAGCAGCATCTCACCCAAATTGGTGGCGCGTCCCTCCGGGGTTACCGCCCACATGACATAAGTCAGGTATTCCGGCCCGTAACGCGTGGCAGGCTGCAGTTCATCGAACTCGACTTCAATCTCAATATAGCCCTGCTTGCTTTCAACTTTGGCCTCGCCATGCGCTGCCGGCATCAGTTCAGTGCCGCGGAATCCAACTTTGGTAGCGCCGCCGCGATGGCGGTAATTGATGGCCTTGGTCGTTCTGGCCACAACGAGAATCCGGTAGATCGGTACCGTGTCGGGGGGTTCGGTCCGGACTTGGGCGGACACGGGCGCACTGACGCCCGTCAGAGCAAGCATCAGGAAAACAAATTGTTGTACTCTATGCACAGGAGAACCTCCGCGAACACAATTGCAATGTTAGTGTCAACTTCTATAGTGTAGCGTGGCAGCCTAGAGCGGCCGGGTCGTAACCCTATGCAGACCACAAAGCCCCACATTGCCGTCGTCGGCGCCGGCGCGTTTGGAGGTTGGAGCGCCTTGGGCCTCCTGCGCAAGGGCGCTCGCGTCACGTTATTGGATGCCTGGGGACCGGGCAATTCGCGAGCCAGTTCGGGGGGCGAGACGCGGATCATCCGGGCTCACTATGGATCCACGCGCGTTTACGCTGAGATGGCTGCGCGGTCGCTGCATTTGTGGCGCGAAAACGAAGCGCGCTGGAAACGGCGCCTGTTTCGGCGCATCGGCGTTCTCTGGCTGATCGGTCGGGATGACGCCGAGGATCGCGCTGCGGCCAAGTTGCTG
Source organism: Acidobacteriota bacterium (assembly GCA_051001345.1). GTDB lineage: Bacteria > Acidobacteriota > UBA6911 > JACQSX01 > JBPCNK01 > JBPCNK01. The sequence continues at coordinate 5,348 of JBPCNK010000377.1, read as the reverse complement.
GCCCAGCTCGAACTGCCGTTTGAGGAACTCGGCGCCGCCGAGGCCGCGCTGCGCTATCCGCAGATCAATTTCCAGGGCGTCCAACGCGTGCTGTTGGAAAAGGACGCCGGTTACCTGACCGCCCGCCGTGCCTGCGAAGCCGTCCTGGAGGGATTCCTGGCGGAAGGCGGGCAATACAGGCAACTGGCAGCCCAACCCGGCGCCATCGAGAACGGCCGGATGGGACCGCTGCTGCTGTCGGATGGATCGCGCCTTGCGGCCGACCAATACGTTTTCGCTGCCGGTCCGTGGCTTGGGAAGTTATTCGCACAGGTAGTCGGCTCGCGGATACAGCCGACTCGCCAGGAAGTATTTTTCTTTGGAACGGGCCCGGGCGATCCGCGCTTTGGGGAAGATTCGCTGCCGGCCTGGATCGACAACACGGGCCGGCGATTCTACGGGATTCCAGGCAATGAGTGGCGTGGCTTTAAGGTGGCCGATGACACGCGCGGCGAGCCGTTTGACCCGACGTTAGGAGAGCGAGTGGCGTCTTCGGCGGGCCTGCGTGCTACGCGCGAGTATTTGGCGCATCGTTTCCCGGGATTGAAGGGAGCACCGCTGCTGGAGAGCCGGGTCTGCCAGTACGAGAACACGCCGGACCTGAATTTAATCCTCGATCGCCATCCCGAAGCTTCCGGCGTCTGGATCGCCGGAGGAGGTTCGGGTCATGGCTTCAAGCTGGGCCCGTCCGTAGGCGAACGCGTCGCGGCGCTGGTGCTCGACGGAGCTGCGGTCGATCCATTCTTCGGATTGGCAAGATTGTAGAAAGTTACGAATTACGAGTTACGAATTACGGCCCTTACGCTCGATAAAAGCCACCGGCTGGAAGCCGGTGCCACCCTCCGCGTATTCGACCTCGCCTTGCGACTGGCGACTAACTCGCGACTGATTCAGAAGCGATGAAGGTACGAAGCTTTGAAGAAAAACCCCCGCCGCGTTGCGATATAGTCTCCAACTCCATTGAGCCAACCCGTCCCGTCCCATTCGCGTTTTTCGATCAGCGAACCGTAGCCGACGTACGTCACCGTTCCCGGCAGCAGTTCGAAGGATCCAAGCAGGTCGGTCAGGATGCGGTGGCGTGAGCTGTCGTACTGCAGGATGGCTCGGACAAAGAAGTGCTTGTCGAGCTGGTACGTAGTGCGGCTGTTAATGATGTGAATCGAATAGATGCGTTTTCCATCCGAAGAACGATCGAAAGTGACGTAGTTATAGCCGGTGCGCTGGTTGATCTTGGCGTTTGGCTGCACCGTCAGATCGAGACGCTGAAAGCCGGACCTTCCGCCGAACGGATCGACTGCGTCGTAGAAGACCGAGCGTCCTCGTTGAAGCTGTGTGGAAAAGTTGAGCCACTTGGTGATCTGTGCGTTGGCGAACACGCGCACCGTGCGCCGTGGAAAAACCTTCCCCGCGAACGGCTCCTGGCCTCCGCCCGCATCGATGTTGACGAAGCCCTGCCGCGTGAGGGAAAACCGCAGCCCTGCAAGTGCGAAAATCTCATTGCCGCGCTGGATCCGATCGCGCCCGCCCGTTGAGAAGACAAACGGGCTGACGCGCTTCAACCAGGAGTACTTTTTCTGGTCCGGGTAAAAATTTACGGTAGCAAACCCCCAGCCGGTGGTAATGCCGGTACGGTTATAGAAGGCCGTATCCATCTGGAAGTCGCGGTCGTAATGCTCCGCCTGCGATACGAAGACATAGCGCTTGCTGCTGTATGCGTAGTAAACCTGACCGGCCATACCGCTGCGGCGGGCGCCGTCGGCCGACCGCGTGGCGGACCCCATGGTGGCGGACCCCATGAAGGTAGAGCTGAGCTGCTGATGTTCCCCGATTCGAAACAGTACATCGCCGGCGGCGACACGGTTATGGCCGTCTGCAAACTCCGTGTCTGTGACCAATCCGCCGGCATAGCTTCCCTTGGTGCTGAGCGTGTAAAGAACTCGCGCAACGTTGAAGAACTTATCCCGCCCGCCGTCCGGATGTCCGCTCGGCAATCGTCCGGGATCCTGATCGGCCGCCGACAGCGTTCCAAACGTGAACTTGCCCACCGTGCCGCTCAGCTTCGTTCCGAAGATTGGATCGACGATTCTTCGTGTGTGAACGGCCGTTCGCATGTTGCCGTCGCCGCCCGCTCCGGCCAGCTCGAACGTGCCCATTCCCTCCATAAAGAAGGGTCGCTTCTCGTTGAAGAAAATAGGAAAGCGCTGGTTGACCTCAACCTGGAAGGCGTCACTTTCCACTTGGCTGAAGTCGGGATTGATCGTCCCGTCGAGCGTTACCGACGATGTCAGCCCGTACTTGACGGTTAGTCCCGCGTCGGGACGGGAATCGGCGTCGTTCCAGCCATCCGGATTTGCGCGGGTCTGGCTCAGCGAATAGGTTGCGTTCGGAATCACCTCCAGTGTCAGAGGTTGCTTCAGATCGCGCAGGACCGCTGTGGCGTGCCGGCCGAAGACGAACTGGCCGGGAGGCAGATCGGGCCAGGAGGCCGACTGGCCCAGGCGGCTGACGCGGCGCCAGAACAGCACGCCCATTTTTACTTCCGCGCCGCTTTTGAACCGGATGCTCTTGAGCGGCAAGCGCATTTCCACGACATAACCGTCTTTGGTGAGCTTGCCCGCGCTATCCCAGACCCAGTCAGGAGCAATGTCCTCGCCGCCCGTGCTGCTGGTCAGAATGTCACCCTGAATCCCGTTGGGATTAAGGAACATGTCGTACGAGCTCTGCCCGTTTCCCATGGAATCCAGGCTCAGCCCCACCCAGTCATCGTTCCACTGTGTGTCGCGCCGGGAAATCGACGTCTTGATTTTTTCGGGCTCCGGATCGAGGCAGCGAAAAGCGAAATAGAGAAAGTCCTTGTCGTAGGTCATCCAGACTTCGGTCTTTTGTGCCAGCTTTTCGCCGTACGCTGGATTGTAGGTGAGCCAGTCTCCCAGTTGCAGAGGTCCCGCTTTCCAAGCCGGATCCTCCAGGTCGCCGTCGATAACGGGCGCTGTTGTCGCCGTGAGGACATCCAGTTTTGGCCGCTCCTTGTCTTCGGCCAGGGCCGGGGCCGCAAGAAGCCAAAACAGCGCCGCGACGGAAAAGGGAGCGGGCGGCTGTCCTGGGGATTGTGTAGCCGATCACAGATTGACCATTTCGATAAAGACTTAGACTGGGGCAGCGGGAAAAAGGTTGGTTCAGGCTTCAGGCTCCAGACAATGCGAATTGGAAAGTCAATGCAGTGTCGGTAAATCCGTAATCAATCCGCAATTCGCAATCCGCAATTCCCTGAAGCCTGGAGCCTGGAGACTGAAGCCCGAAGCCTGACGAGGCAGATCTGCTATACTTGTGATTGATGAAAGCCTTTCTTCGAATACTTTCACTATTCCTGGTTTTGGGCGGCGCAACTCTGCTGGCGCCAGCGCAACAACAATCCTCCTGGACGCTACGCCAACAGGGGGTTGAACACCAGCCCGTCACGTTTAATCGGGACGTCGTTCGCATTCTTCAGAATCGTTGCCAGGGCTGCCATCACGTGGGCGACATTGCCCCGTTCCCGCTTGTGACCTACCAGGATACTTACAAACACCGCCAGGCGATTCGATACAACACCGAGAACCGGATCATGCCGCCCTGGCACGCCGGTCCGTCCTGCGCCGAGTTTCAGGACAATCCTTCGTTGACAACCGAAGAGATCCAAACGCTGAGCACGTGGGTTGCCACGGGTGCTCCAGAAGGAAATCCTGCCGATATGCCTCCGGCGCTGCAGTTTTCAAGCGGCTGGCCGCTGGGTGAACCCGACTTGGTTTTCACCATGCCGCAGCCGGTAACCCCCGATTTTTCCAACGGAGACGTCTATCGCTGCTTCGTCTTTCCGACCAACCTTGATCAGGATCTGTTTTTGGGCGCCGTCGACATTGCGCCGGGCAGCCGCAAGATGGTCCATCATGTCCTGCTGTTTGTCGATCAGACGACGAAGTCCGAGGAACTGGATGCCGGCGGCGAGCCGGGGCCCGGATACACTTGCTTTGGAGGGCCGGGCTTCAACGTCGTCTATAATCTGGGAGGCTGGGCGCCGGGAAATCAAGCCAAGCTTCTGCCTGATGGAATCGGGTTGTTCCTGCCGAAGAAATCGCGCATCGTGATGCAGGTGCATTACAGCGCCCGGAGCGGCGTGACCGAACCCGATCGCACTTCGATTGGTCTCTATCGCAGCAGAAAGCCAGTTCAAAAGCAGCTGCTGACTTTGCCCGTCATCAATCAGAGCTTCAAGATTCCGCCCGGCGAAAGCAATTATAAGGTCACTGCCAACTTCCCGTTCGTGCCGTTTGGCGGTCACCTGCTCGGGATCACGCCGCACATGCACCTTCTAGGCAAAAAAATGAAGGTCACGGCGCGCATCAACGGCAAGGAAGTCTGTCTGATCGACGTTCCGGATTGGGACTTCCACCACCAGCGCACGTACCTTTATAAGGAACAGATCGCCCTGCCATTCGGCAGCCGGGTCGATCTGACGGCTTACTACGACAACTCCGCCGCCAATCCCAACCAGCCCAACCAGCCTCCTAAGGAGGTCGGCTGGGGAGAGAACACGACCGACGAAATGTGCATTGCGTTTCTGCACTTCACATTGGATGGTGAAAACCTCACCGGCAGTTTCGGACAGGCCGCCACTACGATCCATAGTTTCCCGCGGTTTTGGGAGGTCGACCTGTTGCCGGTCCCGCGACAACCCGGACCAATCAAGGGACTCGGCAGACCTCACAGACACTAGTCGCGATCTAGTCGCCAGTCGCCAGTTGAGATCTGGCGACCGGCGACTGGCGACTGCTGGTCAGTAACCCTTTGTTTTTGCCGTGCCCTCCGTGATCCCCGGCATCGCGATCTTGGTGACGGCAACGCTCTTGCCGTCGGTGCTCATGCTGCCCGTCAGGCGGACGGTGTGGCCCGCATGGGCCGCCAGACCGGCGAAGTTCTGGTTGCTGATTTCGAACGCCTTTCCCTGGCTGACGAAGTTGTACTTGGCGCCGGCTGCCACGCACGTTTCTGTGCAGGCGCGGTCATCGATCTTTTTGCTGTGAACTTCCATTTGCTTGTGTTTGGCGCCGCACATGGTATCGCCGATCTTGCCCACCCATGTTCCAGTCGCTGCAAATGACGGAACCAGAGTCAACGCCAGAATCAATCCCGTAGCTGTTAGCCATCGCTTCATAGGAATCTCACCTCAAACATCAGTATAGCGAGAGGTGAAAATCAGATGCAGTCGATTACCTTGCTCCGCTAACTCGGATTATTCACGAAATTCGATGCAGGACAGGCGCGAAGCGCCG
>JBPCNK010000376.1:0-26046 GCA_051001345.1 Acidobacteriota bacterium | reverse complement strand
GACGTCCTCGACCTCCCCATAAGGTACACTGTCTTGGCGCCATTTTCATCCGGGGTGATGAATCCCCGGATTCATAAACGCTGTGGTGAAGCCGCTTTTCACTGCACCACAGTGTGTCACTAGGATCTGTTGTTGGTATCAATTCAGATGTTACAGTCCACTGGCGACTGGCGACTGTATTCAATACGCGGCCGTAGCATCTGGTTTCCACGTTGCCAGCCACTGGCCATAGCGCTGCACTTCTGGTGGACCGATGCGGTAGATTCGCAGTACATAGCCGACGTGATCGACTGGCTCCAGCTCTCGCAAATACGCCAGTTGCGACACCCGTCGCGACAGCAGATACCAGGTGCTGGCCGCGTACGTTCCTTCTGGCAGTTCTCGTGACGCTGAGAACCGTTCCAGCACGTTCTCCGCTCCGCCATAGTCCGACAGATTGAAAAAGTGCGTTCCAGGATGCTGCTCCCGATAGCGATGCCACATCCGGGACGCCTGGCTCCAGTCGGAATTGGAGTCGGACAAATAACGCCAGCCATTGCCGGCGCCGCCAGCCAGCTCATTGAAATAGGCAAGATAATGCGGGTGGATTCGAGCGGAAGACAGTGCAAGCCAGCCGATAGTGACTGCAACAAACACTCCCGCCAGGGCCCTCGATCGGCGACCCAGCGCAAGAAGTGCTTCGCCGGACGCGAGCGTCAACAACGGAACAAGCGGCATCAAATGACGGACACCGATGTTGATGCTCGAGGCCATGCTGGCGGCCAGATACGTCGCCGCCATGGCTATCCACAAATTCCCTTCTATTCCCTTTCTTACTCGAATCCAGCAGACAGCTCCGACTAACCACCAGATCAAAGTAGGCAATGCAAACTTCAGCGCTGCCGCGACCGGAAAGTAATACCACCAGCCGCGCTGGGAGAACCTCCCAAACAGGTAGGATCCGTGCCCGTTCTGCTGGTGGTCGAACAGCGTCGACACACCGTGCACGAAGTGACGCGGAAAGGGGATCAAGTTCCAACCCTGAAAGTCGGCCGGAGACCGATCCAGATCGGCAAACAGATAGCCGGCCAAAAGCACAAAATAAAAGATTCCAGCTGCGACCAATCCTTGCGCTGCGTATCGTCGCAGATCACTGCGCGATGTCAGTATTTTGCCGGACAATACCAGCAATCCGAACAGAGGAAGGACCACCATCGAAAACTTCAGCAGGCATCCGATAGCGACTGCCGCGGCCACCAATCCCGTTCGCCGCAGCGATGGCGCCTTCCACCACGCGCACAACGAAATAAATCCGAGCAGGTAACCCAGCGCCGATCCGATATCGGTGTGGACAATCGGCGAATGCGCCAGGACCGTCGGCTCCAGCGTATAAACGCCGACGACCAGCAGCGCGATCCACTCGTTGCCGTACAACCAAACGGCCGCGCCATACAGTACAACGGCCAGCAGCGCCGACAGCAGAGCCGCTCCATAGCGGCTCCGGTCGATAAACGGCTGCATTCCGTCTCCGAGGCTGCGAAAAAAATCTCCGACCAACCGGCCGATTCCAGGCGGAGTCGCTGGATAATCCAGCGACCGGATCGGCGCCCGTTCGAGCGTAAAGTACGGCAGGGCGACCGCCCAGAGCTTGGCCAGTGGGGGATGCTCGTCGTTGATCCGGAAATCTCGGTCGGCCAGGTAGCTGTGCCCCGCCACGATGTGAAATCCCTCGTCGGTTGTCAGCGACGTAACTTGCACAACGTCCCAGATCCGAAGCGCGAAAAGCGCCAGCAACAACAGCGCGAAAAGGCGCGGCAGCAGCCGTGCGCGTGCGCCAATCCAGACCGGTCGCTTCCTTGCCATGGCTCAGAATCGCGCCGCCGGGTCCGGCGTCCATGACCGCAGCCAATCCCGATATCGAGCGAGCTCGACCGGCCCGATCGCATAAACGCGAATCACGTAGCCGACGTGGTCAACCGGTGCGAGATCTCGCAGAAACGCCAATTGTCCAATCCGGCGCGAAACCAGAAAGGCGGTACTGACGGCGTAGGTGCCTTCGGTCAATTGCGGTTCCACGCCCGGGTGGAGGCTCTTGAAGAATACGGGCAGCACATCCTCATCGCGGGCGCCGTATTGAGAGGGAGGATCGGCTGGGTGGAGAGCGGTCTTAAATGTTGTTCCGGGGTGCCGGCGGCTATAGTCGGCCCACAGGCGCGACGCCTGACCCCAGTCCGCGTTGGAGTCGGAAAGATACCGCCATCCGCGCGAGGGTCCCCCGGCCAGTTCATTGAAGTAGGAGAGATAGTGAGGTTGAATCCACAGGGACACAACTGCCAGCCAAACAATCGAGATCGCCAACATTGTCGTGGCCACCCGGTACGACGTCCGCCGCAGAGAATAAAAGGCCTGTGGAATCGCCAGCAGGCACAGCGGCAACAGCGGCAACAGGTGCCTAACACCGATATTGACCGTCGAACGCAGACTGAAGAAAGCATAGGTGGCCGTCATCAGAATCCACAAATTGCGCTGGACGCCGCGCCGATCTCGAACCCAGAAAAAGGCGCCCAGCGCGCACCAGATCAATACTGCGACGGGCGCTTTCAAAAGTGCTGCAGCAGGGAAATATAGCCACCATCCATTCTGGGAAAACCGGCCAAACAAATAGGCCGGATGCCCGTTGCGCTGGTGGCGCACGATCGATTGAAATCCCTCGAGAAATCCCTCCGGCCAGAGCAGCGTGCCGGAAGAAGGCTTCATGCCGACAAACAGATACCCGGCCAACAGAAGACCGTAAAGGACCCCGGCGGCAATGGCGGCGTGCAGCGCATATCGGCCGGCCAGGCTGGCCAGCGAATTGCGTCCCGGCGGGGAGTGACGATCCGTCCAGGCTCTAGCGCAGAAAACCAGCGCTGCGAAAATCGGCAGCAAAACGAGAGAGAACTTCAACAGGCAACCCAGTGCCGTCACCGCTCCAACCAACATTGCCCGCCGCTTGCACGGCCGCCTCCACCAGGCCAGCAGAGCCAGGAAACCGGCGAGAGTACCTAGGGCCGAAGCGATGTCGGTGTGGACAATCGCGGCATGGGCCAGAACGTTGGGATCAAAGGTGAAAAAGAACAGGACCAGTATGCCGGCCCAATTGCTGAGGTAAATCGACCGCGCTGCAAAAAACAGAATGATGGCCAACACCAGCGAGAACAACGCCGCAGCATACCGGCTTCGGTCGACGACCGTCTGCCGGTGCGCGCCCAGGCTTTTGTAGAAATCGGCTACGTACCGCTCGGCGCCTTCAACACTCCCGGGATAATCGAGCGACCTGACGGGATCGACCGGGACGGTCGCATAGGGAAGACTGGCAGCGACGAGTTTGACAAGCGGAGGGTGCTCAATGTTGATGCGGAAATCGCGGCCACTCCAGTACGCGTAGCCTGCCGCGATATGAACTCGTTCGTCTGTTGTGAGCGAATGGACCTGGATAAACTGGTGGATGCGCGCTACAAATACTGCCAGCAGCGCCAAGGCCACCACGATTGCGACAGGATGGCGTTTTGCGGCCTCGCTACTCGCACCGGCGCGCTCGCTGCCGCACGCGGCCTTGTGTTGATCTGTTCCCAAACTGTGCGCCTCGGCCGAAGTCAGGGGGTCAGGATTCAGGGGTCAGGATTCAGGGTTCAGGATTCAGGATTCAGGGGTCAGGGACGAATTACGAGTTACGACCTTCCAGCATCTCATTCAAATAGTCTCAATCAATCTTAGATCCGCACTCGATTCGTCCTTTGTCCTTTGTCCCTCGCCTTTGTCTCTCGTCCCTCGTCCCTCGCACTTCGTACTTCGTATTTAGCCAATTATCGTCGACTCCTTCTTAAACGGAGTCTGCACCCACTTCTCCGCCTCGGCCTGCGCACCCAGAGTGTCGTCCTTGGTGTTGAGGGCTTTCTGATACTCGGCCAGCGCGCGCTGTCGTTGACCGAGGATGTCGAAGACCTTTCCGAGGTAGATGTAGCTCCAGGTCTCGGTCCATTTTGGTTTCAAGTCGCCGTTGAGCGCATCGCGGAACGAGTTGGCGGCGCTGCTGGTATTGCTCTGTTCGAAGAACACTTCTCCCAGGCGAAAATGCGCCAGCGAACTGCGCGGATCGATCCGGATGGCCTTCTCATACTCCCGGATCGACTCGACGTAACTGCCCGCGTCAGAGAGTTCCTTGCCGAGCGCAATCTGAACGTTGATCTTCATATCGTCGGAATCTTTGAGAATCTTTCCCTCGGGCTCGACGATGATCTTGACGGGCTTGGTTTCCGTCGTCAGCGTGAAGCTGGTTATCTTGCCAATCAGGTTGACCGTCTTTTCTTCCTGCTTGCCTTTGGTTTCAACGCGCAGCTCCAAAGGCATCCGGAAAAGATCGAGCGGTTGCGTGATCTTGCCGGACACCTTGAACATGCCTGTCTTCAACTTGTAGACGGTGTAGTCGACATGCATTTCCGGAATGCCGATGCTGTCTATCCACTGTGCGAAAAACCAATCGAGATCCTTGGTGTAGCCGGCGGTGCGAACCGTCGCGGCAAAGTCTTCGGTGGTGGCGGCTTTTCCAGAAAAGTTGGCGGCGAACTGGCGCAGCGACGTCGCAAACACTTCGTCACCGACCAGCGCGCGCAGCATCTGGAGAACCCAGGCGCCTTTGCCGGCGACAATGGACTCGTACTCGGGCGTCGCGTAACCGATCTGCAAACCCTGCGCAATCGGCGCCTTCTTTTCGTATTTCAACGCCAGTGTCGCAAGCCGGGCCATTTCGGTTCTGTAGAGATCCTCATCGACTGTCTTCAGATAGAGCGCCGCCGAATAGTAGGCAAATCCATCCGACAGCCAGGCATCGCGTGAACGTGCAAAGTGCACGTCGAATCCCCACCACTGGTAGGCGATGCGGCGGGCCAGGTCGGTGACATCGAGGTTTCGCGACTTGAGCATTTTCTCGGTGACAAATACCAGTCCCGCGTTGGCGCGCTCGTCGACAGCGGCGCTGTCCAGCTGCACCAGGGCGAGCCACTCGCGCCGGTATGGTCCGAAGGCCGTATTGTAAAACCGCAGAATCTTTTTGCTCTGTTCCAGCAACTCGCCCTCTTTGGCACGGTACTCTTCGTTCAAGTACGTGCGCAGCTGAACCGGCCCTTCGCTCTCGCTTTTTTCACCAAACCGGCCCACAGCCACCGAGACCCGATCGATCGGTCCGCTGGAAACCCAGCGGAAGATTTCCTGGTTTCCTTTGGTGTCTACACCGGCCAGTTTCCCGGCAGAGACCACCGAGAAACCCAGCGGAACAGCCACCGAAACATCCATCGAAGCTTCATCCAGCGGAAAGCGGTGAACGGGAAACCATTTGCCCGCCGACATCAGGAAGGCCTCGTCGTCATCGATAAACGCCGCGGCTGGTTTGGCGGACTCGCCAAACGAGATGCGCTGCTTCTCGAGGACTCCTTCGAACTGGAACTTCAGGGTCTGCTCGCTGCCCCCAGGCCACGGAGTCGCCGACGTGACCAACAATTTGTTGTTGTCCAGATCGTCGAATCGAATCGGGTAGGCTTTGCCGTTCTGGTCGGAGATCTGCTGAACGCTCAAAAAATTGTTGATCTCGACGGGAACGACCGTCGTGTTTTCTTTGACGCGGAACGTCATTTGCGACTGGCCCTTCAGGGCGTGGTTTTCGATATCGACCTGAACGCTGACCACATAGGCCGTCACGTCGATCGTGTTCTTGTCCTGGCCGGCCACCGGAGCAACCAGCAGTAAGGTCAGGCCCACCACGGCGGACAGGCAAACAAAGCCGCGCCTCAGGTTGTTCAAATTCATTTGTTGTGACCGATTCAAAGCATGCCTCCTCGTTGGATCATTGTGTCGTAAACAATCTGCGCTGTTCGCTGATAGGCGCGGCCATCGCCAAGCGAGGCCACCACCTCGCGCAAATCAGACTTGACGTGTTCGGCTCGACGCGCATCGTCCAGGAAGGGTCGCGCCACTTCTGCGATCTTCTCGGCCGTTGCGTCACCCTGCATCAACTCCGGCACGATCTCGCGTCCGGCGATCAGGTTGCTGATGCAGTAGTACGGCGTCTTGATCAGCAATTTTCCAATCGCCCAGCTCCAGGGCGATACCCGGTAGACGGCCACGAAAGGAACCAATGCCAGTGTAGCCAGCAACGTCGCCGTTCCGCTTTTGACCACGGCAAAATCGCTTGCGGCCAGATACTGCTGGGCGTCTCCCTCGCCTACGTGGATCGTCAGATCCGGATACCGGTCAATCCATGTTTGCAACAAGGCCGGATCAATGCTGGCTGCACGCACTACGACCGCCTCCAGTTCAAAGGAGGGTGCCAGCAGCCGCAGCGCATCGAGCATTGGCGGCAAGATCCTTTCCACCTCGGCCCGGCGGCTTCCAGGCAGCAGGCAAAGCAAGCGCTTCTCGCCTGAAAGGCCTAAACTCTTCCGGCTGACAGCCGGCCCTCCGCCGCGCTTCGCAAACGGATGGCCGACAAAAACTGCATCGACACCGTGGCGCCGATAGAACTCCTGTTCAAACGGAAAAATCACCACCATTCGATCCACCGCTTCCCGGACGATCTTGACGCGTCCCCGGCGCCACGCCCACAACTGCGGAGAAATGAAGTAAACGACCGGGATACCAAGTTTCCGAGCCCGCCGCGCCAATCTGAGATTGAACTCAGGGAAGTCTACCAGAAGCGCCGCAGCCGGCCGCTGGCGGCGCATGCGCTCGACAATTTTTCCAAAGAGCTGCCAGTAAGCCCGTAAATTCGCCAGCGCGGCCACCGGACCAATGGCCGCCAGTTGCCGCACATCGGCCAGCAACTCAACCCCCTGAAGACGAAGCTGCTCGCCTCCCGCCCCCCAAAAGCTCCAACCGTCGCCCAACCTGGTACGCAGATTCTCGACTACTCGGGCGGCGTGTCCATCTCCGGATTCCTCTCCGGCGATTACCAGGATCTGCTTTTGGGCTGGCATATCCGCACAGATCCTTCGAATGATTCGATGCGGATCCAAGGTGGAAGTTTCATGAGATGAAAGCTTTGCGAATAGCGCTCACTGAATCCATCCGCCGCCGAGGACTTCCTCGCCGTCGTAGAAAACGACGGCCTGACCGGAGGTGACCGACATCTGCGGCTGGTCGAACTCCACCAGCGCCTTGCCGGGCTCGATAAATGAGATCTCGGCCGGCGCCAAGTCGTGCCTCGAACGGATGCGGGCCTGAATACGCGCTCGCGCGGGCGGCTCGCCAGCAATCCAATTGACGCGATCAGCCGTCAAGGAGTCAGCTAGCAGTTCGTCCCTGTCTCCGACCACAACCGTATTGGTTTGGGCATCGACGCTCACGACGTAGCGCGGGCTGGCGGCGCTCAGGCCCAGGCCGCGCCGCTGTCCCACCGTGTAGTGCAACGCTCCTGGATGAGAACCCAGGCAGTTTCCGCTCGTGTCCACAATTGGTCCAGGGGCCGAGACGCCGTCGTAGAGAATCCGAAACCCGGGATCCCTCGAGAAGACGACTTCTTCGGCATGTCGCGCGATGAAAGCGGCGTAGTCTCCGTCTGGAATAAAGCAGATCTCCTGGCTGTCGCGCTTATCGGCCGTAAGGATCTTGCGGGTCCGGGCGATCTCGCGAATCTGTTCTTTGCGCATGCCTCCCAGCGGAAACGAAATGCGCGCGAGCTGGTCCTGACGCAGTTCGAACAGGAAGTAGGACTGGTCTTTGAGCGCATCGACTCCGCGCAGCAACCGGTAACGCCCACCGCCAGTGTCATCTCTCTCGACACGAGCGTAGTGACCCGTCGCCACCTTGTGCATTCCAATCTGGTCGGCAAACTCGATCAACCGGTCAAACTTTAGAAACGTGTTGCACAGCACGCAAGGTGAAGGCGTTCTTCCCAGCATGTATTCGCGCATGAAAGGCGCGACGACCTGGCGCTCGAAATCTTCTTCAAGATTGACGACGTAAAACGGAATCTCCAGATGATGGGCGACTCGGCGGGCATCATAGACGTCATCGATCGAACAGCAACGGCCCTGTGCCGGCTCTCCATCAGACACATTCCGGCCCTGGTTCCACAACTGCATGGAACAACCGACGACGTCGAAGCCCCGGTCCTTGAGCAGCGCGGCGGCCGTGGAACTATCGACGCCACCGCTCATAGCCAGCAAAATGCGCTCAGTCATAACGGTTTATTTTAACACGGGTACTGGCTGGAGACTTACCCGTCCAGCAAAGGAGTAAAGGAGGGTTCAGGCTTCAGGCTTGTGGCTCCAGGCTCCAGCAATTGCGGATTGCGAACTATTGCGAATTGCGGATTGTCCAATCGGCACTCCCGCAATTGCACTGAGGCCTGAAGCCTGGAGCCTGTATTTCAAGCGGCGTTGCTTCGAAGGTGGCCGCGCATGCGATTCGTGTACGTCTTCTTGAAGGCGAGTCGTCCGTAGAAAAGTCTCGACTTGACGGTTCCTTCCATGACCTTCAAACGTTCGGCGATTTCTTTGATGGTGAGCCCGTCGAAGTCGTGCATTTCGACGACGACACGATGCTTTCGACCGAGGCCCTCGAGCACTCCGCGCAGAATCTCGTCCTGTTCGCGCCGGCAATAGCAGCTGAAAGGAGTGTCGACAGCAGGCAAATTGTTCTGCAACTCTCCGTCGGCGTCGTCAACGGTTCTGGAAGCGAGCTTGCTGTTCTTGCGAATCGTTTCAAAGCAAACGTTGATGGCGATTCGGCTCAACCAAGTCGTCACCTGCGAGTCCCCGCGAAAGCGGCCGATTGCGCGAAACACATTGAAGAAGGTTTCCTGGGTAGCATCTTCGGCCGCCGTCTCATCCTTGAGGATCTTGAGTGCGATCTTCCATACCCGCGTATGAAACAGCTCGAAAAACTGCCGAAAGGCGTCTTCATCGCGACGTTGGCAACGCTCGATCAACTCCAGGTGTGGCATTGTCGCTGCGAGTGCGAATTCGGTCATTGGGTCCCCCTAACAAGCTTCGCGTGGTTGAGTGGCGTGATGCCGATCACCTTATTGCACCGGCCATGCCAATGGACCCGCATGACTAAACGCTTGGAAAAAATACACTTACGATTTAACCCATTTTCTTGAGGAGTCACCGAACTGGACACCCGGGCAGACGATACTTTTCGTATACACCCTAGGTCTTTGAAAACGCTGGAGTAAGGTGAGATGTAAAGAAACTAGGCAGTGGCTGTCAAATTAGGCAGATGGGGAGCTGGCGACCGGGGCCTGGCGACTGGACCTCGCGACCCGCGACTCGCGACTATTCAGTCACTCCTGAGTTCCTTAATCTTCGACAGCAGCGTCTGGCGACTGATGCCGAGATCCTGGGCCGCGCGCGAACGATTGTTTCCGTGGCGCGCCAGCGCTTCCTGGATCCAGCCCTGCTCAACCTTTCGCAGGCGGTCTTTCAGGCCGCCTTGACGGTCGCCGGCTTGCGTCCGGCGGCCATCGCGAACGTGGTCGGAAATCAGTCCAGGATGAATCGAGCCGTTGTCGTCGGCCAGAATCACCATTCGCTCCACTTCGTTCTGCAGCTCGCGCACATTTCCGGGCCAGTCGTAGCGCTCCAGTGCTTGAATCACTCCGGCCTCGATGCCTGCAACCAGTTTGTTCATTCGCCGGGCCGACTGCCACACAAAGTGATCGGCCAGCTCCGGGATGTCTTCGCGGCGCTCCCGCAAAGGCGGGATCTGGATCGAAAATACGTTGAGACGGTAGAACAGGTCGGAACGGAAGGCGCCACGCTCGACCTGGTCTTTCAGGTTCCGGTTGGTCGAGGCAATAACGCGGACGTTGATCTTGCGCGCCGTGGGCGAGCCGATCGGATGAATCTCGCTCTCCTGCAAAACGCGCAGCAATTTGACCTGCAGATCCAGAGGCGCCTCGCCGATCTCATCCAGAAAAATCGTACCGTGGTCGGCGATCTCGAACAGTCCTTTGTGGGGATTAATGGCCCCCGTGTAGGAACCCTTGGTGTGCCCGAACAGCTCGCTTTCGATCAGCTCTCTGGGAATCGCACCGCAATTGATCGGAACGAAAATCTGATCTTTGCGATCCCCGTGCTCGTGCAAATAGCGCGCAGCCAGCTCTTTTCCCGTACCCGTCTCGCCCTGAATCAAAACAGTCGTTCCGGTGGAGACCACTTTATCGAGCAGCCTCAGGATTTGTTGCATCTGAGAACTGGCAAACACGAAGCGACGCGAGTCGGAAAGTTCGGCGACTTCGCTGCGCAGAATGCGGTTCTCGTTGCTGAGGCGTTCGTTGGCACGGCGCAGATCTTCCGCCAGCCGGCGATTCTCCTCGACCAACTCGAACTTGCGAATCGCTTCGCGCACGAGCTGCCGCAGCGCATGAGGCTCCCACGGCTTGACCACATACTGATAGGCTTGGCCCTGGTTGACGGCGTTGATGATGTCTTCGACATCGGTATAGCCGGTCAAAATGATCCGCATCGTGTCCGGGCTCAATTCCAGGCTCCTTTGGAGCAACTGGATGCCGGACATACCGGGCATTTTCTGGTCGGTGATAATGAGGGAGAAACTTCCCGCCCGTAGTTTGTCCAGGGCTTCGGCAGCGTTCTGCGCCTCAGTGACTTCAAAGTCTTCGATAAAGGTGCGCTTCAGTTTCTGAAGGTTCGCAACCTCGTCGTCAACGATCAATATGGGATGTCGCCTGGTCATGTTCGATAACCTGCTGTTGTCTGATGGGCAGCGTGACACGAAACGTCGTTCCCTGGCCCGGATTGCTCTCCACGTGAATGTCGCCTCCGTGCTGCTTGATGATTCCGTAGCTGATGCTCAACCCGAGGCCGGTTCCCTTTCCAACCTCTTTGGTCGTGAAAAACGGCTCGAAAACTTTTGCAAGATTACGCGGGTCAATTCCGGCGCCGTTATCGCGGACTTCCAGGGCTACATGATCCGCGTCGGGACCGTAGATCCGAATCCAGATGTCGCCCTGGTCCGCAATCGCTTGACAAGCATTCGACAACAAGTTCATCAAAACCTGATTGATCTTTCCGGTTAGACATTCCACCGGTGGCACAGGCTGGAAATCGCGGTGAATGCGGATCCGATCCTTGTGTTCGTTGCGCAGCAAGTTGAGTGCTATCTCGATGGCTTCGGGCAGATTCAGCTCAGCCGGAGTAGCCGAGTCCATCCGGGAGAACGATCGCAGGTCGGCGATGATCGCGTTGATGCGATGCGCGCCCTCCTCAAAGTTTGAAATCAGCGTGTCGAGGTCCTGCAACTGGAACTCGAGATTGAGCCGCTCCTTGACTTCGCGGATCTGTCTGCGGTCTTCGGATGTCAGAGATGGCAGCGACTCGTACACAGCCAGAACACTCCGCAGGTTGGTCACGTAACGCCGCAAAAATTCTGTGTTGCCATAAATGAAATTCAAAGGATTCTTGATCTCGTGGGCGATTCCGGCGACAAGCTGACCGAGCGACGCCATTTTCTCGGACTGCACCAGCTGCAGTTGCGCTTCCTGGAGCTCGCTGTAGGCCGATTTCAACTCGCGGTTGGAATCCTGCAACTCGCGGGTACGGTCGAATACTTTTTCCTCCAGATCGCGGTTGAGCTCAAGCAGCGCCGTGCTCCGCTCCTGGAGCGAGTGCGCCATTTCGTTGAAGGCGCGCGCCAGCGTCCCAATCTCGTCGCGAGACCGCGCATCGACCCGCTGTGAAAAGTCTCCCGCAGCCAGCACCTGGGCCGACGACGTCAGCTTCTTCAGAGGATTTTTGATGCTGCGCGACATTCCGTAATTGAGCGCCAGCACCAGGGCGGCCGTCAGCAGGGTCACGGCCATAAGGACACGCCGAAGGCGTTGCACAGGAAGAAAAATGTAACTGTCGTCGATGCCCACTCCGCAGACCCAACCCAAGGCCTCGTTCTCTACGCGCGCCAGACCCGAGATTTTGTGAGTACCGGGTGGATACTGGTACGCAATACTTCTGACGCCATCGAGAACAGCCCGGCGCAGATCCTCGAGCCGGTGATTTTCCACCAGGCGCGTTCCGTAGTTGTCCAGATTCTGCAGCGCCATGGCACGATCAACCTCATGATAAGTACGGTTGGCGCGAAACTTGTGAGCGATGATCGTGTTGGCGTCACCGGCAAAGAGAAACGCATATCCGGTCTGCAGGTCCTGCCGCTCAAAGTCCTGTTCGACGTTGTCGAGGATAATCTGGAAGAACTCCCAATTCATGAGGTTAAGGATGACCCCGACGACAAGCCCGTCGGCGTTCTTGACGGGAACTGAAAAGCCGAGATTGTATTGCCGCGCCCGGTCCTGCTTCTCAAAGTCATATAGCCGCTGGACGAGGCGCGAGCGATGCCAATCAACGTTCACAAAATTTCCGGCCAACGTTTTATCCAGCCACTCGGCATTCGGATAATACTCTCGGATCGACCGGCCCAGGATGGCCCTTTCGGCATCGCTGGAAAACGGCTGCCCAGTGGTACGGTCAACGCCGTTGAAGGCGCGTATGATTCCTTTGCTGTCCAACAAAACGATCAAGTCATAAACCTGGTGAATCTGGATCCACTGCTCAATCAGGTCGCGCACCGGGGTCCCGCTGTTGCCATCTAGCGCACGCAGAATGTCGCTGTTTATCGACATCGAAATGGCTTCTTCGCGTTTCTCAGACAAAGTCAGATCGATTTTGTCGGCCGTGTCCTGGGCGACTTGCTCCAGATAGAGCTTGGTGCGGTCCTTGGTGATCTGGTTTTTGGCTTGGTCGTACGAGAAAAAGGAGATAAATAACAGCGGAATCAGTGACAGCGGCAACGTGAAGGCCAACAGCCTGATGTGCAGACTTCTAAACATAAACACCTGATTTCCCAGCATCTTACCAGAACTACCGATTGCAGTGTCTGCAAAGTTAACAGTTAGATGACGACCGTCATTACAGCGATCAACTCCGTTGACGCGTCCATTTCAGAAAATCCGGACTGCAAAAGTGAGCGCAGTTTTATGCAATTTTTGTAAGATTCAAGTCGCGCTTGAGCAATTTCGTGTACAAAAACGTAGTAATTGTCTGGTTTTTTAGCCTGTTGCCAAAATAAATTGACAAACCACTTGCTACCAAATAACCTTCGGCCTGGCAATCAACAACCCCCCTTTTTCTTTTATGGAGAATCAGGCATGAAACCTACTAGCGCCCGCCACGATGCCGTCAAGGCCGTCACCGAATGGAAACCCATTGAACAACCGCTGAACTTTCGAGACACTCCCACGACGGATCTGTTCGGAGCCAATGTTTTCAACGACAAGGTTATGCAGGAGCGCCTGCCCAAGACCGTTTACCGGGCTCTGAAGCGAACGGTCAGCCACGGCGACAAACTCGATCCCAGCATCGCCGACGCGGTCGCGGCGGCCATGAAGGCGTGGGCCATCGAAAAGGGCGCAACGCACTTCGCGCATGTCTTTCAGCCCCTGACCGGATTGACCGCAGAAAAACACGACAGTTTCATCTCGCCGTCCGCATCGGGCGCCGCCGTGGTCGAGTTTTCGGGCAAGGAACTGATCCAGGGTGAGCCGGATGCGTCGTCGTTTCCATCGGGGGGGATCCGGGCGACATTCGAGGCGCGCGGCTACACAGCCTGGGATCCAACTTCGCCCGCGTTCATCCTGGAAAACCCGAATGGAACCACACTCTGCATTCCGACTGCTTTCTGTTCCTGGACGGGCGAAGCGCTCGACAAGAAGACGCCGCTGCTGCGTTCCATGCAGGCGCTCTCCAAACAGGCTATCCGCGTGCTGACACTGTTCGGCCACGAGGATATCTCGCGCGTCTACGCCACGGCGGGACCCGAACAGGAATATTTCCTGATCGACCGGCATTTTTATTTCGCGCGTCCGGACCTGATCAACTGCGGCCGTACCCTATTTGGAACCAAGCCGCCCAAAGGCCAGGAACTCGAAGACCACTACTTCGGCGCGATTCCCGAGCGTGTACTGGCATGCATGCTGGAAACCGAGCGCGAACTCTACAAGCTCGGCGTGCCTGTCAAGACGCGTCACAACGAAGTGGCGCCGGCCCAATACGAAATCGCTCCCGTGTATGAGAACGCCAACGTGGCGGCCGATCACCAGCAACTGACCATGCTGACGCTTCAACGCGTCGCGCAAAAGTACGGCATGGTCTGCCTGCTCCACGAGAAGCCGTTCGCCGGCGTCAACGGTTCGGGCAAACATCTGAACTGGTCACTCGGTACAGATACGATGAACCTGCTCGAACCGGGCGACACCCCGCACGACAACGCGCAATTCCTGGTATTCTGCGCCGCCGTCATTCAAGCCGTCTATCGGCACGCCCGGCTGCTGCGAGTGGCGATCGCCTCGGCGGGCAACGATCATCGCCTGGGAGCCAACGAAGCTCCGCCTGCCATCATTTCGATTTTTCTCGGCGAGCAGTTGACGGAGATTTTCGAACAGATTGAAACGGGGAAGGCCAAGAATTCAAAGCGCCCGGGCACGCTGACCATCGGCGTCGATACGCTACCACCGCTGCCCAAGCATGCCGGCGACCGTAACCGCACCAGCCCGTTTGCATTCACCGGGAACAAATTCGAGTTCCGGGCTGTTTCCTCCAGCCAGACAATCTCCGACCCTCTGGTGGTTCTCAATACCATCGTCGCCGCGTCGCTGGATACGATCGCAACCGAGTTGGAAAAGACCAAGGGTGGCAAAGACGCTTTCAACAAAGCCGTTCAGAAGATCCTCCAGAGCATCATTAAAGAGTGCAAGCCAGTCATCTTCAACGGCGACAACTACACGGAAGAGTGGCACAAGGAAGCTGAAAAGCGCGGTCTGCCGAATCTTCGGAATACCGTGGAATCTCTGCCGCACTTTCTCGACAAAGAGGCGATCGGCTTGATGGGCAAGTACGGCGTCCTGAGCAAACGCGAAGTGCACAGCCGCTACGAGATCGCCGTGGAGCGCTATTGCAAGGACGTCAATGTCGAAAGTCAGTTGTGCCTCAACATTGCCCAGACGATGATCCTTCCGGCGGCCCTGCGCTTTCAGGGCGAGCTGGCTTCGATCGCCGCTTCCTTGAAAGCTGTCGGGGCCAAGTCCGACACCCGTCAACTCGACAAGGTGAGCCGCCTGGCGACACAACTGCAGGATGACATTGCAAACCTGTCGGAGGCGATCAACCACGAGCATAAGGGCGATGCCCTGACGCACGCCCGCCACTTTCGCGACAAGGTTGTTCCAGCCATGCAGGTCACGCGCACAACCGCCGATCAGTTGGAGAGCCTCATCGCCGACGATCTATGGCCTCTGCCGACCTACCGCGAGATGCTGTTTATCAAGTAGCGGACTAGGCTTCAGGCTTCAGGGGGGCGATTTGCTCGACCGCTGAAGCCTGGAGCCTGAAGCCTGCTTTTCCGGAGCTCCCCATGCAACGCACCGATGTTCTGAAACTTCTCCGCGAAGAAAAGGTGCGCTTCCTGCGCCTGCAGTTCACCGACATCATGGGCAACAACAAGAACGTTGAGATCCCCGAGAGCCAGTTCGACAAGGCGCTCGAGGGGCAAGTGATGTTTGACGGTTCTTCCATCGAGGGCTTTTCCCGGATCGAAGAATCCGACATGCTGCTGCGTCCCGATCCGGACACTTTCGCCATCTTTCCCTGGGAGCATGTCGCCGGCAAGGGCAAAGTCGCGCGCCTGTTGTGCGACATTCTGCGGCCTGACGAGACCCCATTTGAGGGATGCCCCCGGCAGATTCTCAAGCGGGTCATCGCCGAGGCCGACAAGCTGGGCTACACGATGGTGGCGGGAACCGAGGCCGAGTTTTTCCTGTTCGCCAAGGATGCCGACGGCGACCCGACCACGATCACTCATGACTCAGCGGGGTACTTCGACCAGACGCCCGTCGATCGCGGCGAAGACGCGCGTCGCGATATGGTCAACGTGCTCGAAAGCATGGGGTTTGAAGTCGAGGCGGCGCACCATGAGGTCGCCCCGGGCCAGCACGAGATCGACTTCCGCTACGCCGACGCACTGAAGACGGCCGACAACATCATTACCTTCAAACTGATCGTCCGTAAGGTCGCTCTCGATCACGGGCTGCACGCGACCTTCATGCCCAAGCCGATCTACGGAATCAACGGCTCGGGCATGCACACCCATCAATCCCTGTTTCATAAGGGTGAGAACGCATTTTACGATCCGAAAGGGGAATACCAACTCAGCGATATTGCCCTCTATTACATTGCCGGATTGCTCGAACACGCGCAGGGGTTCTGTGCGATTACCAATCCTCTCGTCAATTCCTACAAGCGTCTGGTACCCGGTTACGAAGCGCCTACCAACGTCGCATGGTCGGAACGCAATCGTAGTCCGCTGGTGCGCGTGCCTGCGCGCCGCGGCGTCGGCACGCGCTGCGAGCTTCGAATGCCCGATCCTTCCTGCAATCCCTATCTGGCGATCGCCGTGATGCTCAAGGCCGGACTAGACGGCATTCGAAGCCGTCGGAAACCGCCGCGGCCCGTCAACAAGAACATTTACAGGATGAGCTTGCGCGAGCGGCGCCGCTTCCGCATCGATGCCCTGCCTGGCGACCTCAACGAGGCGCTCGACGGACTCGAGCGAGACAAGGTGATCCAGGAAGCACTGGGAAAACACATCTACGATCATTTTCTCTCCGCCAAGCGGGAGGAGTGGCGATCTTATATCGCCCAGGTTCATCCTTGGGAAATTGAGAAGTATCTGGGGGTCTACTGACCAGTAGCCAGTTACCAGTAGCCAGTTATCAGTTGCAAGTTGCCAATTTCCAGTCACAATTCAGCTTCCCTGACCCCTGACCCCGAAGCCTGACCCCTGATCTACCCCTGACCCCAAATTGGTGTATACTTATACGTCTGCCTCCGGAGCTGAGGCTTCCCTTATCAACTTGCCCAACGGACCAATGAATCGCTGGATCGCAAACGCTCGGATCTGTTTGGAAATGATTAAGTTCGAGCACACGGTCTTTGCGTTGCCCTTTGCCCTGCTGGGCGCCTTTCTGGCCGCCCGCGGAGCGCCCCCAACCCGGGTGCTCTTCTGGATTGCCGTCGCCATGCTGGGAGCTCGAAGTGCTGCGATGGCGTTTAACCGCTGGGCTGACCGGTCATTTGACGCTGAAAATCCGCGGACAAGCGGGCGGGCGTTGCCGCGACGTCTGGTGAGTGCGGGCTTCGTTCTTGGATTTACCGTGTTCTTTGCAGCTGTGTTTTTTCTGGCTGCCTGGCAACTCAACTGGCTGACGCTGGCGCTGGCTCCGCTGGCCTTAGTCATCGTGCTGGCCTATTCCTACACCAAGCGTTTCACGGCTATGTCTCACTTTTTCCTGGGACTGGCGTTGGCGGTGGCGCCGGTAGGTGGCTGGATTGCCGTGCGCGGCGAGGTCAGCCTCGAACCCTGGCTGCTGGCCCTCTGCGTCCTCCTTTGGGTCAGCGGCTTCGACCTGATTTACGCTTGCCAGGATGTTGAATTTGACCGGGGTCGTGGCCTGTATTCGATTCCTGCCCGATTCGGCGTTGGCGCTACGCTAGGATTGTCCATCGGCCTGCACGCCGCGATGGTGGCGCTCCTGCTGATATTGCATCACCTGCTGGGCTTGGGAGTCCTTAGCTTGGCAGGAATAGCCGTCGTCGCTGCGCTCCTTATATACGAGCACGCGCTGGTGCGGCCCGATGACCTAAGCCGGGTCAACGCAGCTTTCTTCATGGTCAATGGAATCATCAGCGTGATCCTCCTGATTTTCATCGGCGCCGATTTGATGTGGCGCTAACCAGGGAAGGATAATTGGAAAGCATGTCGACCAAGCTGGGTGACCTTCTTGTGCAAATGAAGCTGCTGACAACTCAGCAGCTAACCGCCGCCCTGAAGCATCAGAAGGAGCATCCTGGCCGGCTTGGTTCCGTCCTCATTTCGCTCGGGTTTGTCTCCGACGAAGATGTCGCCAACTGCCTCAGCCTTCAGTACGACGTGCCTTCGGTCAACCTCAGCTTTACCGAGGTGGATCCCGAAGTCATTGCATTGGTCCCCGTTGAATCAGCCGTCAAGTACCAAGTCCTGCCTATCAATCGAACCGGGACAACTTTGACTGTGGCCATTACCGACCCGACCAACGTGCTGGCCATGGACGATTTGAAGTTCATGACCGGATTCAACATCGAACCGGTCGTGGCTTCGGAGGGTTCCATCAAGGAGGCCATCGAGAAGTACTACGGCAGCGTCCACAGCATGGAGCTGAAAAAGGTCTATGACCAGTTCAGTGAAAGCGGTGAGTACGACCTGGAGATCGCCGAAGATGAGCGCGAGCAGGATATTGCCGAACTGCAAAAATCCAGCGAAGAGGCGCCCGTAATCAAACTGGTCAACCTGATCCTGTCAGACGCCATCCGCAAAGGCGCCAGCGATATCCACGTCGAACCGTACGAAAAGGAGTTTCGTATTCGGTACCGGATCGACGGTATTTTGTACAGCGTCATGAGTCCTCCGCTGAAGATCCGCGACGCCATCCTTTCGCGCGTGAAAATCATGGCCAAACTGGACATTTCAGAAAAGCGACTGCCTCAGGATGGCCGCATCAAAATGCGCGTCAACTTCGACGGCCGGCGCAAAGACATCGATTTTCGCGTCTCGTCGCTGCCGACCCTGTTCGGCGAAAAAATCGTCCTGCGTATTCTCGATAAGGAGAAGCTACCCGCTGATTTTGCGAAGCTGGGTTTCGAGGAGGAATCGCTGCAACGATTCCTCCTCGCCATTGCCAAGCCGTACGGCATGGTTTTGGTCACCGGACCGACAGGCAGCGGCAAGACCAGCACGCTGTACACGTCCATCGCAAAATTGAACACCGTCGAAACCAACATCATGACGGCCGAAGATCCAGTCGAATTCAACTTCTCTGGAATCAATCAGGTTCAGATGAAGGAGCAAATCGGGCTGAATTTTGCCGCCGCGCTGCGATCCTTTTTGCGCCAGGATCCGAACATCATTCTGGTCGGTGAAATTCGGGATTTTGAAACGGCCGAAATCGCCATCAAGGCGGCCCTTACCGGGCATCTGGTCCTCAGCACGCTCCATACCAACGACGCGCCGTCGACGATAAGCCGCCTGCTCAACATGGGAATCGAACCGTTCCTGGTTGCTACCTCGATTCACCTGATCTGCGCGCAGCGGCTTATCCGGAAGATTTGTTCGGAGTGCCGCGAGGAGGTCACCACTCCGATCAAGGCGCTGATCGACATCGGGTATTCGCCGGCAGAAGCCAAGAGCGTCAAGGCCTTCAAGGGAGCAGGGTGCAAGAACTGCAACGAGACGGGTTATCGCGGACGGGTGGGTGTTTACGAGGTCATGGAGATTACGCCCGAACTACAGCAGTTGATTCTCATCGGCGCTTCGGCGGCGGAGATCCGGAGGAAAGCGCAGGAACAAGGCATGTTGACATTGCGGCAAAGCGGCTTGGTGAAGTTGAAGGCGGGCCTTACGACCATCGACGAGGTTCTGCGTGAGACGGTCAAACTGGACTGAGTGTTCCGGTTGAAGTGACATGGGTCACACTCCCGCAGCAGCTTTGCGGTTATAACTGACTGAATCGAAGGGACATCATGTTAACACTGGCTGAAATGCTACAGAGGTGCGTTGAGATGAAGGGATCGGATCTTCACCTCACCATCAACTCACCGCCGCGCATTCGCGTCCACGGCAAGCTGCTCCCGATCGATCACCCTCCGATGGAGCCCGCCGACACGAAACGGCTGGCTTACAGCGTCATGACCGACGCTCAGAAATACAAGTTTGAGGAAAACCTCGAAATCGATTTCTCTTTCGGGGTCAAGGGACTCTCGCGCTTCCGCGCCAACGTCTTTACCCAGCGCGGCGCCGTCGCCGGTGTCTTTCGGACGATTCCTTTTGAGATTCGAAGCTTTGAGACGCTGCAGCTTCCTGCCGTTGTCAAGAAACTCTGCGATAAGCCTCGCGGCCTCGTTTTAGTAACAGGACCAACCGGCAGCGGCAAATCCACGACGCTGGCGGCCATGATCGACCGTGTGAACACGTTGCGGCACGAGCACATTGTCACCATTGAAGAGCCCATCGAATTCCTGCACAGCCATAAGGGCTGTCTGATCAATCAGCGTGAAGTACACGCCGATACCCATTCCTTCGCCAACGCGCTGCGCAGCGCACTGCGCGAGGATCCCGATGTGGTACTCATCGGTGAAATGCGCGACCTGGAAACGATCGAGTCGGCGCTGCGCATCGCAGAAACGGGACACCTCACATTCGCTACTCTGCATACAAACTCAGCGGCATCGACGATCAACCGCGTCGTCGATGTGTTCCCCGCTCACCAGCAGTCGCAGATCCGGGCGCAGCTTTCCCTCGTTCTGGAGGGAATCCTGTGCCAGGCTCTGGTCCCGCGGGCCGACGGTGACGGCCGCGTTATGGCCATGGAGATTCTCATTCCTAACGCCTCGGTCCGAAACTTGATTCGAGAGGACAAGATCCACCAGCTCTATTCGGCCATGCAGACTGGACAGGAGAAGTACGGCATGCAGACTTTCAACCAGTCGCTGGCGTCTTTGTTCCTCAACAAGAGGATCACAAAGGAAGAGGCCCTGGGCCGAAGTTCCAACATCGATGAACTTCAGGACATGCTCAAGCGCGGCGTGGGCCTGCCGCCCGTGGGCGCAGTCAGTTAAGAGCAAGAGCGGCCGTCGCGCCGCAACCGAAGTCAGAGCCGCGACCGTAAGGGAGCGGGCCGGTAGATAGGAAGCGGGATCAAAAAATTCTGCTGAAATTACAAGAGTTCACCGACTAGTAAATGGCGAACCGCGAAAGTTGCGGGCGGCACTTGCAAGGCAGTAGAAACTTACGGAGTTCTCAATGCCGATATATCAGTACAAAGGACGTAGGATCGGGTCGGGAGTGGCAATCACCGGCGAGAAGTTCGCCCAGTCCAAACAGGTGCTGGCCACTCTCTTGCGCGGCGAGCAGGTTCTCCCTCTCAGCATCAAGGAGAAAGGCAAAGAGCTCAGCCTTCCGAAGCTTCCGCAACGCGTCAAGCAAAAGGAAATCGCCATCTTTACCAAACAGTTTTCCGTCATGCTCGACGCCGGCCTGCCTCTTGTGCAATGCCTGGAAATCATCGCCACCCAGCAGGAGAACAAGACCTTCGCCAATATCCTGTACCAGGTGCGCAACGACGTGGAAAGCGGCTCGACACTAGCCGACGCCATGCGGCGTCATCCCCGCGCCTTTGATGCCTTGTTCGTCAACATGATTGCGGCCGGCGAAGCCGGCGGTATTCTCGACGTGATTCTGACGCGCCTGTCAGGTTTCATCGAGAAGATCATCAGGCTGAAGAGCGCGCTCCGTTCGGCGGCAATTTATCCGGCCGTCATCCTGACGGTCGCACTGGGGGTTGTGACGGTCATTCTCCTCAAAGTCATTCCGGTTTTTGCCACACTCTTTGAGGGACTCGGTGCGACACTTCCGCTACCGACCCGCATGGTCTTGGCGCTGAGCCATGTGCTGGGGCAGTTTTTCCTGTTCGCCGTGGTTGGATTGATCCTGATGGTAGTCGGCCTGCGCTACTATTATAAGACCGAACAGGGACGCCTGCTTATCGACGGCCTGCTGCTGAAGATGCCGATCTTCGGCATGGTACTGAAGAAGATTTCTGTTGCGCGCTTTTCCCGAACCTTGTCTACGCTGTTGAGCAGCGGTATCCCAATCCTCGAAGCCCTCGATATCACCGCGCGAACGGCCGGCAACAAGGTCATCGAGAATGCGCTGTTGCGTGCCCGGCGGGCGATCGAAGAAGGCAAGACTTTGATCGAGCCTCTCAAGGCAGCCAAAGTGTTCCCTCCCATGGTGCTGCAGATGACCAGCGTGGGAGAACAGACCGGCGAATTGGATACGATGCTCACGAAGGTTGCCGACTATTACGACGAGGAAGCCGACGTTGCCATTAAGAACTTTCTCACATTGCTGGAACCCTTGCTGATCGTTTTTCTCGGCGTCGTTGTCGGAGGGATCGTCATTTCGATGTACCTGCCGCTGTTCTCACTGATCTCCAAGCTGTCCACGACGCACTAATGAACAGGCGCGGGTCGCCGGTCGCAGGTTTCGAGCGATTCCCATTCTCAACTGCGACCCGCCACACGCGGCTCTCCCATGAGTGAGTTTCGCCGCAAGCTGGCTTGGATCCTGCTGCTTCGCGTCACGACGCTGACGATGGTCCTGGGCTTCGCGTCGATCCTCTCGCTGCCACCCGAACCGCAGCGCTACCTCCTTCTCATCTTTTTGGGCGCCAGCTACGTCTTCTCGGCCGCCAGTTACGTGCTGATCCGCCTGGTTCAACGCGACCACCCGCTCTTTTATTTGCAGTTCTTTTTCGATCTGATTTTTGTCCATCTGCTGGTTTCCTACTCCGGCGGCCGCGACAGTGTCTTCGTCTGGTTGTACCTGTTGCTGATCGCCTATAGCAGCGTCCTGCTGCAACGAAAGGGCGGACTACTGGCTGCCGGGTTGTCTGTTCTATCCTTTATCGCCATCGTCAATACCGGTTTTTACCAGCTCACGCCCGGCGAGGCCTACAAGGTTGCCGTCACGCTGCTCGGCTTTCTGGTAGTCGCCTATCTCGGCATTCACCTGGCCGAGCGCATCAAGCAGTTCTCCACTGACCTTGAGGTAAGCGCCTCATCGCTGGCAAACCTGCGCGCACTGCACGAGCATGTGATCACAAGCATCCGCAGCGGTCTGCTGACAACCGACCTGAACGGGACTATCACCATTGCAAATCGCGCAGCGTGCCAGATCACTGGGTACTTCCAGGACGAGCTGCAAGGCGCAACTGTGGCACTGGTCCTGGGCGAGGCGGGTCTGCAGAAAATTTTGCAGGCTGACTTTACGCGTACGCGCAATGCCGTGCGCCTTGAAGCGTGGGCCCGCTCCCGCCGTGGCCGCCAGCGGTTCCTGGGTTCGGGGACATCTCCGCTTTTGGACCAGGACGGCCGTCGATTGGGTTTCGTCGTCGCCTTTCAAGATCTGACCGAGGTCAAGCGTCTCGAACAGGAAGTTGCCACCAAGAAAAAAATGGCCGCCGTCGGCATGATGGCCGCAGGAATCGCCCATGAAATTCGGAATCCGCTCGGCTCGATGTCCGGCAGCATCCAGCTGTTGCGCCAAAAACTGGCCTTGCCAGACGACCAGGCGCGCCTCATGGAAATCGTTTTAAGGGAATCCGACCGGCTCAACAAGATCATCGAGGACTTTCTCAGCTACGCTCGCCCGCGGCCCGTGGAATTCGCCTCGGTCGATGTGGCGCACCTCATTGGAGAGATGATAGAACTGCTCCAGAACAGTCCCGAGAAACTTCCTTCGCACCAGATCGAATTCAGCGAGCGCAATCCGCTATGCTGCCTGGGGAGTGCGGATCAGTTACGCCAGGTATTCTGGAATCTGGCCGCAAACGCCCTGCGCGCCATGCCGCAAGGAGGGACCTTGCAGATTCGGGTCGGCCGTAATGCCCGGTACGTCCGTATTCGCATGCGGGACAGCGGCTGCGGTATGAGCGCCGAAGAAATCGAGCGCATCCACCAACCCTTTGCGACCGGGTTTCCCAAGGGCATCGGGCTGGGAATGGCTATCGTTTATCAGATCGTCCAGAACCATCGCGGCAAGCTGCGCATTCGTAGCCAAGAGGGCGCAGGCACGGCTGTAACGGTGTCGTTGCCGCTGGCCGCGGCGCCCCAACCGGGAGGGACAGGCTTCCAGCCTGTCAGCTCTCGGTGATTGCGCTCATTTTACCGATGGGTGAAAAATCGCAGCAGCCCCGGATCAATGTCTCGTGGCACAGGCCTTAGCCTGTGGTTCTTCGGTCAAAGGGACACCGGCTAAAGCCGGCGCCACTCCCGCTATGGCAGTGTCGCCGGACCAACGGAGCGATACTGCGGATGCGCCACCATGTCAGTGCCGCGCCCGGAAGGGTGCGGTGATATTGCTCCAAGCACCTAAATTCCAATCTTCCTGATCCGCCGAATCGGCGGAGGGTGGCGCCGGCTTCCACCCGGTGGTTTTACTCGCTGAATGACGAGGGGCCGGAGTGTCAGTGCCGCGAACGTTGGCGCCTGATTTTCAGTGCCGCGAACGAAGAGAACGGTGACCATCGAGTTTCTTGCTCCGTGGGTCAATGTCACCACTCTCTTCGTTCGTGGCACTGACACTTCCGTGGCACTGAAACTTCCGCTACACCGGCTATAGCCGGTGCGACTTCCATTTATTCGGACGGCGACTTTTTCACACCTTCGGTTGGTCGCTGGGCCGCTTTGATTCCGAGCGTCTGAATCTTGTGCCTCAAGGAACGATACGAAAGATTGAGCAAACGTGCCGCCCGCATTTGATTTCCCTGGGTTTTCTTTAGGGCATTCTTGATCAGGTCCGTCTCGATCCTCTGGATCGTGCTTTCGTAATCGACTCCTTCGTCGGGAAGTTCGCCCGTATGCAGATTGACGCGCAATTCAACTGGCTCCGCCAGGAGCTGCTCGGGTAGCCGCTCGGGCTGAATCAACTGGCTGGACTCGAGTGCTACTGCCCGTTCCACCGCGTTCTCCAGCTCGCGGACGTTGCCGGGCCAGTTGTAGGATTCCAGTATCTTCATCACGCGCGGTGAAAAACCGAAGATAGCCTTGCCTTGAGATTGCGCGTAGCGCCGGACAAAGTGTTCAGCCAGCACCGCAATGTCCGCCTTGCGTTCGCGCAACGGCGGGATTTCCAGAGGAATCACCGCAATTCGATAGTACAGATCCTCGCGAAACTGTCCGGCCGCGACGGCTGCCTTCAGGTCCTGATTGGTTGCTGCAATCACGCGCACGTCGACGGAGATCTCCTCGGTGCCCCCTACCGGGCGAACCCGATGATCCTGCAGTGCCCGCAGCAATTTGACCTGCATGGGAAGCGGCATGTCTCCGATTTCGTCCAGAAACAGCGAGCCTCCGTCGGCGGCTTCAATCAGTCCCTTCTTGTTGGCCGCGGCGCCGGTGAAAGCTCCCCGAACATAACCGAACAACTCGCTCTCCAGCAGGGTCTCCGGGAACGCTCCGCAATTGATCGAAACAAAGGGCTGGTCCTTTCGCAGGCTGGTGTCGTGAATGGCACGGGCGACCAATTCTTTACCCGTGCCGCTTTCTCCGGTCACTAGGATCGTGCTTTCGGTGCCTGCCAGCGTTCCGATCAGCTTGTAGATCTGAATCATGGCTGGGCTTGTACCGAGCAGTTGCGCCTTGCCGGTGAGTTGGACTCTCAAAGTGGAGACCTGCTGGCGTAACAACTTGGTTTCCAGGGCGTTCTTGACCAGGTTGCGCAGTTCATCGACATTGAACGGCTTGGTGATGTAGTCGAAAGCGCCGTACTTGAGAGCTTCAATAGCGCTTTCGGAGGACGCGTAGGCCGTGATGAAGATGAAGATACTGTCGCAGCCCTTCGAGCGGGCTTGCTTGAGCAATTCGATGCCCGTGCCCTGCGGCATATTGATGTCGGAAACGACCAGGTCGTAATTGTGCTTCTCAAGCTGCTGGCCGGCTGCATGACCGTCCGAGGCCAAACTTACGGTGTGGCCCTCGCCTTTGAGAACGATCTCGAGCAACTCACGCATACTGGCTTCGTCGTCGACCACCAGGATGTTGGCCATTTGGGTCCTCTCCAGTGACGCCATTTTTGCATAGTATTGACAAATTATGTCAGTTGAACGGCCAGCGAACGGTCCGACACGACCATGTGAGCAGGATCACGTAAGCTCCGACAGCGGCCAGCCCGGCTCTCGGACAGTAACTGCACGTCCACACTTCATCACCCCTGCTGGTCAAAAGGCCGGCTTACCAGCCAGCCTTTTTTTGTTATGAAAATGGACGCCGGTCGGTGTGTCAGTGCCGCCGCAGTTCAGTGCCGCGACCAAGGGGAGCGGGTCCCCGCCGTAGTTGCCGTCACTCTGATCTAAATGGCCGCACGAACCCGCTC
>JBPCNK010000375.1:0-5436 GCA_051001345.1 Acidobacteriota bacterium | reverse complement strand
GAGGGCACAGAGGAACACAGAGAAAAGCGGGCGTACGAGTCTTATGAACTTCGATCGCAGCACGGAGGACTGTCTCAGTAAGTTCGTTGACATGCATACCTAGAATTCCAGACAGCCGGTCGTTGGTACGAAGTTTTTCTCTGTGTTTTCTCTCTGTCCTCTGTATTACCAATTGATGAAATCTTGTTTTTTGAGCTAGATTTTTTGATCTCGCTTCCTATTTACCGTCCCGCGGCCTTCCGGCCCGCGGCTCCGTTGGCGCTCCGTCGCCGGCCTGCGGCATACGGCATACGGCATGCGGTTGCGGCTATGCCGCGCTGGGTCTCTGTGGTGAAGCCGCTTTTCCCTGCACCGCACAGCGTGACTCGGATCAATGTTGTTGGTATCAATTCAGATGTTACAGTCCACTAGCCGGTCATTCGACGGCGCGAATACAACGGAAACCTTTGAGTAATGTCAGCAACCTCTTTTCGAACTTCGCCCAGCACCGCTTCGCTTCCCAAATTCTCCAGCACCCGCGCAATCAGCTTGCCGATCGCATGCATTTCCGGTTCGCCCATCCCGCGCGTGGTGACAGCAGGCGTCCCAATCCGGATACCGCTGGACGTCATCGGCGGCTGGGTGTCAAAGGGAATCGCATTCTTGTTGACGGTGATGTGCGCTGCGTCGAGCGCCTTTTCGGCATCCTTGCCGGTAATCTGCCGGGAAAAGACGTCGACCAGGAAAAGGTGGTTGTCGGTTCCTCCTGACACGATCCGGAAACCCTGAGCCGCAACCGTCTCACACAAGGCGCGGGCGTTGCGTAGAACCCGGGCCTGGTAGTCCTTGAATTCCGGTTGCAGGGCTTCGTGGAAACAGACGGCTTTGGCGGCGATAACATGCATGAGCGGACCCCCCTGCGTGCCGGGAAACACCAGCCTGTCGAGCGCCTTGGCGTGTTCGGCGCGGCAGAGAACGAATCCGCCGCGCGGGCCTCGCAGCGTCTTGTGCGTCGTGCTGGTCACGAAATCCGCGTAGGGCACAGGACTGGGGTGCAGGCCGGCAGCAACCAAGCCGGCCACGTGCGCGATGTCAGCCATGTGCATGGCCCCCACGCCGCGCGCGATCTCCCAGATTTTCTCGTACTCGATGGTGCGCGCATATGCACTGGCGCCCGAGACGATCATCTTCGGTTTCTCGCGCTGGGCGATCTCCGCGAGCTGGGTGTAGTCGATCCGTTCTGTCTTCGGATCGACACCATAGGCGGAGACCTGGAAGTACTTTCCGGAGAAATTGAGCGGATGGCCGTGGCTGAGGTGTCCCCCGTGTGCCAGGTTCAACCCGAGAATCTTGTCTCCGGGTTGCAGGACGGCCAGGTAGGCCGCGATGTTGGCCTGTGTGCCGGAGTGCGGCTGCACGTTGGCGTGATCGGCGCCGAATATTTTCTTGACGCGCTCGATCGCCAACGTTTCGGCACGGTCGACAAATTCACAGCCGCCGTAGTAGCGCCGCCCGGGATATCCTTCGGCGTATTTATTGGTCAGCACAGAGCCGACCGCTTCCAGCACGGCCTCGCTGACGAAGTTCTCCGACGCAATCAGCTCGAGACTGTCGCCCTGCCTGGCCGTTTCCAGGCGGATCGCCTCGGCGATCTCCGGATCGATCTCCCGCAACGGCCGTTGGGCGCCGAGCCGGTAGTCAATCTGGTCAATCAAGTCAAGACGCCGCTGATGCCGGCCGCCTTCGTAGCGGGTCTGGAGCCATTGGCGGATGATCTCGAGCGCCTGCTCCGACTTTGTTAGCCGCGCGCCCAGCACGAGGACATTGGCATCGTTGTGTTGGCGGCTGAGACGAGCCGCCTGCTCATCGTAGACGAGCGCCGCCCTTACGCGCGGGTAGCGGTTGGCGACGATGTCCATGCCGATTCCTGAACCGCAGAACAGGATGCCGCGCTCGAATTCTCCCCGGGACACCCCTTCGGCGACTCGCGCCGCATAGACGGGATAGTCACTGGCTTCGGCGCTGTGCGCCCCGAGGTCTTCGATTTGAATATCGCCGGCACGCCGGAGAAGGTCCTTCGCCTGTTCTTTCAGGTCAAATCCGGCGTGGTCGGCGCCCAGTGCAACTCTCATCGCTTTCTCCTTAGTAGTGCCGATGGGTTGAATCTTGGCATTTCAGCAAGATTCTTGAACCAGCTTCCTACCTGCCGGCCCGCGCCCTTCCGGGCGCGGCTCTGTTGGCGCTCCGTTTCTGCCGGGGTCACGGCCCGGTTGGTGCTTCGTAGGCTGCCTACTGCCCGCTCCCTTACGGTTGCGGCTCTGTTGGCGCTCCGTCGCCGGCCCGGCGCTGCCCACAGCCGACTTTGGTTGCGGCCTGCCGCTGTGGCTCAACCGCGCTGAACTGAAATCGGAGATGTTACCTCACCGCCGCGGTGCTTGATCAATTTAAAATAGGGGTCAGGGGTCAGGACGTGATCGTGCTCGTTGACGTGCTCGTGCACCTGCTCGTGGGCGTCATCGATTATCCGTGCCTACACCATTCTGACGACAACGGTGGCACGGACCCGTTCCCTGCGGTCGCGGCACTGAACGGAGG
The DNA here is from genome assembly GCA_051001345.1 of Acidobacteriota bacterium. Lineage (GTDB taxonomy): Bacteria > Acidobacteriota > UBA6911 > JACQSX01 > JBPCNK01 > JBPCNK01. The sequence goes on along the minus strand of JBPCNK010000375.1, from coordinate 2,862 downwards.
CGGCACATTCCAACGCCACGGCTTTTCTAATTCAATACGAACGGTACACCGTCTATAATCTGCAATCTGCGACGAGTCTAGAGATATGCGCTGGAATCAATTGTTTGTGCCGACGTTGAGGGAAGTACCCGCCGAGGCTGAAGTCACCAGCCACCGGCTGCTGCTTCGGGCAGGTTACGTGCGCCAGCTGGGCGCCGGAATTTACTCCTACCTGCCGCTGGCTCAGCGCGTGATGCTGAACATCGCCGCCATCATCCGTCAGGAGATGAACCGCATTGGTGGCCAGGAGTTCCTCCTGCCGGCGTTGAATCCCTCGGAGGTCTGGCGCGAGAGCGGCCGTTGGGACATCATGGGAGACAACATGTTTAGGCTGAAGGATCGCGGCGGCCGGGACATGTGTCTGGGAATGACCCACGAGGAGATCATCTCCAGCATCGCCCGCAACGAAGTGCGATCGTACAAACAGTTGCCCCAGATCTGGTATCAGATCCAGACAAAGTTCCGCGACGAGCCGCGCCCGAAATCCGGCCTGCTGCGACTGCGCCAGTTCACGATGAAGGATTCCTACTCGCTGGATGTCGATTCTGCCGGCTTGGATGTTTCCTATGAAAAACATCGCGGGGCTTACTGCAGAATTTATGAACGCTGTGGTCTGGACTATCTCGTCATTCAGGCCTCCTCAGGCGCGATGGGCGGAAGCGAGTCGGCCGAATTTGTGGTGCGAACCGACGCCGGAGAAGACATGACGGTCAGCTGCCAGTGTGGCTATGCCTCCAATCTTGAAAAAGCGACTTCGGCGCTCGAGTCGATCGAAGATCCATCCGGCGAACCCGCCCCGGAGAAGATCTCGACACCCGGCCAGAAAACGATTGCGGACCTGACCGCCTTTCTCGGCCTGCCCGAAAACCGCCAGATGAAGTCGCTGGTGTATGTGGCCGAAAACAAACCGCTGCTGGTGCTGGTGCGCGGCGATCATCAGGCTAGCGAGGCCAAGCTGGCTGCAGCGTTTGGCACCGACCTTTTTCGCGCGGCTACGGCCGAAGAGATTGTCCGCGATTTTGGAGCCGCGCCCGGCAGCCTGGGACCGGTCGGCTTGAAGGCGGTGCGGATCATCGCCGACGGCGCGCTGGAAGGCCGGCGCGATCTGCTGACCGGCGCAAACCAGGACGATTTTCATTTGAGGCATGTTTCACCGGGGCGCGATTTTACGGCTGAGTTTGCCGATGTGCGGGAGGTGCGGGCCGGGGATCCCTGCGTGCGGTGTGGCCGCCCGTTAGAAGTTTTCAAGTGCCTGGAGGTCGGCCACATTTTCAAACTGGGAACTCGCTACAGCGATTCGATGGGAGTGCGGGTCCTTGACCAGCAGGGTCATGAAGTCCCCGTTGTCATGGGCAGCTACGGCATCGGGCTGGAGCGCATTCTCGCAGCCGCCATCGAGCAGTACGCCGACTCTGACGGCATCAGCTGGCCGGCCACCATCGCTCCCTTTCCAGTCGTCATCACACTGGTCAGCCGGCGTGATGAGAAGCAAACGAAGACCGCTGAACAGCTCTACGAACAGTTGGCCGCTGCGGGCATCGAAGTATTGCTGGACGACCGTGACGAGCGGCCGGGCGTCAAGTTCAAGGACGCCGACCTGGTGGGCATCCCCTACCGGATTACCGTTGGGAAGAAGATCGAGCAGGGAGTTGTCGAGCTCTACGATCGGCGCGCGCGACAGCAAACCGAAATGCCTCTCGATCAGGTCGTCGCAGCTGTCACCGGCAGACTGAACCGATAAGGCCATGGGGCGAGCCAGGCAACGCAAGCAAACACGGGTCGAGTCCCCTTCAAAGGCCGCAGTCGCCCCGCGTCCTCACAGCACTCTGCGGGAGTACTTCGTCACGATCGTGGTGTGTACGATTCTGGCGCTGTTTGTCACCACCTACATCGTGCATCCGATGACGGTTCCGACGCCGTCGATGGTTCCCACGATTCTGGTCGGGGACCGGCTGTTGATCGACAAGTTTTCCTTGCGCAACGAATTCACTGCAGGGTTTGCCGGGACGCCGCGGCACACGATCCGGCGCGGTGACGTTGTCGTCTTCCGTTTTCCGCCTCAGCCTGAGGTCCTCTACGTCAAACGCGCGATGGGACTGCCCGGAGAAACCGTCGAGGTTCGTCACCGCAAGGTCTTCATTAACGGCCAGCCGGTCGAAGATGCTTCCGCCTCCCACATCGATCCGGAGGAGCGAACTGCCCGCGACAATTTCGGCCCGCTGCAACTGGATGACCGCTCCTATTTCATGATGGGGGATAACCGCGACGACAGCGCCGACAGCCGTTTCTGGGGTCCGCTGGATAAAAACATGATTATCGGCCGCCCGCTGTTTGTATTCTGGTCTTTTGAAGATCCCGCCTACAACCCGAACTCAACAACTGGAGAAACCATCACCGAGTATGCCAACCGTGTGATTCATTTCTTCGACCGCACGCGCTGGAAACGAACTTTTAAGATCATCCGCTAGTGGACTGTAACATCTGAATTGATACCAACAACAATGATCCTAGTGACGCTCTGTGGTGCAGTGAAAAGCGGCTTCACCACAGAGACACAGAGAGAACACAGAGAAAAACTTCGCACCAACGACGGCTGTCTGTAATTTTAAGCATCCATGTCAACGAAGTGACTGAGCCAGTCCCTCCGTGCTGCGATCGAAGTTCATAAGCCTCGTACGCCCGCTTTTCTCTGTGCTCCTCTGTGTCCTCTGTAATGCTAAAGCTCAGTTTCTTCGCAAACCGCGACAAATTTCGTGTGGCACAGTGGCTCTGCCCCGTGTTTTCTGTAATGGCAACGTCGACTTTACATCGCCCGCTGCGACG
>JBPCNK010000374.1:0-18868 GCA_051001345.1 Acidobacteriota bacterium | reverse complement strand
CCGTGTTAATCCGATTAATCCGCGCCAACTGATCATGCTTTTAAGCCGCGAGCACGATATCGATCACAAAAATTATTGGAACGAGTTCGCCATGAATCACACCTGCTTACGATCGCGGTTCGGATTTTTCGACCAACCCGACGCCGATGACTTCCATTTCCTCCTTAGACCTGAATTCGTAGGCTTCCCAGGTAACGACGGGCGTCTCGTAAAAATTTTCCGTCGGTGGGGGCGAGGCCGTGCGCCACTCCAGTCCGAAGGCCGCCCAGGGATTGGCCTCGGCAACCGGGCCGTAGCGCATCGACCAGACGAAATAGACCATGGGCAACAGCATGGCCACGCCCAAGATCGAAGCACCGGCGCTCGACATGACGTGCAACACCTGAAACTCCTCGGGATACGCATGGTAGCGGCGCGGCATCCCCATGTAGCCGAGCACGAACTGTGGGAAGAAAGTCAGGTTGAATCCGACAAACGTCATCACCGCCGCAAACTTTGCCCACCACTCCGGGTACATGCGGCCGGTCATCTTCGGCCACCAGAAATGCAGTCCCCCCAGGTAGGCCATCAGCGTCCCTCCCACCATGATGTAGTGGAAGTGCGCGACAACAAAATAGGTGTCATGGACGTGGACGTCCAGGCCGAGCGCCGCCAGAAACAGCCCGGTCATCCCTCCGATCGTAAACAGCCCGATAAATCCGAGAGCGTACAGCATCGGAGTCTCCCACGAGACGGAACCCTTGTAGAGCGTCGCCGTCCAGTTGAAGACCTTTACGGCCGACGGAATGGCGACGGCAAAACTGAGGAAGGAAAAAATCATGCCGGCGTAAATCGACTGGCTGCTGACAAACATGTGGTGGCCCCACACCAGAAATCCGAACACGGCGATGGCGAGGCTGGCAAACGCCACAAAGCGATAACCGAAGATGTTCTTGCGGCTCATGTTTGCAACCAGCTCACTGACGACACCCATGCCGGGCAAGACCATGATGTAAACCGCCGGATGGGAATAGAACCAGAACAGGTGCTGGAACAGGACTGGATCGCCGCCCAGCGCCGGGTCGAACAGTCCGATGCGGAGGATCCGTTCGAAGGCCAGCAGCAGAATCGTCACGGCCAGCACGGGCGTGGCCAGCACAAAGATGATGCTGGTGGCGTAATGCGCCCAGATGAACAGCGGCAAGCGGAACCACGTCATGCCCGGCGCTCGCATCGTGTGGATGGTGACGATGAAATTCAAGCCGGTAAGGATTGAGGAAAAGCCGGTGATGAAGATACCCAGACCGGTGGCGATGACGTGCGTGTTGGAGTACGAAGAACTGTAGGGAGTGTAGAACGTCCAGCCCGTGTCGACTCCGCCGCTGAGGATCGCGTAGAGCGTAAAGAGGGCGCCCAGATTGTAAATATACCAACTGGCAAGGTTCAGCCGCGGAAAGGCCAGATCCCTGGCGCCGATCATCAACGGGACGAGAAAATTTCCCAGCACGGCGGGTATCGACGGGATCAGGAAAAAAAACACCATGATGACGCCGTGCAGCGTAAACATCTTGTTGTAGGTCTGCGCCTGTACCAGATCTCCCGCCGGCGTCAGCAGTTCCAGGCGGATCAGAACGGCATAGGCGCCTCCCAGAAAGAAGAAAAACGTCACCGACGCCAGATACAGCAGGGCGATGCGTTTGTGGTCAAGCGTAAGCAACCAGGAACTGACGCCGTAGCGGGCGTTGAGGTAGTTGTCGAGCGGATCAATTGCGCGCGGCGGCTGGGTTGGGTTGGTTTGGTCTAGGTTCATTGTCACTCAGTTTTTCTCGCGGCCTTCCGGCCGCGGCTCTGACGGTGCCGCTAGTGATCGTATGTAGGCAATCAGGTGCAGCAACTGTTCTTCGCTGACCTGTCCTTGGAACGTCGGCATCAGCGGCGCGTAGCCCTGCAAAATCTTGGCGCCAGGATTGACGATGGACTCACGGATATAGCTGTCGTCAGCTGCTACCGTCTGTCCCGACTCGAGCTTGCGTGGCCGTCCGTGCAATCCCTTCAAACCCGGCCCAAGCGCTTCATCCACACCGTTGTGACACGTGGCGCAACCGAGCGACTGGTAGACCTTCTGTCCCAGCGAGGCCATCGACTCGCCGGCAGCGGCGGCTCCCAGCCAGCTCTGGTACTGGGCCGGAGTCATGACAACGACCCATCCGATCATGCCCGAGTGGCTCGTTCCGCAGTATTCGGCGCAGAACAGATGATAGCGACCTTCCCGAGTCGCCTCAAACCAAGTGGCAGTAACGCGACCTGGAACGACGTCCATTTTGATGCGGAAGGCCGGAACGTACAGGCTGTGGATGACATCTTCGGTCGTCATCGTCAGTTTGATTTTCCGCCCGACCGGCACGTGCAGCTCGTTGATTTCGCGCTGACCCGTCAGGTGCTGGAACTTCCACATCCACTGTTTGCCGACGACAAAGACTTCCAGCGCGTCTTTCGGAATATGAAACTGGGCAAAGTAGACGCTGGCGCCCCAAACGAAGATGGTCATGGACAGCAGCAGCGGAACAACCGTCCAGGTAATCTCCAGCAGCATCGATCCGGCCACTGGTCGCGGCAGATCATCGGGCGAGCGCCGGCGGTATTTGATCGCAAAATAGAAAATGGAGAACGCAATGAGCAGCGAAAAGATCGCCGTGATTCCGATCAGATAGTAGTAGAGCGCGTCGACCCGCCTGGCGAAGGTCGAGGCCTGCTCGGGAATGAAAGGAACCCTTATGGCCAGCAGTGTCATTTCAGCAAGGATTTGCATGTTTCCTATTCATAAATAGCATTCACCACAGAGACACAGCGCGGCATGGCGGCAAACCGTATGCCGTATGCCGTATGCCGTATGCCGGCGCTGCCTACTGCCTACTGCCGGCTGCCGGCTGCCGACTCCTCAGCATCAAGACCAGCACCACTAAACCGGCCACACTCAGCCCGGCGGCCAGCCGAACGAAATTCATAATGACGGCGCCGTATTTTCCCGTCATCGGATCGTAGTGATAGCAATACAGCAACAACTGATCGACCGGCGAGCCGATCTTGCCGGCGGAGGCTTCCACCAGTCCGAGGCGCAGATCGCGCGGTGAGTATTCAATCCCATAGAAATAACGCGACAGCCGTCCCTGGGGCGTCACAACAAAGATCGCGCTGGAGTGAGCGAACTGGCCGGTAGCCGCCAGGAACTTGTAGCGGAAGCCCACGGCGCGCGTCAGCCCGTCGATGGACGCCTGATCGGCCGTCAGGAAGTGCCAGCCGCGCTCGGCGCCTGCGCGGCCATAGCGGCGCAAGACTGCGTCCTTTTTGATCCGCGCCGACTGCGGAGTCTCGCTCGGATCAAAGCTGACCGTCACAACTTCAAACTGATCGCCGGCGTCAAACGGCAGCGCGCGCAACGCCCCGATCATTCCGTTGAGCGCGTGCGCGCAAAGCATCGGGCAGTGGTAGTAAACCAGCGTCAGGATCACCGGACGGCCGCCAAAGTACTTTCCAAGCTTGACCGTTGCGCCGGTCTCGTCGCGAAACTCCAACTCAAGCGGCAATGGCTGGTCGAGCCGCTGATCGATACCAACCTCGCGTAAATCCGCGGGCAGCCCCTGTTGCTGGCGGCCTCCCGGCGGCGCGCTTCCGGGTGTTTGCGCCTGGCCCGAATTCCAAAGTAGCAAACAGCAGAAAAGAAATGCCAGCAGTTGGAAGGGCGGTACATGCCTGGTCCTTCTCATAATTTCATTTACTCCAAAGCCACTTGACTACGTCCTGCTTACGGTCTACGGATTGATTGCAATATGTTGGCGTTGCTGAGTGCAGCTCAAGCCTAATCCGCTTAATCCGTGTTAATCCGCGCTAACGATGATCAAATCTCAACGTTTCTGTCACAGGCTTTAGTCTGAAGACCTCATCAACGAGCACGTTCACCTCCAGGGGTCGACAGGGGACCACCGGCCAAGCGGCCGGCGCCACTGGTGCTCGTCGCGGCTCGCTCGACAACGAGCCGCTTGGCCTGGTCGATTGAAATGCGAGCGATGCCCGCCTCGCGGTCGATCCAACCGTAGCTGCTCAGAACTTTGTTTTGCTCGGCGATCATTTCTTTCATTTCATCCAGCGGATGGATCGAGTGACCAGGCGTCAGCTGCAGGCGCGGCTCCGGAGGAAGCTGCCTTTCACCCACAGCCAGCGGCCCGGCAAGCTGCTGCAGGCTGACTTCACGGTCATTGAAAAAACCAAACAGCTTCCACATCAGCACAAAAACGATGGCTGTCCCCACAAAGAGGCCGGCGCAAAACCGCAGGATCCAGGAGATATTGACGTCGCTCATTTCATGAGTGACATCAGGATTCCTGATGTGGGTGACGTCCGGTGTTTCGTCAGGTTGTCGATTCATGGCGAACGTCGTTCCAATAATTTTTGTTGGCGATATCGTACTTGCGCTTTAGCGCGGATTAATCGGATTAGCACGGATTAACACGGATTAATTGCAAAGCGTTGGGGTTGACAAGTGCAGCTCAAGTGCAATGCGCTTAATCCGTTTAATCCGTTTAATCCGTGTTAATCCGCGCTACATCTTGTGGGCCATTTTCTAATTACCCGAAGAACGATGATCAAAATTCAGCGATTTTGGCAATTGATAGCATAATTCAAGTAGGACAGGCTTCCAGCCTGTCAGCTCCAGTGGGCGGACATCGCGACCACGGCAACGACCACGAGCACGAGAAAAGACCACCGGCCTGGCGGCCGGGTGCCACTCCCACGAGCACGATCACGTCCTGACCCCTGACCCCTGAAGCCTGACCCCTGTTTTCAGTGGCAACAGCGGGCGGCGCTGCAGTTGCCACGTAAAGAAAGCCACCCAGATTCCGCCCATTCCGATCGGTGCTGCCAGGTCCATCCAGTGCAGAGCCAGTCGCCCGTGCTGAAACTCCGGAACAATCAGCCACAGCACATCGACGAATCGCATGACGACCACCAGCGCGGCTACCTGTGCCAGCCGGCGGCTGTGACGCTTGATATCGCGTGACAATAGCAGCGCAAAAGGCAGCGCAAAATGAAACAGGAGTATCAGCATGGCCACCCAACCCCATCCACCCCGCAGCCTGGCCAGATACCAGGGAGTCTCTTCCGGCAGATTTCCGGACCAGATAATCAGAAACTGCGAAAAAGAGAAGTAGGTCCATAACATCACAAAGGCCAGCAGCAATTTCCCGAGATCGTGAAAATGATCCGCCGAAAGAACATCCGCCAGCGGCTTGCGATCGGCCAGCATGGCGATGCAGACGATCGTGAAGGCCAGCGCGCTGAGCGCCTGCCCTCCCACAAACAGAAAGCCGAACATCGTCGAGTACCATTCCGGCCTGAGCGACATGACCCAGTCAATCGAGGCAAAGGTCACCGACAACACGAAAAGAGCCAGACCCGGACCGCTGAGAAGCTGCATCCGCCGCGTCCATTCGGGCCCGCCGTAGCGATCCTGCCGTAGCGACCATTTGTTGAGCAAATGAGAAATGCCGATCCATAATGCGAAATAGATCAGGGCGCGCAGCCCGAAAAATCCCACGTTTAGATAACCGGCTTTGTGCTGCAGAAGATGGCTGGCGGCGACCTCTTCGGGACGCGACCACGGGTAGAGCGAACGCACGCCCACCAGAATCGGCAGAAACAACAGCGCCATCAACCAGAGCGTGCGGCTGGCCGACTCGAGCAGCCGCCGAATCACCAGCCCCCAGGCGCCGCCCGTCAGGTGCTGCAACATGAGAATGGCCAGACTGCCCAGTGCAATTCCGATCCAAAAAACGTAGGCCACCAGGTAGGAGCGGACAAACTGCTGGTGGCCGAACAGCGCTCCGACCAGGCACGCCGCCAGCGCGACGACTCCTACCAGCAAGGAACGCCGCTGCAAACGGTCTAGCCCCGCCAGCTCGATTGACCTCGTCGTGAACTCTTGCGAATCGGACATTTTCGTTTCTAATTCAGCTTGCCGCGTTGGCCGGCCGGCACATCGTCGACCGTCGCCCGCTGGCTTAACTGCAGGGCCCGGATGTAGGCGGCTATGGCCCAGCGGTCGGCTGGCTCAATCTGGGCGGAGTAGCCTGGCATCACGCCAATTCCCCGAGACATCACTTCAAACAAGTATCCGGGCGCCGCAACGCGCAGCCGCTCATTGTGCAGAGACGGTGGCGGGCGAAACCCCCGGCGCGTAATCATTCCGTCGCCGTCTCCCACGCGTCCGTGGCAGGGAGAGCAAAAAACGTCGAACCGCTGTTGGCCGCGATCGAGCACTTGGTTGGTCAGCGTCACTGGAAACACCGTTGCGTGTACTCCGGCAAGCTTACCGGTATGGAACACTTCATCGTCCTGCAGATGGCCGCGCGCAATGGTTCCGGCAACCAGCGGCCGCGAGGAAAGTCCGTCCTTGAAGAACGCGGACGATTCGTACGCCTCATAGCGCGGCGTGTCGTGCATGTCCTGGCGGCAGGAGGTCGCCAATAGGGCTGCCAGCCAGACAGTCGCCAGTCGCCAGTCGCCAGTCGCCAGCCTCAATGCGCTACCTCCACGACAATGCCGGCGCCGAGACTTTCGAGAAAAACCCGGGTCTTATCGGCATCGAACAGTTTGTCGGTCGATTCGATCACCAGGAAAAAACGGTCGCGCGTGGCGCGATCGAAACCCGGCACGTTGAACACGGGATGATACGGCATCGGCAGACCGTTGAGCGCCAGCATTCCGAGCACCGCCGAAAGGGCTGCTACCAGAACTGTCGTTTCGAAAGTCACTGGAATAAACGCGGGCCAGCTATGCAACGGGCGTCCGCCGACGTTTAGCGGATAATCGATGACGGCCATGTAGTACTGCATCAGATATCCACCCACGCCTCCGACAAGCCCTCCGGCCAGGACCACCGCGGGCAGGTGCGAGTTCCGAAATCCGATGACTTCGGAAAGCCCATGGACGGGAAACGGCGAGTAGGCGTCCAGACGCCGATAGCCTTCTTCGTAGGCTCGCCGCGATGCGGCGACCAGGTCGGTCGGGTTTTCAAACTCCGCCATCAGGCCGTAAATTCTCGGTCTGCTCTTTCGCATGATTCTTCAGCTCAATTCCGGTCGAATTGCTTTCTCCGTAGAGACGCGTGTGCCGTGTGCCGTATGCCGTATTCCGCCGTGGATTCCGGACGGCCTGCGGCATACGGCATACGGCATACGGCATACGGCTTCTGTCTCTGTGGTGAAAAACAATTCCACAATCCAGCAACATTTAATCGCCCTCAGGAGCGTGTCCATCGACCTCCGCCTGCGGCAAAATCGTGCGCATTTCGAAAATTGAAATCATCGGCAGGAATCGGATGAACAGAAACAGCAGGCTGAGAAACAAACCGATCGTTCCGACAAAAGTCGCCCAGTCCCAAACCGTCGGTGTAAACATTCCCCAGGACGACGGCAGAAAATCACGGTGCAGGCTGGTCACAATAATGACGAACCGCTCCAGCCACATTCCGACATTGACGACAATCGAAAGCACAAACAGCAGCACCACGTTGTCGCGGACGCGCCGAAACCAGAGCAACTGCGGCGTCAGGACATTGCAACCGATCAATGCCCAGTAGAGCGGAGCGTAGGGCCCGCGCATGCGGTTGAGCACAAGGTATTCTTCGTACGGATTGCCGCTGTACCAGCCCATGAACACTTCCATCATGTAGCCGTAGGCGACAATGAGACCTGTGGCCAGCATGACCTTGGCCATATTGTGCAGGTGCCGCATCGTGATGAAATCCTGCAAGCCGTAAGCGTAGCGCAGCGGGATGGCCAGCGTCATGACCATGGCAAACCCCGAGTAGATTGCGCCGGCGACGAAATACGGAGGAAACATCGTAGCGTGCCACCCCGGCACAATCGACGCGGCAAAATCGAGGCTGACAACCGTGTGGACCGACACCACCAGCGGCGTGGCCAGTCCCGCCAGCAGCAGGTAGGCGATTTCGTAGCGGTGCCAGTGGCGCGCCGATCCGCGCCAGCCCATGGCGAAAATGCCATACACGACCCGGCCGAACCGGCTGCGCGCGCGGTCGCGCAGCGTGGCCAGATCGGGAATCAAACCGACAAACCAGAATAGCAGCGAGACGGTCGCATAGGTCGATACGGCAAACACGTCCCAGATCAGCGGGCTGCGAAACTGCGGCCACATTCCCATCGTGTTCGGGTACGGGAAAAGCCAGTAGGCCAGCCACGGCCGCCCCAGATGGAGCACCGGGTAGAGCGCCGCGCAGGCCACGGCAAACAACGTCATCGCTTCGGCAAACCGGTTGATCGACGTCCGCCAGTCCTGACGCAACAGCAGCAGAATGGCGGAGATCAGCGTGCCCGCATGTCCGATCCCGATCCACCAGACGAAGTTGATGATGTCAAAGGCCCACCCGACCGGAATGTTTTCGCCCCAGATACCGACGCCGCGGATCAACAGATACCCGATGGCGTACAGTCCGACCATCATGATCCCAAAAGACAGGGCAAACCCGAAAAACCATGCCGGCGGAGTCCGGCGCGTCAGAACGATCGAACCGATTTTTTCGGTGATCGTCCCGAAGGTGTGCCCGGGTTCGATAACAGGCGGCTGTCGCTGGTCGCCGCTCGGTTCCTGCATGCTCAGCCGGTCTCCAGATCTGGATTGGGATTGCGCACCGCCGCCAGATAGGTCGTGCGCGGCCGCACGTTTAATTCATCCAGCAACGAGTAATTCCGCGAGCCGGCCTTCAACTTCGCGACGCGGCTGTTGGGGTCGTTGATGTCGCCAAAGACAATGGCTTCAGCTGGGCAGGCGGCCTGGCAGGCCGTGACAATTTCGCCATCGCGGATGCGGCGTCCATCCTTTTCCGACTCGATCCGGGCGCTGGCGATGCGCTGCACGCAGTAGCTGCACTTTTCCATCACACCGCGGCTGCGCACAGTGACTTCCGGATTGCGCATCAGCTTCAGACTGGGAGTTTCCCAATCGGAGTACAGCAGAAAGTTAAAGCGACGGACCTTATACGGGCAGTTGTGCGAGCAGTAGCGCGTCCCGACGCAGCGGTTGTAAACCATGTCGTTGAGGCCCTCGGCGCTGTGAACAGTAGCGGCCACCGGGCAGACGACTTCACAAGGGGCATTTTCACAATGCATGCACAGGACCGGCTGAAAGGCGACAGAAGGATTGTCCGGCGGCCCCTCGTAATACCGGTCGATCCGCAGCCAGTGCATCTCGCGGCTGCGCGCCACCTGTTCTTTTCCAACAATTGGGATATTGTTTTCCGACTGGCACGCAACCACGCAGCCCGAGCAACCGATGCAGGTGTTCAAATCGACGGCCATTCCCCAGGCATAGCCGGGATAGTCAACCGGCGGATACAGACTGTCGTGTTGTCCGGATGCGTGGGCGGATCCGGCCGGCTGGCTTCCCTGTTGTTGATATTCGTTCAGAGTCTGTGAACGCACCAGGTCTCTGCCTTCCATGCTTTGATGAACCTGCGTGGAAGCGAGGCGAAAGGTCTCGCCCGTCTTGCGCACGCTGGCGCCTGAAATCGACCAGGGTGAATCGGATGTCTGCAGCAGGTAGGCGTTAAACCCGGCGCCGTTGCCGACGCGGCCGGCGCGCCGGCGACCGTAACCGAGGTGGATCGTAACGCAGTTGTCGGGCTGGCCCGCCAGGATCCAAACCGGCGCGCGCAACTTTCTGCCGCCGGCCTCCAGTTCGACAACATCGACGATGTACTCGCCGCCGCGCCCTCCCAGCCGATTGGACAGTCCCAGCCGCTCGGCCGACGCCGGGCTGATCATCGCGGCGTTGTCCCAGGTCAGTTTGGTCAACGGCTTGGGCAACTCCTGCAGCCACCCGTTGTTGGCGAAGCGCCCGTCATAAATCGTGGGATCGGGACGAAAGACGATTTCGAATCCCGAAGAGGGGGACGGGCTTGCCGATTGTTTTGGCGGGCTGACAGCAGCGGTGGCGCCGGCCGCCTGGCCGGTGGACTCTTTCTGGGCGGTGGACGGGCCGACAGGCTGGAAGCCTGTCCTACTTTCCACGATGCCGTCGTGGACGGCCTGCCGCCAGCGACGTTCAAAGGTGTCGCCGGAAACAGACCATTGTTTCTTCCAGTAATCACGGACGATTTCGTAATCGCTGCGCTCGGCCTGGCCCGCCAGAAACGCGACCATCTGATGCGCCGAACGGCCTCCGTAAAGCGGCTCAATCAACGGCTGGACAACTGAAAACATGCCGTTGAAGGCACGCGTGTCGCTCCAGGATTCCAGAAAGTGCACCTGTGGAATGTGCCAGTGGCACAGTTCAGAAGTTTCATCGTGGTACTGGCTGAGATGAATTCGCAGTGTAACCTTGCCGAGCCGCTCGCCGAATTTCAGGTCGGCGGGTGTGTTGTAAACCGGATTTCCTCCGAGCATCACAAGCAGTTCGACCTGGCCGGCTTCCATCGCCGCGGATAGTTCACCGAGCGATTCGATCTGATCGATCGGACTGGCTTCGACCGGATCGGTGACTGTCACGGTCGCGCCGACACTGTTCAGGCGCTGGTTCATCATGTGAGCCAGCGCGTGGATGATCGGCGGCTGCTGGTCTCCGGCTACAACCAGACTCGAACCGGGGTGCTTGGCCAGATCCTCTGCCGCTGTTTGTATCCACCGGGCATGCCGGTTTGCCGAAGGCGGAGTTTCTTTGGCTGCACCGGCCGATCCCAGTGCAGCGGCAAACAGCCGGGCGATCTCCTCCATTTCGCTGGGCGCGACAGCCAGCCGGTGATCGGCCGCAGCGCCCGTCAGAGTTGCGGTGCATTCGACGGCGTAGAGGCGGTTCATCTTGTTGTCGCCTTCGACGCGCCTTCGGCCCGCAAACTGCCGCACATACTGCAGGGTTCCGGGACCACCCGAAAGGAAGTCGGCATCCAACGACAAAATTCGATCGGCCCGGTCGAAGTGAAAGATCGTATTGACCGGGCGGCCGAAGACCATCGCAGCGGCGCGCCGCGCGCTGTCCCGATGAATGGGATCGTACTGGTGCCACTTGGCCGTGGGATAAGTCTTCAACAGCGCCTGGATCTGATCGGCCAACGTGGGTGAGACGACCGTCTCGGTCAGCAGGCGCAACCCGGCGCCCTGGCGAGAGCCCGCCGCCTCCAGAGCGGAGCGTGCTTCGGCCAAAAAGCTCGACCACGAACTGATTTCGCCGCGATACCGAATCGCCTGTGAACGATCGGGATCGTAGAGTTCCAGGATGGCTGCCTGGCAGAAAGAATCGGTGGCGCCCAGGCTGCCGGGATGCCGGGCGTTTCCTTCAATCTTGGTGGGGCGGCCTTCGTTGCTGCGCGCCAATAGTCCCGTGGCAACACCACTTAGCGTCATGGCTGTTGCGAAAAACAAGGGCTTACCGGGAATCGTCTCCTCGGGCTGCTTGACATACGGAACAATGTGCTCGGCCGGCTGGGTCGAACAGCCGCCCAACCCGGCCAACCCCAGCGATGCGGCCATCAGCCGCAAAAACATGCGGCGGCCCACCGGATCGTTCCATTCGGACGCCTGTTGGGGAAACTCGCGCTGCAAGAACTGCAAGAACTCCGGTGTCTCCGCCAGCTCTTCGAGGCCGCGCCAGTACTGTTTTCCGGCGTTGGCGCCGGCTTCCGGTGTGGCGCAGGCTTCCAGCCTGCGGCTTTTTCTTCCGCCCGTCGAGTCCTCCCCAACACCCGGGTGTGTGATCTGAACCAGCGGCTCGCTTTGCCGGTCGTGATGGCTCATCGTTTTCTTTCCGCCTGCCGCACTAACGATGACAGGTCGAACAACTGGTCAATTCCCGACTGCTTCGAATCCTGTACAGAGTAGCCAGGCGTCGTCCGGCTTCGACATCGCCGGAGGACTGCCAGCCCATATTGAAAATCTCTTCCCGCGGCCGCAAGAAAGGAGCCGGGTCACGGTGGCACTCGAGGCACCATTCCATCTGCAGCGAGGAGACCTGAGCGACCAGCGGCATCCGGTCGACCGGTCCGTGGCAGGTCGCGCAGCCCACACCTTTGTTGATGTGAATACTGTGGTTGAAATAGACGAAGTCCGGCAAATCGTGGACGCGTGTCCAGGCAATCGGCATCTGCGCACTGAGGCTCTCGCGAACCGGCTGCAGATAAGGACTGTCCGACCAGATCTGTGAATGACAGTTCATACAGGTTGTCGTGCTGGGCATTCCGGCCGAAGCGGCGGTCTCCACCGAAGAATGACAATAACGGCAATCAATTCCGTCGTCACCGACATGGTGTTTGTGGCTGAACTGGACGGGCTGGTCGCGTTCGACGTAGGTCCCAGTCGTATACGAAGAGCGCGTAATGGCGGCGATGATCCACAGCAGCGCGGCAAGAATGAAGACCGCCCCAAAAATGCTGAAGCGCGACAGCGTGTTGGTGCTGCGGTGAAATATTTGCGGCATGTACCCGGCCCCGGACCAAACGTTGCACCAAACCGTTGGGATTATACACAGTCGCGAGTCGCGAGTCGCGAGTCGCGAGCAAAAGTCGCCAGTCAGTCGCGAGTCGCGGGTCGCGAGCTCGGTGCGAGGGACTGGCGACTGGCGACTTACTCGCGACTCGCGACTCGCGGCTATTTTGGCAGGCCGCGAACGTACTCCGCCACGGCTTTGATCTGTTGCGCGTCCAGCTTCTTTTCGAAAGCCGGCATCGCTGCACCGTTTACACCGTTGGTGATAATGCCAATGACGGTTTCTCGATCCGACCCGTGCTTCCACGTCGAATCAGTCAGGTTTGCAGCGCCGAAAATTTTCCCTTCGCTCGTCTGGGCCTTCCCATCCAGTCCATGGCAGGGGGAACATTCCTGGGCAAAAATCGCAGCTCCGTCGCGCGGCCTTTGCCTCTGGGTGGGCTGCTGCCGGGGCGCAGGCTGCGGAGGCTCAGGCGGTTTCTCACTGCGACAGGCTACCGCCGCCAGCGCAGCCAGCGTGCCTGCCAATACCCAGTTCAACAGTCGGAATTGCATTGGGCTTAAGTCGGAGGGTTCCGATCAGTACTGCAGAAGTGAAAAGGCCGGCCGCGGTGCGATCTTTTCGCGACCCTTCAGAAAATCGAGTTCGATGACGAAGGCCAGCTCTTCGACCTTGCCGCCAAGGCGCTCGGCCAACTCGGCTGCGGCCGCCGCCGTTCCCCCCGTCGCGATCAGATCGTCGACGATGACAACTGTCTGTCCTTTTGACACGGCGTCGACGTGGAGCTCGAGCGAATCGACTCCGTACTCGAGAGCGTAGCTGGCCTGGATTGTCTCGGCCGGCAGTTTCTTCGGCTTGCGGATCGGCGCAAACCCGGCGCCGATGCCATAGGCCAGTGCCGGGCCGAACATGAAACCGCGCGCTTCAATACCGAGGACCATGTCGATTCCCCGGCCGCGATAGCGCGCCACCAGCGCGTCGATGATCTCACGCAGGCCTTCCGGATCCTTCAGCAGTGTCGTGATGTCATAAAAGAGGATGCCCTGCTTGGGAAAATCCGGGACCTCCCGAATCTTTTTCTTTAAGTGTTCCATTAGTCCTTGATCACGAAATCGGTGTGGCGGCTGGAGGGCTCGATTTCTTCGACGTGCAGGTCCTCGATGATGGCCAGGCGGGGGCCCCTGCGGATTTCGGCCAGGAAATTCCGGACCGCAGTTTCCTCGCCCTGGACTTCGATTTCGACCTCGCCGCCAGGCGCATTTCGGACACTGCCCTGCACACCCAGGTTATGGGCGGCATGAAACGTGAAGTACCGGAATCCCACACCCTGGACACGACCAGTAAGGGTGAAGCGACGGGCAATGACCATCTTATGAACAGAAATGGTCGGGGCGAGAGGATTTGAACCGCCGACTTCACGGGCTCGAACCGTGCGCGCTACCAGGCTGCGCTACGCCCCGACGTGCAAGCCGCCTATTGTAGACGACCGGGTACGCCCGACACAAGGTCGAACGGCCCTGGGGTAAGTGGGGTCATGTCCTGGCCACGAGCGTAAGCGAGTGGGCAATCAGTGGCGACATCTTGAATCTCGACTCTGATCGCCCTTTCCCTGACGGTCGCGGCCCTGTCGTATGCAGCGCGCCGATAGCCGGTTGCATGTCCCGGCCACGAGCGTAAGCGAGTGGGCGATCAGTGGAGACACATCTTCAATTTCGTACCCCTATCTGTCCCGGGTTTCAATGTCTGCTCCCAGTTTGTCAGCTTCGATGATTATCGACGTAGGCTTGCCTGCCTTCTCTAGCACCGTGAAGGTATGTCCTTGATTTCCAGGATCGCTTATCCGGGCCGTAAGGCGGAATACGACTGTTAGCGTAGACTTTATTATTTGTTGTTGGTCCCCCCGATTGAATTGCCACTGGCTTAGTGCCTCCACAATGGCTGCGGTCATCGCAGATGGGGGTTTGATCGCCTTGCCGCCAGGTATGGTTAACTTGTGCGAAACAATCTCTACATGTCGGACTCGCTCTCGTTCAACCTCGACCTGGACAACGAATGACCCCTGAACACGGGACCTGTTGGCCATGGGAGGATATGTCGGAAGAACATACAAGCCGTTTGCCGTCTGTCCTTGCAAATCGCCGGCCACCGGCAAGGCGATCGCCATGAGCAGCACCCTACAAATCGACGTTACTACCCTTCCGGGACATTTTGCACGGTGGAAGGTATTTTCATAGAGGCCGTCCTTTTCCGGGTACGGCGATGCCATCGCGGCGCGACAGCCATAGCGCGGTCAGGCTGCCGGAAAGCGAGCCGAGCAGGATGGTAAAGCCGACCCAGAAGATCAACTGCGGGAAAAACGCAAGCCATAAAAATCGTTCCGTCAGGGTCATCGGCACCGGAAAATTTACGCCCACGTAGTCATAGTGAGTTCCCCAGGCGCCGCGCATAGCCAAAAACATCACGACCACGACAGGAATTCGCGAGGCCAGACCATAGACGAAAAGTGTGCGGAACAGTTCCGGCCAGACTCGGCGCTGAGCCGCAGCCGCAATGATCATCACCGTCCAGACCGCAAGAAGAATCGTTGGGAACGAAAGCGGTACCTTCGGAACGACAAACAGCAATCCCAGCAATGCGCTGGCCACGCCCGACAGGGCCCAAAGCACAGCCCTGGAGGGGCTATGCGGCGGAGCGCCGGCACGGATCAGCCGAACGGCGAAGTAAATCCCAAATGGAAAGGCCAGCCAGGTAATTCCGACCAGCCAATTGGTGGCCGTCGGAAAGATTCCGGTTGTGTCCCGACTGAACCATTGCGCCGACCAGTGTGCGCGCTCGCCGGCCAGGCGCAACAGCGTAACGGCCAGGCTGACTAGCGCTGGGATGGCGACCAGTTGCAGAGTGCTCAGGCGCTCCGCGTTGCCGGCCGGCGCATGGGTCATTTTACTTCCGATGTACAAAACGGGCAGCGCGTGGCGCGGACCGCAATCTTGGAGGTACAGAAGGGACAATCTTTAGTTGGCTCAGCCGCCGGGGCGGGACCTC
Source organism: Acidobacteriota bacterium (assembly GCA_051001345.1). GTDB lineage: Bacteria > Acidobacteriota > UBA6911 > JACQSX01 > JBPCNK01 > JBPCNK01. Next base: position 3,355 of record JBPCNK010000374.1, on the reverse strand, counting down.
GCGCACGATTGATTTGCCGTACGACCAGAAAAATCGCAAACGCTACGATCAGGAAGTTAATGATGCTGTTGAGGAAGACTCCGTAATTGAGCGTGGGAGCACCCGCCGCCTTGGCTTCGGCCAGCGTAGCGAACTGCCGATCGGACAGGCTGATAAAGAGGTTGGTGAAATCAACACCTCCCAGCAGCAGCCCCAGAGGCGGCGTAAGGATGTCCGTTACAAAGGAAGCGATAACGAGGCCGAAAGCCGCTCCCAGGACAATGCCGACGGCCAGATCCACAACGTTGCCGCGCATGACGAATTCTTTGAAGTCTTTAAACATTTTCACCTCCAAGGGCCAAGTGATCGGTAGCAAGAATATGTCAGTGCCGCACCCGGAAGGGTGCGGGTGCGATTGAAAATGGTTACCACCATGTCGGGCATACCCCATGGCGGTGCCATGGCGGTGCCGTACCCCATGGCACTGACATGTTGCATGGCCTCAAATCACTGTTCCCGGTGCAATGATACCGTCCTTTGGAACAATGACAATGCCATCGCGGATGTAATAGCCGCTTCCGTCGGTCTCGCGGACGCCTGCGCGATTTTCAATGACGGCGCCTTCGCCGATCCGGCAATTTTTGTCGAGGATCGCATTGGAAATCTTGCTGCCGGCGCCCACTCCCAGTCTCGGTTTGCCGCGCGGCACGCGCTCCTCATAGTAGTCGGCCCCAAGCATCAGCACCCGCTCCAATTTGCAGCCGCTTGCGATCGTGCTGCGTATCCCGATGACGCATTGCTCCAGGCGAGCGCCGTCCAGGCGGCAACCTTCCGCAACGATCGATGTTGCAATCGTGCAGTTGTTCACGTGGGAAGCAGGTAGAAAGCGGGGATGGGTGTAAATGGGAGCCTCTGCATCGTAGAAGGTGAAGGGAGGATCGTCCTTGGTCAAATCCAGGTTGGCCTGGAAAAACGATTCAATGGTTCCGATGTCCTCCCAATAGTCGCTAAACACATAACCGCTGACCTTGCGCCGGCCGACCAGGGAAGGAAGGATGTCCTTGCCGAAGTCGATCATCTGTTCGTCCTTGAGAAGTTCAAACAGGAAGTCGCGCTTGAATAAATAGATCCCCATTGACGCCAGCAGGTTCTTGCCGGTTTGGCGAGCGCCGAAATGCTTCAAAGTCGCCTCATCGGTTCTCAACGACGCGACCATTTCGGCGTCCTGCGGCTTCTCGACGAACCGTGTGATCTGAAAATCGTTGGCCATCTTCAGAACACCGAAACTGTGCGCCTGGCGGACGCCGACGGGATGCGCGGCGACGGTCACATCGGCGCCGCACTCAAGGTGCTGGGCGTAGAGCTCGCGAAAATTCATTCGATACAGCTGGTCGCCGGAAAGAATCAAAACGTGGTCGACGGCATATCCCTGCAGGTGCACCAGGCTCTGGCGCACGGCATCAGCGGTTCCCTGAAACCAGTGGGGGCTCTCCAAGGTTTGCTCGGCCGCCAGAATGTCGACGAAGCCCTGCGAGAACAGGCTGAACTTGTACGTCTGGGAAATGTGACGGTTGAGCGAAGCGGAGTTGAACTGCGTCAGGACGAAGATCTTGTGGATGCCGGAATTAATGCAGTTGCTGATCGGGACATCAATGACGCGATACTTGCCGCCGATCGGCACGGCCGGTTTGGACCGCATGCTCGTCAATGGAAACAGCCGCGTGCCCTTGCCTCCGCCAAGAATGACGCCCAGAACTTCTTTCATAGAGGTGGCTGCTTTCATACCAGATGTCGGTTGGAAAGCAAAGGGGTCAGGCTTCAGGGATCAGGATTCAGGGGTCAGGGATCAGGGAATCGCATCCTCGAAATTGAAGTGCAATCCGCAATCGTAAATGAATCCGCAATCCGCAATTCGCAATCCGCAATTCCCTGACCCCTGACGCCTGACCCCTGCTCGCGGGATACAATAGATCCGAATATGCCACCGACTAAAGAGAACCTGACCGCCCGGATCAAGGCCCAGGCCGAAACGTGCGGATTCGACAAGGTCGGCATCGTCGCGGCCGAGGCGTTGTCTGAAGAAGGCGCCCGATTGCGGAGCTGGCTGGCGCGCGATTATCACGGCACGATGGGCTGGATGGCGCGCGATCCGGAAAGGCGCTGCGATCCGCGGCAATGGTATCCCGAGGCGCGCACGGCCCTGTGCGCCGCGCTCAATTACTACACCGCCGACGCCATTGAGGACACGCCCGGAACAGGAAAGGTGTCGCGCTACGCCTGGGGCGACGACTACCATGATGTTGTCCGCGACAAACTGGAGCGGCTGCTTGAGTGGATCCGCCGCGAAGTCCCCGGCGGGGACGGCCGCATCGCCGTCGACACCAGCCCGGTCATGGACAAGGCCTGGGCCGTGCGCGCCGGTCTGGGCTGGCTAGGCAAGCATGGCAACGTGATTACAACCGATCTGGGCTCGTGGGTGTTTCTGGGAGAATTGTTCCTGAACTTCGAACTGTGTTACGACACCGAGCGCGTCGCCGATCACTGCGGCAATTGTGATCTATGCTTGCACGCCTGTCCGACCGGCGCCATTGTCGAAGACTTCGTGGTCGATTCCAATCGCTGCATCTCCTACGCAACCATCGAATATCGAGGTGAAGATCTGCCGGTTGACTCCCACGGCTGGGTGTTCGGCTGTGATGTGTGTCAGGATGTCTGCCCGTGGAATTGTTTCGCAACGGCTTCGGCGGAGCCCCGTTTTCTGCCGCGCGACGGCTTGGTCAATCCTTCTCTGGCGCCGATGGTCCAACAAGGCGAAACCGAGTTTCAGGATCGTTTCCGCGGCAGCGCGATACGGCGGACAAAGGCCGCAGGCCTGCAGCGCAACGCGCGCGCAGCACAGCGGCGCCGCTAGCTCAAAATTATTCACGAATCACCACAGAGACCCAGCGCGGCATAGCCGCAACCGTATGCCGTATGCCGTATGCCGCAGGCCGCAGGCCGGCGACGGAGAACCAACAGAGCCGCGACCGGAAGGGAGCGGGCCGGCAGACAGGAGGCGGGATCGAAAATCTTGCTAAAGTAACAAGATTTCGCCAATAGGCAATACAGAGGACACAGAGGGACACAGAGAAAAACAAAAGCTTTTGGGTATCGTATGATCGCGATCCTTCTCCGACAGCCACGCTGTCGTGGCTTTGTAGAACTTGGTTGCTGCTATGCGCGTAAGCCCTCCCTCTAAGCCTCTGTGTCCCTCTGTGTCCTCTGTAATGCTAAAGCTCAGTTTCTTCGCAAACCGCGACAAATTTCGTGTGGCACAGTGGCTCTGCCCCGTGTTTTCTGTAATGGCAACGTCGACTTTACATCGCCCGCTGCGACG
>JBPCNK010000373.1:0-7561 GCA_051001345.1 Acidobacteriota bacterium | reverse complement strand
AGGTTATCACCGAGTGGCGTTCGGGAGGCTCTGTCAGTTGGAGGTCCGCGTTTTGAGGCCTGTGGCGTCTCAAAAGTGTTCGGGAGGCTGTGACAGTTGCCCCCTAACCCCTAACCCCTGAAACCGTTGGCGCATCTGCTCCTTCTCCTCCGGGCTCAAATACGAAGAACCAATGGCATTGCGCGACAGACCGCAGAGTTGTTGCCAATTCAGGCCAAACAGGTCGGCGGCCAGCTCGTACTCGCCTGCCAGGTCAGTCAGAAAGAGTCCCGGATCGTCCGTGCTGAGGGAGACTGCCAGACCGCGCTCGAAAAACGAAAAAAACGGGTGTTGTCGCAAATCGGCGACGGCGCCGGTTGCCCGATTGCTCGTCAGACAGGTGTCGATGGCAATTGACGAGCGCGCCAGGTGCTCCACCAGTTCCGGGTCTTCGATGGACCGGCAGCCGTGGCTGATGCGTTCGACCCGGCACTGCTCGATCATTTCCCAGACGCTTTCGGGTCCACAGATTTCTCCAGCATGAGCCTGTGTGTGCAATCCTGCGCGCCGGGCAAACGTGAAGATCCCGGCCAACTCGCGGGCCGGAAACCCGGCTTCGTCGCCGCCGACAGAAAACGCGACGGCTCCCCGCCCCGCATAGTCGGCCGCCATCCAGGCCGTTTCGTACGCCTCGCGAGCACCCCATTGACGGACGCAGTCAAAGATCCAGGAAACAACAATTCCGTATTGCTCGCGGGCCGCGGCCGCCGCGCGCAACAAGCCTTCAAAGACGGCAACACGATCCACTCCATTGCGCCGCGCGATGGAAGGAGTCCATAGAATTTCCGCATATAGGACATTTTGAGCCGCCAGTCGACCAGCCAGCTCCGAAAAGACTCGCGCGTAGTCTTCGGGCGTCCGTAAATGGTCGCAGACAGCTTTGAAGGTACCCAGAAAGGCGTAAAAATCCCGGTACACGAAGAAGCGCTGTGTGATCTCTTCAACGCCCAATGCGGCCAGTTCCGTATCGTGCCGACAGGCCAGCCCTGCCAGCTGCGACGGCGTCACCGATCCTTCCAGATGCACATGCAGTTCGAGCTTGGGCATTTCCCGGATTCGGGAAGAGAGTTCCTGATTCATCCCAGCAATTGGATCTCGCGGATAGTCGCAATGGTTTCGTCGGAAATAAAGGTGTCGTACGTCCGCAAGTCGATGTGGGCCGGAGTGCGGCGGCGCATTTCGTCCCAGATGAGCGGAGAAACATAAATGATTTCGGCGTCGCGCAAAATTTTTTCAATGAGCTTTTCATTCTCGATGGAGGCGACGAAAAACTTCTTGGAGGTCGAAGGGTACAGGATATTGATAAACACGTCCCAGGAGGCGTGCATGGTCGTTTCATCGCGAACGACCAAGGCCACGTTGTGCGTCTTGGCCTGGCTTAGAATCTGCGCATACATATCCGGGTTGGCCGTTATTTCCAGCAAGGGCTTTTTGTGCTGCTGGGCCAGGGTACGCAGGTCGTGCAAATGCCAGCTGGTCGTCATCAGAAAATCATAGCGTTTGATCTTTTCTCCGGTTTGGGGCGTAGGTGGCAGCAGGCTTTCCAGCGTCAAGGGCACTGCTTCGACCTTGAGCCGCTTCTCGAGTTCTTTGGAAAAAATAAAGGCTTCTTCTTCGTGGTCGACCACGGCCAGGCGCAAAGGCCGGTTGGAATTACCGCTGACGTAGTTTTCGATCAGGCGTGCGTACCGCTCCGAATTGAGTCCCAAAATCCGGGCCTTTTCGATCGAATCGGTGACCAACTTGAAGATCGCCCGGCGGTGCATTTCGGCGATGCCCTGCTCCTGGCGGCGTCGAATGTAAGCGCCGCTGCCTCTGGCAATGCCGACGTATTCTTCCTGGCTGAGGCGTTGATAGATTTTTTGAACTGTCTTGTAGTTAATCCCCAGATCGGCAGCCACCTCCCGAATCGAAGGCAGGCGATCTCCTTCCTGTAGCTTGCCGGCGTACAGTCCCGACAGGAGTTGGCCCTTGATCTGCTCGTAAAAGAAAAGGTCGCTATCTTTGTCCAGAGTGAATCGAATCATTGCGTCCACTTTATCTCAATCCACAGGCGGTCTTTAGTATCAAACGCGCCTAAAAACTGCATCGTCTCTCCCTCGAAGAAATCGGCGCCGAGGGCCGCGGTCCAATGGTCGCCGAAAGTCCGTGTCAACCGCGGACGAATCATTGCCTGGCGGCGATTGATGCCGGCCAGAACAAACAATTCCGGCCGCAGCGTATCGCGGAAGAAATTCGTGCGCCCATAAACGGAAAGAAACTGCGTTGTGCGATCAAACACAAGGCGGCCGGCAGGCGCGCGCGCCGTGATCACAAAATATTGGCCGCTGAGCCAAAGCCAGGAACGCGCCGAATAATCCAGCCCTGCCACAGTCGAGAACTGTCCGAACTTCTCGAATGCGAAACTGTTGGTGGAGGGCGCGACGGCCGATGTTCGCCGCGGACTCCATCCGGATTCGAGCCGAATCACGACTGGACCGGTGTTGGTGGCCGCAGTGCCTCCAAATACTGTTTTACGGTCATACCGAGGTTCAACAATAACGCGCGGCGAAGGGAGCGGAAATGAGCGTGCATACGGCGTGGCAATGTCTTCCCAGCCGTAGAAATAATTGGCCGTCAAATCCCAGCGACCGACGCTGCGACTGTAGCGTCCGCCTCCCTGGCTCGAACGGAGGCGATAGGGGACGCGCTCGGTCGGCCGAGTTGTCACGGTCAATTCGGGTGGGATTCGGCCCCCCAGACGCGATCGTATAATTTCAAAACCAAATGCGGCTCCCAGGCCGAATTCGTTTTCAGATGACGGAATGCGTCCGGGCGCAAAATACGGAATCCATAACAGCTGCAGCGATCCGCCCGCAAGCGATGTGTCGGTACGCGCCATCCAGACCGGACGCCGCGAATCGAGAAAATCTTCAAGGATGAACTCCGTGCCGCTGTGTGGCTGTGGTTGGCCAATTAGGCGCGGCGGTAGGCCAGGCCCAGTAGACCGGCCCAGCCCCTTGCGTCGCGCCTGTGCATTGTACCTGCTGCCTTGACAGAAAGGCGGGTCAGGAGATTTTGCTTGAACTTTCGGCGATTCCACCCATCTAATGGAACGCGGGAAATCTATCAGGCAGGATGTGGTAAGCCGATGTTTTTAAAACGTTTTTGGATTTCAGGGATGCTCTTGAGTCTCTGGGTGGCAATGGGGTTGGCCGGTGTCGATCCCGAAGGCAAGCTGGACGTGGGAACGCGGATGGTAGTTGAGATGGACGATACGTTGAGCTGGGAGTCGGCCAAAGCGGGCGACAAGTTCAAGAGCCATTTGGTTGAGCCGGTCTCGGTTGGAGGAAAAGTGGTCGCGCAGCGTGGCGCCGAAGTGACCGGCGCGGTGACGGCCGTGCGCAAACAGAGTCGGCTGCGCGGCGGCGGTGACGTGGAGGTCCAATTCGAATCGATGAAGCTGGCCAGCGGAGAAGTCGTCGAAATCGTGGCAGTTCCCAAGACGCTTTTTTTCCCCGAGCCGACTTCCGGTCCGGCGGCGACAGCATTGAACCTTGTCGGCGAAGGCCAACGAGATCTGTTAAAGAAGATCGAACTTCCTCTCAAAGGCCGGCTCTTCAACCGCCGGGGAGAGCAGCAGTTGGCCAAGGGAACTCAAATTGAAATCGTTCTGCAGAAAGCCGTGAAAATCAAGTAAGGCAGGGGTCAGGATTCAGGGGTCAGGATTCAGGGGTCAGGATTCAGGGAATTGCGGATTTCGGATTTCGGATAATTTCGGATTGCGGATTTATTGACGATTGCGGATTGCGATTCAATTTCTAAACCGCGATTCCCTGACCCCTGACCCCTGAAGCCTGACCCCTAAGAGGGCTTGGTGTTGATGATGCGGATAGCCTTCCAGATGGCGAGCGGATCAATTTTTTCCTTCGACTCCACTACCAGATTGGTCGCCTTCAACAGCCGCGGCAGATTCAGGTCGAAATAGAACCCCAGGCGGTAGGTCAAAGGGGAGATCAGACGATCGAAGGCGGCGATCCACCGGTTGTCGCTCTGGAAGTGATTGAGGAACACGATTACACCGCCAGGCTTGCAGACCCGCTTGATCTCCTCGACGACGCGGACCGGGTCGGGCACGGTGCTGATGAAGTAGGCAGCCAGCACGTGGTCGAAAGTGTTGTCGGGAAAATCCAGGTTCGTCGCATCCATCTTGATCAATTCGACATTCTTGCGGCGCATCCCATGCAAGCGCTTGGCCGCTTCGTCGAGCATGTTCTGGGACAGATCGATGCCCGTCAGACGAACGTGGGTGGGAACAAACGGAATGGAGAGGCCCGTGCCGATTCCGACTTCGAGCACGTGGTCGTCCTTCTCAAACGGAAGCAGATCCGGGATCTTCTCTCGGCCGGAGTGGAAGACCTTTCCCCAAATAAGGTCGTAAAAGCTCGAGTAGCGGTTGTAGAGTTTCTCGACGTACTCGGTCGTCACAGCTCAACCCTCCTGTCGATTCTAGCAACAACGGAAAAAATCGAGGATGGTGGGGGACCCGGGTTGACCGACACGAGGCACAACTTAGCCCAGATTGTCGAAAATTAGAACAAGAAACTGCGAGCCAGACTAAGCTCGCCTTCTCACCGGCAATCTGGAGCAGCAGTGGAGCTGGGACCCGGGTGTCACACCTTAGGCTTTGGCTTTTTGGCCCAGAAAACACCGGCTAGCCGGCTCCACTACCTTGAAGAGTAAGCGGGCTACACCTTCTCTCGGTACTCGTCTTTAGGACAAATCCAGTACATTCCGCCAGGGCGTTGAGCCGAGCGAATAACCTTGGTGGCGATCATGGGGGTTCCACAGGTCGGACAGCTCCTTGTGCTGCCTGCCGAACCCTTTTCGCCCAAGCTGGCGCGGGCTGTCTTACTGACGACGCCCTTTTTTTCTGCCATAGCAAGTTCTCCTAATAAGCAAGCTTCATTGATTGCAAAAACAGCTATGTTATAGCCTGCAGCCCGGATTTCAATGGAGAAAACAGAAGTCAGGGCTCAGGGGGCAGGGGTCCGTACCCTTCCGGGTACCGCACTGCCATCCGGCTCGCGCGCTCCTCCAGGCCGGTCCCACCTCATGCTACGCTAAGAGTCATGACGACTCTGACGCGAACCGACGTCCGGAAGCGGCTCGTGCAACTGATCCTTGAACTGCCGGCACTGGTCCGGCTGATCTATCGCCTGATCAAAGACCCGCGGGTTTCGCGGATGGACAAGGTATTGCTGGCCGGCGTGGTTGTCTACGTTTTGAATCCCCTGGACTTGCTGCCCGACGCCATTCCCTTCATCGGGCAAGTCGACGATATCTACCTGGTCGCCGTCGCTCTGATTCGAATGGCGCACAGAACCGACCCCTCCGTGTTGCGGGAACTTTGGGACGGCCAGGAAGATATCGTGACGCTGGTCGAGGAAGTCTCGGAGCTGGCGGTGAAGTTTCTGCCCAAGCGCGTCCAAAGAATCTTGTTGGGAAAGCTCGCGTAGAGCAGGACCGATCCAAGTCCCCACATGCCGGCAATCATTAACAGTGCCCTAGCGCGGCAGGGCGCTATCAAAGTCGGCAGCCGGCAGCGGGCAGTAGGCAGCGCGTCGGGCCGGCCATGGAGCACCAGCAGAGCCGCGGCCGGAAGGCTGGGCCGGCAGACACGGAGCACCAGCAGAGCCGCACAGCCGGAAGGCTGCGGGCCGGTAAATAGGAAGCTACATCAAGAATCCTGCTGAAATTACAAGATCTCACTAACTGCTAATGTAAGGGATCAGGTCGGCGACTCCCGCCCGCCGGAAACCCTCGAGTCTCTGAAAGCAGCTGTCGCAGACTCCGCAGGCGAGATCACCGTTCTGATAGCAGGACCAGGTCAGGTGAAGCGGGGCTTCCAGTTCGACACCGCGGCGCACAATCGCGTGCTTGGTCATTCGAATCAGCGGGGTTTCGATTCTGGTCGCACCTCCGCGGCGGCTACCGGTCCGGATCACCTCGTTGAAGGCTTCGAAAAACTCCTGCCGGCAATCGGGATAAGGAACATCAAGTTCGACGGCGCCCATGAATATCGTAGCCGCCTCGAGAAGCTCGGCCCAGCTGACAGCAATCGAAAGGATATTGGCGTTCCTAAAGGGAACGTAGGTGACGGGAACGCCCGCAGCAGGCGACCGGTCTGTGGGGACGCTGATGTCCATCTGGGTAAGGGCCGAGCCGCCCAGCCGCTTGAGGTGCTGGATGTCGGTGACAAGGCGCTCGGTAACGTCATAGTGATCGGCGATTTCGTGGAAGGCTCGCAGTTCGCGAGCTTCAGTTCTTTGCCCGTAGTTGACGTGAAGGAACGCCAGACGATTGCCCGCTTGCGCAGCCAGAGCGGCGCAGACGCAACTGTCGAGACCGCCGCTGAGCAGGCAAATCGCTGTAGGCATGAGGTTTGTGTGGTCGAGACGGCGCGTTGGGCTACTTGGCGCGCTCGAGGTAACGACCTTCGGTCGGATCGACCCGAATGACTTCCCCCTCCTTGATAAACGGTGGAACCTGCACGATCACACCGGTTTCAAGTTTGGCGGGCTTCATGACGTTGCTGATCGTCGCGCCCTTCATCTCCGGTTCCGTTGAGACGACTCTCAGTTCTACAACGGCCGGAAGTTCGAGGGCGATGGCGCGGCCTTCGAAAAAATCCACGTGAACGTGAAACCCAGGACTGAGATAAAGCACACCGTCTCCAAGCGTTTCTTCGTCCAGCGTCAGCTGCTCATAGTTCTCGGTATTCATGAAATGGTGGCCGGCTGCATCGCTGTACAAGTACTCCATTTCATGCTGCTCAAGGCTGGCGCGCTCGACCGTGTCGGTGGAACGGAAGCGATGCTCAAACATCGAGCCACTCCGCAGGTTGCGAAGTTTGGTTTGAACCATGGCGCGGAGATTCCCGGGCGTGTGATGGCGAAATTCCACCACGCGATGCGGGGAGTTGTTGTGGAGAATGACCATTCCACGGCGAATACCGGTAGCTTGCATGGAAAACAGCTGCTCCTTCAGGCCCAATATGTAAAATAGCCTGCCAGCCGCTCGAGTGTCAAGGAGCGCAGAAGCCACACCGACCAAAGCATAACAGTAAGTAGCTATATTTGCAATAACTTACTGGAATAGATGGCGTTCGACGATGGCCCTTGGGCCGTTTTGAGCTTGACGATAGGGCCTGGGTCGGTTAAATAGCCCTTTGGAACGAATATTGCAGAAAGTATGAAACCGATTGGCCTCTTTCCGCGTCTAACCTATTAGAGAATTGGAATTTTTGATTTCCACGTCTCCGGCTAACGAAAACTGAGAGGGGAAACGAGGCTCAACGCAACCATGAAGAAATCACCCATTCGGAAGGATAAGCAGCTTAAGCCGAAAAAGCCGGCTATTAATCTGTGCAGTCCGAAGATTCTGGCGGCTTTCGCCGAAAGTCGGCTGGATGCGGACACAAAGCTTGAATTCCTGATGCACCTCGACAACTGCCAGCGTTGTTGGGATGAAGTGTATAACC
>JBPCNK010000372.1:0-11062 GCA_051001345.1 Acidobacteriota bacterium | reverse complement strand
TGTGTCTCCTCTTTTTCTGCCGGCTAGCCCCCCCGACAACGCCGGCGTAAATCGCGCAATGAAACCTCCGCCGGCGCGGAGGTCGACGGAGAGGGCCGTCGCGGCTGACTGAATTGGTTTCGACCTTCAGCGCCGCGGGCTCCTCAGGTACGTCACGCCCAAGCAGCGCAAGGTAGGCACCCTTACCTAGAAACGAAAGGGGAAGTGAGATGCTCCTGGCAACCGGACTGTTGAGGACGGCGACGAACCAACGGTTGCCCTGGCGGCGTGCAAAGGCGGCGACCTCGCCGATCGCTGAAACGGGCAGGACGGCCGTCTCGTCCCAGACACTGGGAATGCTCTTGATGGATATCGACGCCAGGGTTTTCCAGAATGCGGCTCAGTCACCGGCGGCCCAATCCCGCCCGGGTTCCATTTCCATCTGAACTGTGGTGAATTAAGAGTTAGCCCGTGACCGAGTACAGACGAAATCCTTCATCGAGAAAATCGGTATCAAAAGCCAAGGCCGTATCGACGCCGCGCGATCGCATGACAAGGAAGCTCACCTGATCCACCAGACTGACTTTGCCTTTGGTACGACGCGACAGGCGCCCAACGGCCTCGCGATGGATGGTCTGGTCCACCCATTCGATTTCAAAGTGCCAGCTGTCGCGTGCAAACTCAAGCGCAACACGCACTCCGAGCCGGTGTTGCAGTAGAGCCATCGACTCGAGAACTACGTAGTTGTGAGTCAGGAGCTGCCTTCCATCTTCCAACAGGAGATGAAAGCTCTTCTTCGCAACTGCGTGCCTGACATCGTTGCGGTCAGCTAGCGCGTAGATGGCCGATGTGTCTAGAAAGATCACCGCTTCTTGCGCGGGTCCAAGATCGCGGACAAAGCGTCGTCGTGACGCTCAGAGACCGGCGCCAAGCGGCCTTGACGCGATCGGCCTGCCCCCACAAAGCCAAACTTCTCCCCGGGGTCGGAGGGCTTCTCATTCGGCGAAGTCAGTTTTTCGGCCAAACATTCACGCACCAGAGAGGAGATCGAGCAACGTCGCTGAAACGCCTGCTGCCGAAGCTTGTCAAAAAGCTCGTCTTCCAGTTGGATCTGAGTGCGCCGCATGGATACATCATGATGCTATAGCAGCATGATGTCAAGGGGGTGCGGCACTGACATGGCAGCGCATCTAGTCAGTATCGTCCGTTGATCCGTTGAGTTGCGAGGCCGGTATGGGCCGTGCCCTTCCGAACACGGCGCTGACATCGCGGTGCATCCGCCGTATCGCTCCGTTGATCCAGCGACTGACAGCTGATGACTGACGACTGCAGCCTTCAGCGGTTCAATTCCTGGCAGATCGCGTCGACCACTTCTTCCGGCGAAAGTCCCGCGGCTTGAATGTGGATGCCCCAACTCTGGTACAGCGGCAGCCTCCTTCGGTAGAGTTCGTCCACTTGCTCCGAATCCCGGAACAACGGTCGTGACTGGCCGTCGAGGCCGCGCAAGCGAATCTCTTCGAGCGGAATATCCAGCCAGACCGTGCTGCCCAGTTCTTGCAGGAGCTTCCGGTTCGCTGCGCTTTCGATAGTGCCGCCGCCGAGTGCGACCACCGAGTCCGGTTCGCTGGAGAGTCCGCGCAGCGTGGATGTCTCCAAATCCCGAAACGCAACCTCGCCTCTTTCGCGGAAGATGGCCGGCACCGTCGACCCCTCACCGGCTTCAATCCGCTGGTCCGAATCGATAAACGGTAGACCCAGTCGCTGCGCAAGAAGCCGTCCGGCGGTCGTCTTGCCGGCGCCCATAAAGCCGATCAGGAAAATGTGGGGCATATCGAGTCAACGATTCAGGTAGCCAAACAGGTCGAAAAACTCGGGAAAGGAAATCGAAACGCATTGCGTGTCGTCGATCTGGCTGGCGCCGGCGGCGCTCCAGGCTGCGACGCTGAAGGCCATGGCGATGCGGTGATCGCCGAAACTTTTCAGGTCGGCGCCGTGCGGCGACTGCTCGCCTTCGATGCGCCAGCCGTCTTCCAGCTCTTCAAAGCGGATTCCCATGCGCTGCAGATTCTCGCTGACGGCGGTGATGCGGTCCGATTCCTTCACGCGCAGCTCCTTGGCGCCCGTGATCTCGACGCCGTTGCGCGAGCGGACCGCCAGCACGGCCAGCATCGGCAGCTCGTCGATCATCTGCACGACCTCTTCGTGGCCGATTTTGCGCGGAAATGAACTCCACAGCGCGTCGCTATGCCGGATGCGCAGATCGGCAATCGGCTCGCCCTGCAGCGCGCCGGTTCGCAGCACATCGATGCCGGCCCCGGCCGCTATCAGCATGTCGACAAAAAACCGCCGCGTCGGATTGTAGCCGATGTTATGGATGATCACATCCGAACCCCGGATCAGACAGCCCGCCCCGATGACGAACACTGCCGACGAAAAATCTCCGGGCACGCTCGCCTCGACGGGCCGGAGCCGCTGATCTCCCTCGACCCGCACTCGATTTTCTTCAACCTCGACTCGAGCGCCGAACAATTCGAGCGCCAGCTCGGTGTGATTTCTCGTGGCATGAGGCTCGCTGACCTCGGTCATCCCCGAGGCGTGCAGCCCGGCCAGCAGGACGCACGACTTGACCTGCGCGCTGGCAACCGGCACGTGGTACTCGATGCCGCGAAGCTTCGATCCGGCGATACGCAGCGGAGGAAAGCGGTCTTCGTTGGCCTCAACATCGGCGCCCATTTGGCGCAGCGGTTCGAGGATCCGACCCATCGGCCGGCGGCGCAGAGAGTCGTCGCCGTCGATGCGCGACTCGAAAGGTTGTCCGGCCAGAATCCCCGACAACATGCGGATGGTAGAGCCGCTGTTGCCTGCGTCGAGCACGCTCTCGCAACGATGCAACCCGCGCAGTCCGCGGCCCATAATCTCCCAGACTTTGTCGCGGCGGGACGCGAGGACCCCGAGCGACTGCAGACAACTCAGCGTCGAGGCGCAGTCCTGTCCGGTCGAGTAGTTGGCCAGCCGCGAGGTTCCCTCGGCGATGGCAGCCAACAGGGCGTAGCGGTGTGAGATGGACTTGTCGCCAGGAACTTCAATTTCCCCGCGCAGTCGAGCGATGGGCCTTAAATCCATGGCGGCCGCAGTTATCCCAGTTCCAGTTCCAAAGCGCGCAACGTCCGGATGCGATCGCGTATCTGTGCGGCTTTTTCGAATTCGAACTGGCGGGCCGCTTCGCGCATGGACTCCTCCAGCGTTTGAACCGCACGCTCGATCTCGTCGCGCGATTGATATTGCTCGAGCTGCTCGGCCACACGAGGGAGTTCGTAGTAATCGGCGGTACCCATGTCGATCAGAGAGGACTGGATCGGTTTGACGATGCTTTGGGGCGTGATGCCATGTTCTTCGTTGTAGGCTCTCTGCACGCGGCGGCGCCGTTCGGTTTCGTCCATAGTCGTCTGCATCGAACGCGTGACGACATCGGCATAGAAAAGAACCTTCCCCCGAACGTTGCGGGCCGCGCGTCCCGCTGTCTGAATCAGCGCGGTCGCAGAACGCAAGAATCCCTCTTTGTCGGCATCCAGAATGGCCACTAGGGAGACTTCCGGCAGGTCCAGTCCTTCGCGCAATAGGTTGATCCCGACCAACACGTCGAAGCTGCCCTGACGCAAATCGCGCAGGATCTTGATTCGCTCGAGCGTCTCAATCTCGGAGTGGAGATACCGCACGCGCACACCCAGCTCCGTGTAGTAGTCGGTCAGCTCCTCGGACATGCGCTTGGTCAGCGTCGTCACCAGCACGCGCTCGCCGCGCTCGGCGCGCACGCGGATCTCTTCGAGCAGATCGTCGACCTGGCCGCGGACCGGCCGCACTTCGATCTCCGGATCCATCAGGCCGGTGGGCCGAATGATCTGCTCGATGACTTCGCCGCCTGTTCGCTCCAGTTCGTAAGGACCCGGAGTGGCCGACACATACACGATGGGCGGGACCCGCTCTACGAATTCGGGGAAGCTGAGCGGGCGATTGTCCAGCGCGGAAGGAAGGCGGAAACCGTATTCGACCAGATTGAGCTTGCGGCTGCGATCGCCCGCGTACATGCCGCGCACCTGCGGGACGGTCACGTGGCTCTCGTCGATGAACATCAGGCTGTCTTTGGGGAGATAGTCCAGAAGCGTGGGCGGAGGTTCGCCCGGCTGCCGGCCTGTCAGATGGCGCGAGTAGTTCTCGATGCCGCGGCAGTAGCCGAGTTGGCGGATCATTTCCAAGTCGAAAATTGTTCGTTCGTGAATACGCTGGGCTTCGAGGAGCCGGCCTTCCTGTTCGAGTTTGGTCCGGAACTGTTCCAGTTCCTCGCGAATGCTGTCCGTCGCGCTCTTCCAGCGGGATTTGGGAATGACGTAGTGCGACTTGGGATAAATCGGAACACGCTCGTACGGCTTGAGAACTTTGCCGGTCAGTGGATCGATCAGCGCCAGCGAGTCGATCTCGTCTCCGAACAGGCCGATCCGCACGGCGTAGTCTTCATAGGTGGGGCAGACTTCGATGATGTCGCCGCGAACGCGGAACGTCCCGCGCGTGAAGTTGAGATCGTTGCGCTCGTACTGGATTTCAATGAGCTTGCGCAGGATCTCATTGCGCTCGATCCGCTGGCCCTTTTCGAGAAACAGCAGCATGCCGTAGTAGGCTTCCGGCGATCCCAGTCCGTAGATGCACGAGACGCTGGCCACGATGATGCAGTCGCGCCGCTCAAACAGCGAACGCGTCGCGGAATGGCGCAGCCGGTCGATCTCCTCATTGATGAGGACCTCTTTTTCAATGTAGGTGTTGGTCGCCGCGATATAGGCTTCGGGCTGGTAGTAATCGTAGTAGCTGACAAAGTACTCGACGGCGTTGTTCGGGAACAGGGACTTGAATTCCTGGTAAAGCTGGGCTGCCAGCGTCTTGTTATGCGAGAGTACCAGGGTCGGCCGGTTGATCGCCTCGATGACCTTGGCCATCGTAAACGTCTTTCCCGATCCGGTCACACCGAGCAGGACTTGCTCGGCGGTGTTGGCTCGCAGCCCGGCGGTGAGCTGGTCGATGGCGCTGGCCTGATCGGTGCTGGGCTGGAATTCCGTCGAGAGCTGAAATCGGTCCGACGACATCAGCGCCCGTCCGTAGGCTATGTTGGAATAGGAGAGTTCCTGATGGGACATGAATCGCCCATTATATCAGGGGTCAGGGTTCAGGGGTCGGGGTTCAGGGGCCAGTTCACCGGCCTGGCGGCCGGTACCACCATCCGGATGCTGGCGACTGTTCCAATATCTCACGATTCTGTAATATAAAAACGCATGAGCGATAAGACGAAACCACGCGCTTTTGGAACCGCGCCGCGCAATTACCGCCAGCTGCAGGCCGGCGTGCCCGGCGCCCAGTCGTCCTTTGACGGGTTGCTCGAGTTTCTCCAACAGAAGCTGACCGATCCGGCCACGGATCGAAATCTTCTCTGCCGGGACCTGCTTTGCCAGATCTACGAGGGCGGCGGGCGCTGGGACGATCTGCTCAAGGCCGCCGCCGGCCAGCCGGCGCGGCTGGCTGCGCTGCACTGCTACGATCCGCGCAACATTACGCTCGAGCCGGAGCATTACCAGGAGCTCGACGTAGCCAGGTACGAGCGCGTCAAGCCGCTGATGTGGCTCTGGATTATGTTCGATCGGTCGCCGGTCGGCCAGAACGCGCTGTTGGGGATTCCGTTTCGGCGGGTGCTGGCGCAGCACGTCTTCAAGAAGTGCGGACAGAATGTGAAGATCTGGCACAACGTCGAGTTTTCCTTCGGCTACAACCTTTCGGTCGGAGACAACGTCGTCATTCACCGCTATGTGTTAATCGACGACCGCGGTGAGGTGATCATCGGCAACAACGTGAGCGTCTCCGATTACGTCAACATTTACTCGCACAGCCACAGTATCGAAGACATTAAGATCGTCACCACGCACCAGACCGTCATCGAAGACAACGTTCGTCTGACCTACCACTCGACCGTGCTGTCGGGCACGCGCATCGGGCGCGAGGGGATGCTGGGCGCCATGGCGCTGTTGTCGCGCGACATCCAGCCGTACCACGTGCACGTCGGAATCCCGGCCAAGTCCGTGAAGGTGAAGGAGAAGGCTCGACGGGGGTGAGAAAGCAGGAGTGGCACCGGCCGCCAGGCCGGTGGCCTAAGCTAGTCAGGTCCAGCGCCGTTATCGGCGCCACAATTAACAGTGCCGCGAGCAACGCGAGCGAGTCCGCTGCGCTTTATTGGTCTAGCGAGTGCGAGAAAGTTAACGGCTGATCTCAAATGGCTCACCAGTCATTACCGGTGGCCACCGACCCGCTCTCGCGGCACCGATGATGGGTGGCGCGCTGGCAGGTATGGGGACTTGGATCGGTTCTGCCCCGGCTTTTTCCACCCGCTTGCCATTTGTAGAAGGTGTGAAAAATCGCCGCCGGCTAGTCAGACCCCGCGCTGTTGTCGGCACCGCAATTACAGTGCCGCGAGCGACGCGAGCGGGTCCGCTGCGCTGGTTTGGTCCAGCGAGTGCGAGGAAGTTAACGGCTGATCTCAAATAGCTCGCCAGTCGTGGCCGGCGGCACGACCCGCTCGCGTCGCTCGCGGCGCAGTTGGTGGGTGGCCCGCTGGCAGGTACGGGTTTTTGGTTTTGCTCCGGAAGCCTATCCCACCTGTGCTATTGTTAGCCCCTGGGAGAGGGTTCCGATGAACAAAATCACACGGCGGAAGTTCATTCAATCGACAACGGCGAGCGGGGTAGCGGCGGCTACTTTGGTGTCTTCGTCCGGCCAGGTCCAGACCTCGGCCAGCGCGCAGGCGCAGTCACGGCCGAGCATTCCTGCCGTCATCTCCAGCGCCAACGGCCTGAAAGCTGCGCAAAAGGCCATTGACATCATCCGCGCAGGGGGCGATACGCTCGATGCCGTCATCGCGGGCGTCAACATCGTTGAAGAAGATCCCGAAGACACTTCGGTCGGGTATGGAGGGCTTCCTAACGCCGACGGCGATGTCGAGTTGGACGCTTCCGTCATGCACGGGCCTTCGCGCCGCAGCGGCGCGGTGGCTGCGCTGCAGCACATCAAGACACCTTCGAAGATCGCACAACTTGTCCTACAGCGCACTGACCACATCCTGCTGGTAGGCCCCGGAGCCTTGAAGTTCGCTCTCATGCATGGGTTTCAACAGGAAAACCTGCTGACCGAGAAAGCGCGCAAAATATGGGTCCAGTGGAAAGAATCGCTCTCGGACAAAGACGACTGGCTGGCGCCCCCGCAGGAACGCAAGAGGACGGAGATCCATCGGACCTGGGGCACGATCAACTGTTGCGCCGTCGATGGCAAGGGAGACATTTCTGGAGTAACAACGACGAGCGGTCTGGCCTTCAAGATTCCTGGACGCGTCGGGGATTCCCCGATCATCGGCGCCGGACTGTATTTGGACAATGACGTCGGCGCGGCGGGATCGACGGGCCGGGGAGAAGCCAACATCAAGGTCTGCGGTGCGCACACGGTCGTCGAAGGAATGCGGCGAGGACTGTCTCCGGAACAGGCCTGCCTGGAAGCGCTCAAACGAGTTGTCGACACCACGCGCGAGGACTACCTGCTCGACAAGAATGGGCGGCCGGATTTTCAATTAAATTTCTACGCCATCAACAAAAGAGGCGAGTTCGGTGGAGCCGCACTCTGGAGTGGCGCGCGCTTTGCCGCCCATAACGGCGTCGAGAACAAGTTGTACGACAGCGCCTATCTGTTCAAGCGGCCGGCCGGGTACCGCGAGCCGAGTGAATAGCCGGCCGAAGGTTGTTTGCGTTTGATGAAATCCCGGAATATTCGCAACTTTTCGATCATCGCCCACATTGACCATGGCAAGTCGACTCTGGCTGACCGGATCCTGGAACTGACCGGCGCGCTCACCTCGCGCGAGATGTCCGAACAGGTTCTCGACGCGATGGACCTGGAGCGCGAGCGGGGAATTACCATCAAAGCACACTCCGTTCGGCTCAACTACCTGGCCTCCGACGGACACAAGTACATCCTCAACCTGATCGATACGCCCGGCCACGTCGATTTCTCCTATGAAGTGTCGCGCAGCCTGTCGGCTTGCGAGGGCGTTCTGTTGATCGTCGACGCCTCGCAGGGGGTCGAAGCGCAGACGCTCGCCAATGCGTACCTGGCGCTGGAACATAACCTGGAGATCATTCCAGTTCTGAACAAGATCGATCTGCCCAGCGCCGACACCGAACGCGTGCGCGAGCAAATTGAGAACGTAATCGGGCTGCCGGCTGACGACTGCCTGCTCGTCAGCGCCAAAGATGGAAGCGGCGTGCGCGAAGTGCTGGAAGCAATTGTCCAGAAGGTTCCTCCGCCCAAGGGCGATTCTAAGAAGCCTCTGAAGGCGCTCATCTTCGACTCCTGGTATGACCCGTATCGGGGGGTGGTCGTGCTGATTCGCGTTCTGGACGGAACGATCCGGCCTGGGATGCGAGTTCTCTTTATGCAGACCGACAAGTACTTCGAAGTGGAGCAGGTCGGAATCATTACACCGAAGTTCGCTCCGGTCGACCAGTTGTCGGTTGGCGAAGTTGGCTTTGTCATCGCGAACGTAAAGCAGGTGGCCGACACCAAGATCGGCGATACGATCACCGACGCGGGTAATCCGACGGAGGCTCCTTTCCCGGATTTCCAGGAGATCAAGCCCATGGTGTTTTCGGGCCTGTATCCGATCGATTCCACCCAGTACGAAGGCCTGCGGGACGCGCTCGACAAACTGCGGCTGAACGATTCCTCCTTTTTCTATGAACCAGAGACATCCGTGGCGCTTGGCTTCGGCTTCCGCTGCGGATATCTCGGGATGCTGCACATGGAGATCGTCCAGGCCAGGCTGGAACGGGAATTCAATTTGGACTTGATCACGACAGCGCCGGGCGTCCGCTACCGCATTACGAAAACAAACGGCGAGGTCCTCGAGATCGACAGTCCGGCCAAGCTGCCGGACATCGGCTCGATCGAGAAATTCGAAGAACCGATTATTACGGCGATGGTCATGACGCCCGATGATTACGTCGGCGGGATCTTGAAGATCTGCGAAGAACGCCGAGGGGTGCAAAAAGGGTTCGAATACATCTCACCCAACCGCGTGCTGTTGACCTACCTGATGCCCCTCAACGAAATCGTGCTGGATTTTTACGACAAACTAAAGAGCCTCTCGAAGGGCTACGCCTCGCTGGACTATCATTTTGCCGACTACCAGGAATCCTCGCTGGTCAAGCTGGACATTCTGGTCAACGGAGAACCGATCGACGCGCTTTCGCTGATCGTCCACCGCGACAATGCCTACTACAAAGGACGCATACTGGTCGATAAAATGAAGGAACTGATTCCTCGCCAGCTGTTCGAGGTGGTGCTGCAGGCTTCCATCGGAAGCAAGGTCATCGCGCGGCAGACCGTCAAGCCGCTGCGAAAAAACGTCATCGCCAAGTGCTACGGTGGCGACATCACCCGCAAGCGCAAACTGTTGGAGAAGCAGAAAGAAGGAAAGAAGCGGATGAAAATGGTGGGGAGGGTGGAGATTCCGCAGGAAGCCTTCCTGGCGGTGTTGAAGGTGGACGACTAGGCGCCAAAAAGTCGCCAGTCGCTGGTCGCCGGTCGCCAGATGAACGGCGACATTGCGGGAAGTGCCCCACGATGGCGAATCTGCGGTATCCTTAATGGCGTGTGGGGGTTGAAGGAGCGAACAATGAACTGGCACAGTCAACGCGGAGCGGGTCGAGTCGGCTGTCTTTTGGCTCTGATGGCCTTGCTCCTGTTCGGGTACGTCTGCTTTATGATCATTCCCGTATACATCGACAAGATGGATTTCGAAGAAGAGGTCGCCCGGCTGGCGCAACGCGCGGGTTCCGTCCGCTTGACAGACGAGAAAATTCATTCGGACCTGCTGAATATGGCCCGTTACAAAAAATTTGAAATCGCGGAAAAAGACGTCAAGATCGAGCGGTCCAGAGGTGTCGGCGGCGAACTTCGGATCTCAGCGAAATATGCCGTGCCGGTCGAGTTTCCCGGTTACAAGCATGTGTTTCATTTTGAGGCTCGTGCCAGCAGCATCGTGGGTTCGTTGCGGTAGCAAATCGTAGACCGGATGCGAACTGTTCTGGTCAGCGGAGGCGCCGGTTACGTCGGGAGCCATGCGGTCGACTGGTTGCTGCACCGCGGCTATGACGTCGTTGTCATCGACGACTTGTCGCTGGGGCACCGGGAAGCGGTTCCGCCCGGAGTGCTCTTGGAAGGCGACATCGGCGATGGGGCCATCGTAGGCCGCATCGTCCGCGAGAGACGGATTGACGGTGTGCTCCACTTTGCCGCCAGTTGTTCGGTCGGTGAGTCCGTAACGGATCCGCGCAAGTACGTCGAGCAAAACGTCCTGAAGGCAGCCCAGTTCGTTCATGCGTTGCTCGACGGCGGGGTGCGGCATTTCGTTTTTTCCTCGACCTGCGCTACCTATGGCGTTCCGTTGGAGGCAACCATCTCCGAGGAGCATCCTCAGAACCCGATCAACCCGTATGGTGAAACCAAGCTCTTCATCGAAAGAATGCTGGGGCATTACGACCGGGCTTACGGTTTTCGGTCGGTTTTGCTGCGTTACTTCAATGCGGCCGGCGCCGCCGAGTCGGGCCAGCTTGGAGAGTCGCACGATCCGGAGACACATTTGATTCCTCTGGCCCTGAAGACAGCGCGCGGACAACGCGCGGCGGTGGTCGTCTATGGCTCCGATTACCCGACAAGCGACGGCACCTGCATTCGGGACTACGTGCACGTCACCGATCTGGCCGAAGCACATCTGCTGGCGCTGGAGCAGTTGTGGAACGGAGGCGCCAGCGACGCGTTCAACTTGGGCACCGGCCGGGGGTATTCGGTGCGTGAAATCATCCAGGCAGCCGAACGCGTGACAGGTCGGACGATCGCCACGAGCATGGAATCCCGGCGTCCCGGCGATCCTCCGGTTCTGGTGGCGGATGCTTCGCGGGCGATGAACCTGCTGGGGTGGTCGCCCCGGCGCTCGGGCATCGAT
>JBPCNK010000371.1:0-22614 GCA_051001345.1 Acidobacteriota bacterium | reverse complement strand
CGGTTGCGGCTATGCCGCGCTGGGTCTCTGCGGTGAAACCATCGCCACTCGCTGGCCAACTACGGTTGTTGCCTTCTTACGCCCGCCGGCGACGGTTTCGGGTTGTTGCGGAGTTCCTGAAATTTCGCAAACGCCTCGCGGGCGAGGTCGGGCTGGCCCGTTTTGGAGTAATACCGGCCCAGTTGGTAGTAGGCCTCGGTGTAAGCAGGATCCAGTTTGAGCGCAGTCTCGATCTCGCGCTGCACTTCGGCGCCGGGTTCCTTCTGCAGCAGCGCCATTGCGTACTTCAAATGCGTGTAGGGAAGTCCCGGGTCGTTGCGGGTTCCGCGATAGAGCCATCCCAGGCCATCGTCCAGCCGCCCGCGCTGCGTCAGGAATTCTCCCAGATCGGCAAACGGCCAGCCGTAGCGGATCTTCCGCCGGTCGATGATCTCGATGGCCTTGCGCAAACTCTTCTCGGCGGCTTCTCCTTCTCCGCTACCCTGCTGCGAAAGCCCGGTAAAATACGAGGCTTTGTAGTGGTCGGGATCAAGCCGGGAGGTCCGGCCGAACGACTCGATCGCAGGCGTATACATCTTTTTCTCGAAGTAATAGCGCCCCAGGTGGTAATGCGAATCTGCCGAGTTTGGGTCGCGCTCGATTGCCGCCTGGATGTGCTCGTAGAAGCCCTCGGCGTCGCCTGCCAGAAACCGGCTCATGGCCAGCAGTTTGAAAACTTCGGCGCGCTGGTTTCCTTCCGCAAGAGACTGTTTGGCCAGGCGGCTCGCTTCCTCAAACCTTCCCGTGCCTAGCGCAACCGCCGCCGCCACATACGTGACACCGCCGTCGCCGGGAAACTGTCGCTGTGCCGATTGCGCAGCCGCGGCGGCTTCCACGCCGTGTCCGGAGCGCATCAGAGCATCGACGAGCGCCACATGCGCCGATTTGTTTTTGGAATCGACTTCAAGAGCTTTCCGCAACAGCGCGGCGGCCTCCGTCAGATTGCCCCGATCTAGTTCGGCCTGAGCCCGCCCTAATACCGAAGGGTCCTGCGCCTCCCCAAGTAGCGGCACTGCGGCAATCAGAAGCAACCAACAAACTATGAAGTACGACGCACAAAGGACGAAGTACGAAGAACGAAGGACTAAGTACGAAGGACTAAGGGCGAAGGACGAAGGACGAAGGGCGAAGGACAAAGGACGAAGCACAGACGACACACGCCTTGTAATTCGTAACGCGTAATTCGTACCTCGTCCTTCGTACCTCGTCCTTCGTACTTCGTCCTTAGTCCTTTGTCCCTCGTCCTTCGTCCTTCGTACTTCGTCCTTTGTCCCTCGTCCATCGTAGTTCATGGTTGCTTCAATTCCGCCAGCGCTGCCTTCACTTTCGGAATCACCTCGCGGTAATTCTCGGAGTTGACGGCAGCTTTGGCAAGAAAGAGTTTGTAATTCTCAATGGCCTCGTTCGTCCGGCCTGCGCGCTGGGCCAGTAGTCCAAGGTTCATATAGGGCTCGGCAAGATTGGGATCGTACTGGACGGCTTTTTGAAAGTGTTGCTGCGCCAATTCTCCGCGGCCACGCTGGATTTCCAAAATGCCGAGCAGGTTGTGCGCGCCGGCGTGCTTCCCGTTTTGCGCCACTATGGCCGAAAGCACGCGCTTGCCCTGTTCAAGATTGCCCAACTGCAGATACGCAGTGGCCAGATTGATCAGGTTGTCAAGGTCCACTGGATTGATTCGCGCTGACTGCTCCATGGCTTCGACGGCGTGCGGCAGGTCGCCCAACCGCACATAAGTCTTACCGAGCGAAGCGTAGGTGCGGTCGGTAGTCGCCTTATTGTCGATGGCAAGCCGGTAGGTCTCAAGCGCCTTCTGGAACTGCCGCGACCGCTCAAAGCACACGCCCAGGTGCTGGTACAGTTGTGGATTGGTGCGATCCTGCCGCACCGCGTCATAAAGCAGCGGGACTGCGGAGGCAAAACGGTCGTGGTTCATGTGCGCGGTGGCCTGCTCAAGAAGGCGAAGAATGGCGACGCGGTCCTTTGGATCCGGCCCGGACATGTCGATGCGCAACTCCCGGCTGGCGCCGGCGCTGGCGTATCCGAGCGACTGCAATTCCTGGCGGGTCTGTTCGTCGATGGGCTGCATCTGGACTTTCGCGGCCATCTCTGGAGGTCCCGCAATTTCCCAGATTTTCTTTTGCAACTGGTCTGCCTCGGCGGGGAAGCTGGCTACGACGTTGCGTGCTCCCGGCCGGTCGTCGGCCTGGCGGTACAACTCGGGTTTCGGGCCCATGATCAGCTTCCACGGCTCGGTGCGCATGGCGCGCAGTTCCGACCAGCCCATATTGGTCTTCGGGTACAGCGTTTCCATGTAGCAATAGTTGGTGCGGACGGGCTTTCCTTCGACCAGGGCCGGCACGAGGCTCGCTCCTTGAACCTGGCCGCCGGCGTTGACGCCGAGCAAGGCGGTGACCGTCGGCATCACGTCGATCGAGCGGACCTGCTGGGTAACGACACGGCCGGCTGGAATGCCCGGCCCGGCGACAATCAGCGGAACGTGCATGGTCGAGTCGTACAGAAAAACGCCGTGAGTGAATTCGCCGTGTTCTCCGAGGCTCTCTCCGTGGTCGGCCAGAAACACGACCAGGGTGCGATCCTGCAGTCCGCTCTGGCGCAGAAACTCGAGCAGCCGGCCAACTTGCGCATCGGTGTAGGCAATCTCCCCGCCGTACAGATCCTGGCCGGTTCGATACGGCGGCGGCGGATCATAAGGGAAATGCGGATCGTAGTAATGGGCCCACAGAAAGAAGTTCTTCGCCGGCGTTGTTGCGGTGCCGCGCTCCAGCGCTGAATTCAGCCAGGCTATGGCCCGGTCGGTAACGACTTCGGCGCGGACTTCGGCCACAATGCCGGGAAGTTTTTCGTTACCCTTGTCGCTGGCTGCCTGGGCGCCCATGTCGTCGTTGTAGGTCTCAAAACCGCGGTCCAGACGGAAGCGCCGGTTCAGCACGGCCGATCCGACAAAGGCAGCCGTCTGGAGTCCGGCCGAGCGAGTCACCGTAGCCAGCGTCGGCACTTTGTCATCGAGCAGGAAGCCGCCGATGTCGCGCAGCTTGTGAACCTGGGGATATGCGCCCGTCAGAATAGACGCATGGGACGGCGACGTCAGCGGCACTTGCGCAAACGCCTGGGCAAAGCGCACGCCGCGCCGGGCCAGACCGTCCAGATGCGGTGTCTGGATTCCCTTCTTGCCATAACACGACAGGTAGTCGGCCCGCAATGTGTCAATCGTGATCAGAAGGACATTCAGATCGCCGCGAGCCGCGGCCGTTGACTTGGGTGTCTGCCCTGAACAGCCCAGCAGCAGGAGGGGGATCAGAAAGAGGAGTGGCGCAACCGTATGCCGTATGCCGTATGCCGTATGCCGGGCGTAGGTCGACGATGGAGCGCCAGCAGAGCCGCGGACCGTATGCCGTATGCCGTATGCCGTGTGCCGGGCGTAGTTCAAGATTTCACCAATTTGTAATACAGGACAGATGCCTGTGCCTCTGCCAGCGGCACTAGTTTAACAGTGCCGTGTTGTTTGGGGAAATATGCGGACGCAAAAAAAGCCGCGGGCAACCGAGCGGTTGCCCGCGGCCAGAAGAGCCGTACTGCGTGACGCGTTAGAACGTAAAGCGCGCGCCGCCCTGGATCGTGCGACGTCCGCCGTACTTGCCGTAGACACGGCCGAACGACGCAGGATCGCTGGCATCCGTTTGGGGATCCACGATGCCGGTGCGGTTCATGGGGTTAGCGACGTCAATGCGGAGCTCAAAGAATGCTCCTTCTCGAAATCCGAGAGCAGTCTTCTTGATCACCGACAAGTTCTCGTCCCATTGCGCAAAACCCCTCAGATTGGGCAGAAAGCGTCCGGCATTGCCCAGACGGATCGGTACTCCGTTGCCGGTCAATGGAGGAGGCCCGAATGCAGCCGGATTCAAATACGGAGTGCCGTTGTTCGGATCCGGATTGTTCGGCTTCTCGCCGATGATCTGCTTGTCGCGCGGCAGCTTTACGTCGGCATACAGGCCGGGGTTAAACAGAGCCTGGTCGTCAAAGCTGCCCCCGCCGATCGACAGCGGCCCGCCCGAGGAATAACGCTGGATGGCGCTGAAGGTCCAGCCGCCCGCCACTTTGCCCCAGAGGCCCCCCTGTGCCCAACGCTGCCCAGGACCAAACGGCAGTTGGTAGATCCAGGTCAGCTTGACGTCGTGCGGCACATTGAAGCTGCTGACGGAGTAGTCGCCCTTGCGGTTGTAGAAATCCTGCCCATAACCTCCACCGTACCCAATGGCCGAATCCGCATTGCTGAGGGCCTTTGAGAACGTATACGCAGCCAGGAAACTGAGGTTCTCTGTACGCCGCGTGAAGGTCATCTGCAGCGAGTTGTAGCTGGAATAGCCGTCGTTGAGCCGGTGCGTCGTTACCGATTGGTATTGCGGGAACGGCCGCAGGGCCTGCGCCACGGTTCCTTGAAAACTCGGATACGGCTTTTTGATTTCCGGATGATCGGCAATGTCGTCCAGCAGCTTGTCGCCGAGCGACAGGAACTTGGGATTGACCTGGTTGAGCGAGTACAGGTAGTTGTCCTTCAGACGGATGGCGTCATTGCCGATGTAGTTGGCCTCCAGGCGCGTTCTCCAGGGCAGTTCCATCTGCACGCCGAAGTTCCAGTTCTGCACGCGCGGGAGCTTCTTGGTTTGGGGCAGATAGTAACCGATGTCGCCGCCGTTGAGCAGTGTTGGATCCGAATTGGGCAATATCGCGGTAAAGGGCTTGTACGGGGTGTCCCACAGGTAACTGGGATCCTCGCGAAAGCGGCCCGTGCGCGGGTTGATCGGATTGGAGCCGTTGAACCCCTCGAAATACGGGAAATCAAAACCGTCCTGCAGCGGCGGATGATAGTTGATGCCGTAGCCGCCGCGGATGACCAGCTTGCTATTGGGCGCCCAGGCAAGACCGATGCGCGGCCCGATTTCACCCCAGTAGGTGTCCGTAAAGGTCGTTCGCCCTGAACAGCCCTTGCAGTCGCCCAACATCTCGAAGGCGCCGGGGAATCCGTCGGCGCCCGGATTGGGCTTCGTTGGATTCAAACCGGACATGCGATTGGCCACCTCCCGGAACGGCTCCGGAATATCCCAGCGCAGTCCCAGATTCAGGGTCAGCGTCGGAGTGGCCTTCCAGTCGTCCTGCACGTAGAAGGCCGTCGTGCGCGAGCGGATTCCGGGTGTCAGCAGCGGAATGCCCAGACCGGCGCTGCGCGCCGTGCCAAGCAGGAAGCTGGCGTAGGAAAACCCGGTCGAGATTGTAAATCCCGGCAGTCCAGTGTTTTCGTTGTGGAAGGCGTACGATCCCCAGTTCTGAACGCTCCGCTCGTTGAGGAAATAGCGGCGGTGCTCGCCGCCGATCTTCAGGTTGTGAGATCCGACTATCCAGCTGAAGTCGTTGGAGACGATCGCGCTGCCGTTGGGAGCGTCACCGGTGCCGCCGTGGCCCAGCCGCGCGTAGCCTGGACTGAGCGTCGTGTTCAGGCCGCTGAAGCTGATCTGGGGGAAAGTGTTGGAACCGACGCCGCGCAGCCCGAGCTCCTTGGTCCAGTTGACTCCCGACAAAAACGAGTTCGACACATTGGCGTTGCGGAAGCGGTTATAGCCGAATGCGAAGTGATTCAGCATGGTCGGGCTGACCGTCCAGTCTTCCGCAAAACGGATGAGGCCACCCGGAGTGGTCTGCGTCTTGTCGCCGGCGGCGGCCGGACCCGGGATCTGTACTCCCCCCAATTGCGGCGTGCCGCCACCGCCATAACGCCGCCGGTAGCGGTCGTTGAGCGTGTACGAACCAACCATCTTGTGGCTCTGGTTTAAGACGTGATCGAGCTTGATGCTAAAGTTGTCGATGATCAATTCGGGGCAGCAGCCGCCGACGCGCGGATTATTGAACCGGAACAGTTGATCAAAGATCGGGTTGGGGATGTCGTGCCGGAGCACGTTTCGCGTGACCTGGCTGAAGCGATTTTCCGGAATGACGTTGCCCGGGAAAGGATCGCGGATCCAAGTGCCATCGGGCAGTAGGCGCGAGCTGAAGGGATCGTAGATCTGGCCGAAGACCACGGGCCGGCCCAGCGCGTCGGTTCCGATGACGGTCCCCGACCGGGGATTGGTCGTAAAGGCTGGGTTGAGCAATCGCGCAAAGTTCCCCTTGCGGAACTCGGAGTTGGGAATCGTGTTGGTGCCGCTGATGGTGTAATTGGCCTGGCGGTTGCCTTCATAGGAAAAGAAGAAATGTGTCCGATCCCGAATGATGGGACCGCCGAAGACCGCGCCGAAGTTATTCAGCTTGTTGGGAGCTTTCTTTCTTTGCGCGGCTGTCGCGCGGCGGTTGCCGGCCCACGATTGGGTGTTGAGGGCTGAATTCTGGTGGAACCAGAAAACGCTGCCATGGAAATCGTTGGTACCGGACTTCAGCCCGAAGTTGGCCAGGGCCGTCTGCGTGTTTCCGTACTGCGAGGACAGCGCGCCGGTCTGCAGTTTGAATTCGCTGACGGCGTCCATGGTCGGCGTGAATTCGTTGTTGCTGCCGCCATTCAAGTCGAAGCGGCCGATCGAGATGCCGTCGATCAGAATCTCGTGGCTGTAGGATTGGCCGCCGTTGATGGTTCCGGCAAATTCGTTGCCCTGGGTTCCAGGCAGGCTGTTGAAAATGAAGGTCTGCAACTGCCGCGTTCCATCGCCGACCTGAATGGGCCAGGTGTGGACTTCCTTCTCGGTGGTGTTGATGCCGATTTCAGAAGTGCCTTTTTCTAAAAGAGGCGTCTCCGACGAGACGGTCACCGTGTCGGAGACCTCGCCGACTTCCAGCGTCAAGTCGACGTCGAGCACTTGGGCTACTCCCAGATCGACGTTGTCTGCCACGGCGGTTTTGAAACCGGGCAGCGAGACCGAGATCTTGTACTTGCCTGGAGTCAGGTATGGCGCACGATAGACGCCGGAATCGGTCGTCAGCGTTTTTGTCTCGACTCCGGTGTCCTTGTTGACGATGACTACCTCGGCGCCGGGCACGACCGCGCCGGTGGCGTCCTTGACTGCGCCGTTGATGGTGCCGCGCGCGCTCTGCGCGCACAACGGAAGGGCCAGGACTGAAAAAACAAAGAGCACTGCGAGACCGCGAAGATACAGCGGAGACTTCATTGGAACCTCCTGATTCACGTAAAACGGTTGCCTCTCGATCCCCCTAATTTGTGCCTTTCCACGGAGTTAGTCAAGACGAAAGTGGCCATTCCGCGGTTGTCGGTACCACAAAACAACAGTGGCGCCAATGTTCAGTACAGCGATGATAGGAGTGAAACCGGCCGCCTGGCCGGTGTGTTTTTCTTGGGTACCTAGGCCCCCACAACCCTGGAGTCACAATTTGTGATTTAGAGTTGTAATGCTAATGATGGGGTGGGCATCTGAAAAAACCATCGGCCAGGCGGCCGGTGCCACCGTAACAAAAACGGCTGGCAACCGGCCTGATTCAGCCGGCTGCCAGCCGTCCCCAAAACCTACATTCGACTCCGAGCTAGAACGAAATCCGCGCTCCGACCTGGATTTGGCGTGGCCCGCCGGCCTTGCCGAAAATCTTGCCAAATTGCGGGTCGGTTACATTCGTGATGGGGCCGCCCATCCGAACTCGGTTGAACAGATTAACAACATCCATCCGAAGTTCGAAGTTGGCGCCTTCGCGGAAGCCCAGGTGCGTCTGCTTGATCAACGAAAGGTCCTCGCTGTAGATCGCGAACCCTCGCAGATCGGGTAGGTATCGCGGAGCGTTTCCGAACCGGATCGGAACGTTCCTGGATGTTGCCGGCGGAGCACCGAAGGCAGCAGGATTGAGATACGGCGTCCCTCCTATCGGATTCACGTCACTCGGTTCCTTACCCAGGACCTGCTGGTTGCGCGGCAACAGAACATCGCCGCGGAAGCCCCCAGGACCAAACAGCGCTTGACCGTCGAAGTTGGCCCCGGAAATCGACACAGGCGGTCCGGAACGATACCGCTGAATCGAACTCACCGTCCATCCTCCCAGCACGCGGCTCAAAACACCCGTCTGCAGCCTCGGCCGGCCTGGGCCGAACGGAAACTCATAAATCCAGGTGAGCTTCAGGTCCTGCGGAACATGGAACAGTGTCACCGAGTAGTCCGATCTGCGGTTGTAGTAATTCTGACCGTAGTCGTACACGCCCGGGCCCGCAGTATCGGACGTTGCCAGCGCTTTCGAGAATGTATAGGCGGCCAGAAAGCTCAGACCCGAGGTGCTCCGCTTGATTCCTGTCACCTGCAGCGAGTGGTACTTCGAGGACCCGCCGTTGAGGCGATGCGCTTCGAGGGTTTCAAACTGGGGGAAAGGCCGGAGCGCCCGGGCCACCGTTCCCGTGAAACTCGGGTAGGGCTTCGGAATATCGGGATGCAGATTGATGTTATCGAGAAGCTTGTTTCCCAACGAGAGCCATTTGGGATCAACCATATTGAGGGCGCCCTCGTAGTTGTCCTCGTTCAGATGGGTCCCTTTGTTGCCTATATAGTTGATTTCCAATTTTGTCTTCCAGGGGGCTTCCATTTGGACGCCCAGATTCCAATTCTGCACGTAGGGCAATTGCTTGGTCTCGGGTTGGTACCACCCGATGCTGTCGCCGTTACGCTGGGCCGGATTGAAATTCGGAAGGACCTGGGTAAACGGTTTGTAGGGAGTATCCCAGAAATACGAGGGATCTTCCAGAAAGCGACCCGAGCGGGCAATGTACGGATTGGACCCATTGAACCCCGCTGTGTACGGGAAATTAAAACCATCCAGGATCGGAGGGCTAAAGTTGATACCGTAGCCTCCGCGCAGGACGAACTTGTTATTCATTGCCGCGTACGCAAAGCCAACGCGTGGCGCGACCTGTTTGTAATTGGTTTCCGTGAAAGCGTTTCGCCCGATACAAGCTGAACAGTCTCCGACGAACACCAGGGCTCCGCGGAAGCCATCAGCGCCCGGGTTCGGCTTGGTCGGATCCAGGCCGGACATCCGGTTGGCCGCTTCCGTAAAGGGCGTCGGGATGTCCCAGCGCACTCCGAGATTCAGCGTGAGATTCGGGCGCACCTTCCAGTCATCCTGCAGGTAGAAGCCGGTCGTCCGCGAGCGCGTCCCAAAATTTACCAATGGGATTCCCAATCCGGCGTTGCGCACTGCTCCTAACATAAAACTTGCGTAGCCAAAGCCCGTCTGGTTGGTAAAGCCCGGCGCTGCAGTGTTCTCGCTGTGGAAGGCGTAACTGCCGGTTGAGAACGTGGACTGCGCGTTGAGGAAGTAGCGTCGATGCTCGACACCTAACCGGAAGCTGTGCGCGCCGCGCAGCCAGGTGAAGTCATCGAGAACGACGACGCTCCCGTTGGGATTGTTGCTGGTCCCGCCGTCGCCAAGCGCCCCGTAGCCACCCGAAAGCGTCGTGTTGTTTCCTCCAAATGAAATTTGCGGAAAGGTTGCGCTCCCGACGTTCACCAAGCCCAGCGCCTGGGCCCAGTTACGCCCATCCTTGACGAATGAATTGGACTGGTTGGCGTTGCGGAACCGGTTGTAGCCGATTGCGATGTGGTTCAGCATGGTCGGGCTCACCGTCCAGTCTTCACTCAATCGAACGACAACCCCTGGAGTTGCCTGCGTTCGATCACCGACAGCCGCCGGGCCGGGGATCCCGATTCCGGGGGGCCGATAACCGCCGTTGTAGCGCAATCGGCTCCGATCATTATGCGTGACGCTTCCCGCCATCTTGTGGCTGCCGTTCAGGACGTGATCCATCTTTAGGCCGAAGTTGTCGATGGTCAGAATCGGCTGGCCGGGGTTTACGCGCGCAGCATTGAACCGGAACAGATCCAGTTGGGGAAGCGGGATGTCGTGCTTGAGCGCGTTGAGTGTTACGGCGCTGATGCGATTACTTGGAATAACGTTTCCAGGGAACGGGTCTCTAACCCAGGTGGTGCCGACCAGCCGCGCCGAGGTTGGATCGTAGAGCTGCCCGAAAACGATGTTGCGTCCGAGAGCGTCCGTACCAACGACAGTCCCCGAGCGCGCGTCCCGCGTGAAAGCGGGATCGAGCAGCCGGGCAAAATTGCCTTGCCTAAACGCCGCGATCGGCATGGAGTCCAAGCTTCCGGAAATCGTCTGATCGTTGAACCGGTCGCCCTCGTAGGACACAAAGAAGTGCGTCTTGTCCTTGATGATCGGGCCGCCGAACGTTGCGCCAAAATTATTCTCCAGGAAGGGGGCTTTCTTCCGTCCGAGGCGATTGCCGCCCCAGGAATTGGCGTTGAGAGATTTATTGCGGTGAAACCAGAAAGCGGTTCCGTGATAGGCGTTGGTTCCTGACTTCAGCCCGAAGTTGGCAAGGGCCGTCTGCGTGTTGCCATACTGGGAGGAGAGGGCGCCGGTGTGCAGCTTGAACTCGCTGACGGCATCCATCGTCGGCGTAAATTCATTGTTGCTCCCGCCATTGAGATCGTATCGTCCGATCGTGATCCCGTCGATGAGGATTTCATGGCTGTAGGCTTGGCCGCCGTTGATCGTCCCTTCAAACGTGCCGCCTTGCGTGCCAGGCATGCTCGTGAAGATGAATTGCTGCAACTGGCGTGTCCCGTCACCGACGAGGATGGGCCAGGTATGCACTTCTTTCTCCGTAGTGTTGATTCCGATCTCCGGCGTAGACGTTTCCAGAAGCGGTCCAACCGATGAAACCGTCACCTGTTCGGAGACCTCGCCGATTTCCAGTTTGAAATCGACATTGACGGTCTGGCCGACGCCGACTTCGACGTTTTCGGCGACCGCCGTCTTGAATCCCGGAAGCGAGGCCGTGATCTTGTATTTTCCGGGACTGACATAGGGCGCCCGATACACGCCCGCGTCGGTTGTCAGCGCTTTGGTTTCTACACCGGTTGCCTGGTCGGTGATAACGACCTCGACACCCGGAACGACCGCGCCGGTCGCATCGGTAATCAGACCGTTGATGCTGCCTCTTCCGCTTTGCGCCAGGAGCGGAACGGCCAGGACTGACACGATGAAGAGCACAGCAAAGCAGCGGAGAAAGAGCGGGGACCTCATTTGGAACCTCCTGTTTCAGTGGATCGGTTGCCTCTCGATTCCCTTAATTTTGGACACTGTTTGCTTTTAGTCAAGCGTAAAAAGCGGGGGTCAGGCTTCAGGGGTCGGGGGTCAGGGAATTGCGGATTGCGGATTATTGCGGATTTCGGATTGATTGCCGATTAAGGGCGTCGCAATTCCCTGACTCCTGAAGCCTGACCCCCGCTTTCAACGAGCATTGCTCTTTGGGAACAGGACGCGCTCCGGTTCTTCGTTGAGCCGGGCCAGCATTTTTCGCGTCAAGGCAGCCTTGACCCGGCCTGCCTCCTTTGGAGAAACGAGGAAACGGACGATCGCTTCCAGCCAGGTGTTGTCGCTCGGCCGGAATATCACAACGGGGCGCTCCTGCACGGTGAGTTCGTCGACGGGGGTTCGTGCCAGCAAATCGCGATAGGCCCGCACCCGTTCGAGCATCGCTTCGCCCAGTTGCTCCTCGGCCAATTGCTGTAGTGTCGTAGCTACAAATTCCAAATCGCTTTCGTAGGCGATCTGGAACTTGATTTCATTCCAGATGTATGGAAACAAGGGCCACGAATAGTTGTAGACCGGCGAGTTTAGCACCGTGGAGTTGGGAAACTTGATAGTCCTCCCGCTGGGGTGATCGGTAGACAGGTACTGGCCGCCGAATTCCCAAAGAGTCGTGTCCAGATAACTGGCGTCGATGACGTCGCCGGTGGCCTCGCCGATGCGGATGCGGTCGCCGACGCGATAGGGGCGGCGAACCAGAATATAGATCCAGCCGATGAAGCTTGTAATCGGCGTTTGCAGCGCAAATCCCAGGATCAGCGAGATCAGGCCGAGAGACACAAAGGCCGTGTACCAGTTTCGGACGACGACCGACAACGCGATGACCACAACGATGAGCGCCAGCGCCAGCCGGACCACGCGGCGCAGGTTGTAGCGAGCCGCAGCGTTGTCGAGTGAATCGACCATGTAGGCGTCGATGGCTTTGGCAATGCCGAAGACAAGAGCAATCAGCAAAAGACCGAGTGTGGCCGCTGCACCGTGGGTTCGACACTCTGCGGAAACGTAAGCAGATCCGCGCGGAGCGCGTAATAGGCGATGCCAAAAATGACGACCAGCAGCGCGGAGGTTCCGAGCCAAGCCTTCTGTTGCGGACGGATCGGCTCGCTGCGCCGAGGAGCCTTTGCGCCTGTGGACTGCTGCAGGGCCTTCTGGACGTCCTGTCGCGATTCAATCTGCTGGACGGTAGCGGACTCAGGTTCGGTCATCCGGCCTTGCTCTGCCGGCTTTCGCGGGAGAGGCGTTGCTGCAGAAGGGCTACGACGGCCGCCTCTTCAGGCTTGAGCCCGGCCAGCGATTCGGTCAATTCCTGCTGCGTTCGTTGTTGAAGCGTGTCAAGCAGCGAGCCCTCCATGTACGTTTCGATCACCAGTGGGTGGATATAGCACTTGCGGCAGATCGTCGGTGTATTCCCCAGCCGTTCGGCCACCGCTTCGATCGCGCGCAAGATGTTTTTCTTGGCCTCAGCGTGCGAATCAAATGATTTGAATTCCTGCAAGGCCAGGGCGGCCAGCACCGTTCCGGCCCACGTGCGGAAATCCTTAGCCGTATACTCCTCCCCGCTTAGGTCCTTCAAGTATCCGTTGACGTCGGAAGAATCGATCGACTGTCGAGTGCCCGCTTCGTCGATGTACTGGAACAATTCGTAGCCGGGCAGGTCGCGGCAACGCTTGACGATTGTCGCCAGGCGGCGATCCGTAACGCGGATGTTATGGCGCTTTCCGGACTTTCCCTGAAACTCGAACTTCAAGGTAGCCCCGGCGATATCCACGTGCTGATCCCGCATAGTGGTCAGACCAAACGATCGGTTGGCGCGCGCGTACTCTTCGTTGCCCACTCGGATCAGAGTCGTTTCCAGCAACCGTACCACCGTGGCCAGGACCTTGCGCCGCGGCAGGCCGGGCAGTGCGAGATCTTCGTCCACGCGGCTGCGGATTTCCGGCAACGCGCGCGCAAATCCGATGATCCGGTCGAACTTGGTTTCGTCGCGGACCTTGCGCCAGTCGGGGTGATAACGGTACTGCTTGCGGCCGCGTGCATCGCGGCCCGTCGCCTGGATATGGCATTCTCCCAACGAACAGATCCAGACATCGGTCCAGGCCGGTGGAATCACCAGGGACTTGAACCGCCGCAGTGCGTGTTGATCACGAATCAACTGGCCCCGTTCGTCGCGATAGGAAAAACCCTTACCCGACCGCTTCCGCCGGATGCCCGGGATCGCATCGTTGACGTAGCGCAGGCCGGCCTCGCGTGCCGAGTCGCTGGCATCCGGGGCGGGGCTCAAGTTCTTCTTCACTCCTGAAGTATAGCGAGGCGCTCCAGAGGCTGTCAGGGGCCAGGGTTCCGGGTTCAGGGGTCAGGGAATTGTGGATTGCGGATTGGTTCCCCAATCCGAAATCGGCTGACTCCGCTGAAGCCTCGACCCCCTGACGCCTGAAGCCTGACCCCTGTTTTCAACAACCGAACTTTCTTGTTTCTTGGAAAACCCACGCTAAGCTAATCTAAACTCAACCGGGAGGATCACCATCATGGCAGTTGCAAAGAAACGCAAGAAGGCCACCAAGGGCGGCAAGACCACAAATCGCGCTACCAGCACCGCCAAGCGCGCCACCAAGACCGCCAAGCGCGCCGTCAAGACCGCCAAGCGCGCCGTCAAAAAGGCAACCAGTTCGGCACGCCGGCAATCGACCGCCTCGCGAAAGAGCACCGCCGCGAAAGGCCGCAAAGCCGCACGGCCAGTTCGGCGCTCCGCAAAGGCCGCGGCGAGCAAGGCCGCTCCAGCCCGAGCCCGCAAGACTCGGCGCCGGACTCGGAACATCTTCACACCGATCACCCAAACAATCGGCAGCGCCGCCGGAGCGATTGCAGGGGCCGTGGAAGCCGGTGCGGATACGGTCAAGTCGATCACGAGTGATCCGAAGGACTAGCCCGGATTATTCATGGCGAACTTCGTTCCAATAATAGTTGTGGGCGATATGGTACTTGCGCCTTAGCGCGGATTAAACGGATTAACACGGATTAACACGGATTAATTGCTGATGAGTTCAACTCATACCCAAGCCGCCTAATCCGTTTAATCCGTGTTAATCCGCGCTGCATTGTTGTGGGCCATCTTCTAATTGCCCGAAGAACGATGATCAAAACTCAACGATTTTGGCAATTGACAGCATGGCGAACTTCGTTCCAATAATTTTCCGCAACGGATTAACACGGATTGATGGCTTAGATTGGCGCTGATGAGTTCAACTCGAACCCAATCCGGCGCAATCCGTTTAATTCACTTGGCTGCCGCAGTTCTGGTGTTGCTCGGGTTACTGGCGCCGCCGGGGTTTTCTCAAACCCCGCCGACCCCGCCGGCGCGAACGGCCACCATGCGCCCGGAGATCGTCGGTCAGCGTGGCATTGTCGCCGCTGGCCGGCATTACTCGGTTGCCGCCGGAGTCCGCATCCTGCAGCAAGGGGGCAACGCCATCGATGCCGGTGTCGCATCCGTGTTTGCTGCCGCCGTCGTTGAAATTTCGCATTTCGGCTTCGGCGGCGAAGCTCCCACGATTATTTACGACGCAAAATCACGCGAAGTGGTCGTCATCAACGGGCAGGGCACCGCGCCGCGCGCGGCGTCGGTCGATTTGTTTCGATCCAAGGGAAAGATCGATTCCAACGGACCGTTGGCGGCGACTGTTCCGGCCGTCCTGGATGCGATGGCGCTGGCGCTGGACCGCTTCGGAACGATGCGTCTCGAGCAGGTCCTGGCGCCGGCTATCGAATTGGCCGACGGCTTTCCGATGTATGAATTCCTGCGGAACTATCTCGCCTCGGAGCGGAAGAACTGCGAGCCGTACGAGTCGACGATGAAGACTTATTATCCGGAGGGAAAGATCCCGGACGTCGGCGAGATTTTCCGGCAGCCTAACCTGGCGCGCACGCTGCGAGCCATCACCGCTGCTGAGCGGCGCGTCTGGAAGCGCACACGCAATCGCCGCGCGGCAATTGGCGCCGCGCGCGATGCGTTTTACCGCGGCAGTATCGCCCGCCGAATCGCGGCGGCCAGTCGCGCCGCTGGTGGTGTCCTCGAGTATGAAGATCTGGCGCAGTATCACGGACGCGTCGAAAAGCCCGTGACGACGCAGTTTCACGGCTACGACGTCTATAAAGCCGGCCCGTGGAATCAGGGCGCCGTACTGCTGCAGGCGCTCAACATTCTGGAAGGAATCGACCTGAAGGCCAGCCAGCCTGGTTCGGCCGACACGATTCACAATGTTCACGAAGCCATCAAGCTGGCCTACGCCGATCGCAACACCTATTACGGCGACCCGCAGTTTGCGCGCGTCCCGATGGCAGGCCTGTTGTCAAAGGCGTACGCCGCCGAGCGGCGCAAGCTCATCGGCGCACGAGCGTCGCAAGAGCAGCGGCCCGGCGACCCGTATCCGTTTGATCCAGATGTGCAGGCCCCGGCCGGCCGCTACTATCCGCGATCGCAAGGCAATCCGGGCGGATCCGAGCCGGCCGACACGACCTGCGTCGACGTCGTAGATAACTTTGGAAACTTGTTTAGCAGCACGCCTAGTTCAGGCTGGCTGCTGGGCGGCGCCTTTGTTGCCGGAGACACCGGAGTTCCACTGGGAAACCGAATGCAGGTTTTCGACCTGGATGCCTCCAGCCCGAATGTCCTGGTCGGAGGAAAGCGTCCACGCACCACGCTGACGCCGACGGTTCTGCTCAAGGACGGCAAGCCGTTTCTGGCCATGAGCACTCCGGGCGGCGACAGTCAGGATCAGCAGATTCTAAATGTTCTCCTAAACCTGCTGGTGTTTGGGATGGAGATTCAACCGGCGCTCGAAGCGCCGCGGATCAATTCCCTGCACCCGCACAGCT
Organism: Acidobacteriota bacterium; assembly: GCA_051001345.1. Taxonomy (GTDB): domain Bacteria; phylum Acidobacteriota; class UBA6911; order JACQSX01; family JBPCNK01; genus JBPCNK01. The sequence goes on along the minus strand of JBPCNK010000371.1, from coordinate 6,543 downwards.
CCTTTGACGATCACAAAAGTCAGCCGGGCGTGCTGGAAGTCGAGGACCGGATTGCTCCGGCGGTGCTCGATGAGCTGCGCGCGCGCGGCCATATCCTGAAGGTAGTGGGGCCCTACGGGGTCAGCACCGGCGTAGTGGCCGTTGGCGTCAACCCCAAGACCGGCACGTTGCGCGGGGGCGCCGATCTGCGCCGCGAACGCTATGTGTTTGGGTGGTAGGAAGCGCGAAAGAAAATGGCAACTTTCCATCAACCATCCTGTCCTTCGCGCATCCGGGACAATAAGACAGGAGCTCTAGGGACCCCCCTCCCGCGAGCCTCCTATTGAAACACTGGGCCGGGGGGAATAGCCGTTCCCCCCGGTTAGTTTTTCGCCTAAATCAATTACTTAAACTCTGCAGCCAGCACCGGGCCACGCGCGTAAGCAAGTGGTCAATCAGTGGCGACATTTTGGCCTTCGTACACCAGGACATTCTTCCATCATAGTGTTCATGTTGCCTCTGATTGCCCGCTCGCTTACGCGCGCGGCCCGGTAATCGCCTGGTCTGACTAAACGCTAGAAGAAACGAAACACCGCGGCCGCTATCAGCGTCGGCACCAGCGCGCCGAGCGCCAAGCCGACGGGAGAGATGGTTCCGCCGAAGAAGCGGTTGAGCAGCGCCTGACCGGCGGGGTTCGGCGCATTGGCAATCACCGTCAACCCGCCGCCCACCACCGCGCCCCCGACCACAGCGATCTTGAGCTGATCATCCAGGTTGGGCACCAGCGTCGCGAGGAAGGTGATCAGCGCGTTATCGTTGAAGGCCGTCAGCAGCGCTGAACCGAGAAACAAGGGCGCCTCCGAAAGGCTCCCGAGCACCGGCGCGATCCACCATCCTTGCAGACCGCCGTGGATGACCAGTCCGGCCAGGAAAAAGCCGACCAGCAGCGGCGTCTTCAGCTCGATGCGACTTTGATAGACCGCAGTCGCTCGAGCGAATCCCAGAAAAAACAGAAATCCCCCCAGGAACAGCGCGGGGTAATGCGCGTTGATGACGGTCCAGGCTATGAACATCAGATGCGCCACCGTCAGCCAGGCCGGAACCGGCAGGAGCGCTTGCCCGGCGGCCTCCTCGTCCGGTTGCTCAACGTCGACTACGGGCGCCCGCGCGGCCAACGCGCTCAGCTCGCGTCTGAACAGCAGAAAGTATGTGAGCGTCGACGCGGCGATGGCGATGACGGCCCGCCACCCAAAATGAGTCAGCATGAAGAGCGTGTCCCATCCCCATGGGCGTGCGACCATGAGCACGGGAGGCGCGGCGAAGTGCGTCAACGTCCCGCCGATTGAGACGTTCACAAAGAGGACGCCCAAGGTCGCGTACTTCAGCCGGGTGCCCGGCTGCAGGTCGTAGAATTGGCGCGCCAGGAGCAGCGCACAGATTGTCATCGCGGCTGGCTCAGTAATGAACGACCCAAGAATGGGCCCGATCGTCAGGATCGTCACCCACCAGGCGGCGGGTGTGGCGCCGCCGGCATTGGCCAACCGGCGCAGGCCTGCTTCCGCGAAGCGGATGATGGGACGCGTCGAGGCAAGCGCCATGATCACCACCACGAACATGGCTTCGGTGTAGTTGACGGTGTCGTTCAAGTAATGCTTGGCCGTGTCCCATCCCACATATCCCGTAATCGCGATGAGCAGCAGCACGGCCCAGAGACCGAACACCACTTCGATTTCGCCCAGGAAGTGTAGAAGCTCGGCAACAACACTCCGAGTTTCGAGACGCCCGTCCGCGCGCGCCTTCTCGTCATGACGATGTTGCACACGGTGGGCGAGCGCCGTGAAGTGAGCTGCCGCGAACGTGTGCAGGATCGCAAGGATGAAGATGCCGGTCGCGATTGCGTTGAACGGCTCCGCTTCGATACGCGCGGCGAGAACGCGGGCGAGCGGCTCGCCGGCCATGTCAGGGTACTCGGTCAACGGCCTGGGAAATTCGGCGATCAGTCCGGCGGCAACACTCATTCGGCCATGTTACCCAATGGCGGATGCCCGTGGCAAATTGGGTATCACCGTTTGTGCCACGCGCGTAAGCAAGTGGCCAATCAGTGGCGGCATTTTGACCTTCGTACACCCAGGCACTCCCCCCAATAGTGTTCATGCTGTCTCTGATTGCCCGCTCGCTTACGCGCGCGGCCCGGTAATCGCCACTGCCAGTAGGTTGTCTGGATCGGAGAAGATGGGGCATGACACCTCCATGTCCACATCGCAAAATCGACGCTCTGATGGCCGGAGCCCTGACTGCTTCGAAGAACTGGTGGACCAGAACATCGCCAGTTGGAACCGGGTTGCCGATTGGTTGCGCCACGTTACAACCCTCGCCCGCGCGATGTCGAGCTAGGGCCGAACCGAACCCGACGACGGAAGCGGCGATTCGGAGGCGCTCGTCGAAGCACACGAAGGGGCGGCTCTTGGGGCGCTCCCGGCACCACACCAGCGCAGCGGCCAGTTGTGCCACGTCTCCGGCTCAAAGGCTGTGAGAGTCCGGCAGACACACATCGCCGATCAGCTACGGAGCCCGACCTTCACCGACATCCGGTCGGGTTCCCGCAGCTGCAGCGGGTGTCAGACCGAGGCCTATGCCTCGCGGGGCTGCGCAGGGATGGCCGCCGATGTTATCGGTGAGGGGAGCCAGCTGTGGCTGGGCCCTGCTGTGGTTACCGCAGTAGAGACTGCCGGGTCGAGATCCGCAGGTGTACTCCGACCGAAAATCCCTTGATATATTCTCGCTAGTCGTGAATCATGAATCGGCCGCGATCTTGCGCTCAGAAGACGACGGCTTTCGGTCGAGTTTCGTCCGAGACCTCGTTCAATGCCCAGTTGATTCGCGACCAAACGATCGATACGCAAGTACGTCAGTTCCGAAGAGGATCATTCAATTCTGGGACACTCCCTTCGAGGTTCCCGACGACGTCAGGATCTGCATGAAATCCTGGCAGCAACTTCGTCGCGCGGGATTCGCACTGGCGTGCTTTGATGACTCGTCGGCGAGATGCTTCGTCGCGGACAACATGGAGTCTCGTCATCTCAAAGCGCTCGATGCCTGCTACCACCCTGCAATGCGATCCGATTACTTTCGATTGTGCTATGTCGGCTTGCGTGGCGGATGTTACGTTGACGCTGACGACGTTTACAGTGGTCAGAGTCTGGGTGTGCTCTTTGACGACGGACGTCTAAAACTGCATCCACTCTGCTATGACGTCCTGTCCGACGCAATGGTGCCGCCAGAGGTGTTTACAAGACCTGGAGCGGATTCGCATAACTGGATCTTCTACTTCAACAATAACCCACTAATCGCTCCACCAGAACACCCGATCGTCCTTCGTGCCCTTGAGCGGTCAACGGGGATTCTTAATGGGATGGCATCCGGAGAACTCCCGGAGATTCAGTCTACGACCGGTCCAGGCAACCTCACAGCGAGCCTCGTTGCGCAGGCGCTCATCTGTGACGAGACTGACACCGGCCTGGCGCTGATGGTCGTACAAAATTGGGAGCGGTTTGCCACCAGCGTTTGGCCACTGAGCTACCGCGCTGACGCTAGGAACTGGCGGCTGTCGAACCGGAAGCGTGTCTTGCGATGAGGTCCGTTACCCCATCTCGTGTCGGACCGCCGTGAATCTCCTTCGGCTCCCAAGCACAACCCTCGGGATCGTGTACCGCTTCGCTTTGCGGACACGCCGCCTTCTCGGAAGGCAACAATGCAGAGCATTTAGAGACTCTCTAACCCAAGGCGGCGCGGCGATAGAGCACGTTTTCGTGATCAATCTCGACCGCCAGCCCAATCGCTGGCGTCGGATGGTCGATGAACTGGATAACGTGCTTGACGCGTCAGGGCTGCCGCTTTCGCGTCGAGCGACTCGGGTGTCGGCCGTGGACGCTCGTGAACATCACGACCATCCGCGAGAAGGACTCGTTGAGTCCACATACACCCTCGGTGACCAACTGTTTGTGGATCCTCATCCGCTCGCATCGCCCGACCGACTCGATCTCGACGAGCGCATCGATATGAGCCCGCAAGAGATTGCCGTCGCGTGCTCGCACATCGACGTGTGGAGACAGATTGCATCCGGCCACCACGCATACGCGATGGTGCTCGAGGACGATGTCTGGTTTCATCCCAGGTTCGCGCGTGTAGTTGACCAAGCCTGGTCGGAGTTGCGCGCCGCTGAAGGCGATGCATCCCTTCTTGACATTCTCTACGTGTCATACCGCGAGGTCGACTACGGAGCTCAGAAGGTCTGGGTGTCCCCTTCGTTGTTCTCTCCCTTTCGGGGCCTGTGGTATCTGTCCGGTTATGTGCTCTCCAGGAGCGGAGCGGAGAAGCTCTTGCGGTCTCTTCCCGTCCGCGGTCCTGTCGACCTCTGGCTGAATCACCAGTTTGGTCGATTGAAGGTCTATGGAACAGCCAAGGCCGTGATCGAGCAGCGGCTCGATGAGAGGTCGACCAACTCCTACTCCGTTCTCCCAGTCCTGTCTCGGGTCGGCGTCATAAACAGTGAGACACCAGGACTGTTCCGCGGACGCCCCGTGCTCAGGCCGGTTTTTGCTTTTGGAGCCAACCGATCCGGCTTGTCTTCACTTGCGATGGCGCTGTCAATGCTCGGATATCGTTGCTGTAGCGACGTTGACAGGCTTCCACACGCTGAGATGCAGCGGCTCCTTCGGCGCGATCCTGAGCGCATGTTCGACGCCTACGTCAACGTTGCGGGCCTTAGGGACCATGTTGAACAGCTGGCCGGACTCTATCCGGATGGTCGCTTGATCTTGACTGTCGACGGCCCAGAGATCATTGGAGACTGCGAACCAGCGCTCATCCGCACGACAGACGATTGTCTTGACGAGGCGTACGCGACTTCAGTGGCCCAATCTGACGGTGGGATAAGAGAGTGGCGGGCGCGGGCGCTGGTACTGCCTTCTCGGGCCCCAAGGATATGGAAGCGTCTCTGTGAGTTCCTTCGCTGCGTACCGCCTCCGAGCCCATATCCCTACCGTGAGGACCTGGGGCACCGGTTCTTGGACGACTCAGCCGATAAGGCATCCGCCGAACAACCAGCGCGCAGCCGCAAGCTGCGGTTTGATGACTCGCCTTGGGTCGCAGTGCCGCGCATGTCTTGGCGAGGCGTACCATCAGCGACAAGCTCCGTCGCTGCAAGAGACGTGGAAACCGACTCATTCGAGTTCTTCGATGACTTCCGCAGGCCGGATCTCTGTTTGTGGAAACTGCGGGATGACACATTCCCAGGAAATCTCGCCCTCTTCAGGCCATCGAACTTCGTTACTAGTGGTTACGGGCCTGCCCAGATCGTTCTCCGCAAGGAAGACGTGGGTGTTCGGCAATACAGCTCGGCGGCTCTGTCTTCTCGTGCAAGTTTCTTATATGGGCGTTTTGAGGCAGTTCTGAGACCATCGCGAGTGCCCGGTGTGGTCACTGGGTTGTTTCTCCATCGGGACTCACCGCGACAGGAGATAGATGTTGAGTTCGTTGGCAAGCGTTCGCGACAGATGCTGACAAACGTCTACTACAATCCTGGAGGCGATGGCGCTCGATTCGACTACGGGTACCGAGGCACGCCTATTCTCGTCGACCTCGGCTTTGATGCAACCGAAGACTTTCACAGCTACGCGATTGAGTGGTCGCCGAATCAGCTGCGCTGGTATGTTGATGGCCGCCTCGTCCATCGACGTGCGAACTGGGATCCGACGCCCATCCCTCACCTTCCGATGCGGTTCCACCTGAATCTGTGGCCGTCTCGCTCGCGCGAGCTCGCGGGTAGGATCCGAGAGAGAAGTCTACCAGCCGGATGCGCCTTGATGTCGGTAAGGTTGGCACCCGATTCGGTGGTTGACTCTGTCCGCCAAGCGGCTTGGCGTTGATCCGCGCCCCCCGCGCGAGGCAGGATGTCATCGAACCGGGAGCAGTATACGAATCGCTTGTCTCCGGGCACGGGTGAGGTTGGAGCAAGGCAGATAACCAAGCACATGAACGAAATCGTTCGCGAGCTCAAGAAGGAAGGCGGCATCACGCCGATGCAGTCGCCAGGCCGAAGGTTCGGGGCCGCCGTCAGTCCCGTGCTCAGAATCGCAGCGCTCAAAGCCGGGTAGGTCTGGCGCGTGGGACACACATTCGCGAACGCTATGTGTTTGGGTGGTAAGAGGCGCGAAAGAAAATGACAACTTCCATCGACCATCCGGTCCCTCGCGCATCCGGGACAATAAGACAGGAGCTCTAGCCCGGATTATGCATGAAGCATGAATGAAAAAAGCCTCGATGTGGTACAAAGGCAGTTGCGACACGGCTTTTGGACCAGCAAGGAGGCTTTTTTTGACGGAACAGAGTGTAACACAAAATCTGCTCTTCTCGGACCTCTTCAAAAAACCTGTCAGCGCCCAATTTGATCAAGAGCACAGCAGCTCCGATGGCGGTGCGATCCTGCTGAAGGCGGCCGACCGCCAGCTGGGACTGATTGAACGTCTGGCCGGTTGCATGTCCGACTCGCGGCAATCCGGAAAG
>JBPCNK010000370.1:0-12525 GCA_051001345.1 Acidobacteriota bacterium | reverse complement strand
GGGGTCGACTACTTCGATCGTCTCAATCGCAAGTTTCTGAAGAATAAACTTGTTCGTAGACTCGAGTCACTTGGCCTGAAGGTCACAATCGAAGAGGCTGCCTAGGTTATTTTCATAGCAGAGACACGGAGGACACAGAGGTTCACAGAGAAAACAGATAGGGTTCGGATAGATCGGCCGTTGTGGTGCTTTTTAGAGGCCGCTAGATTCGAGGAAAAGCGCATAGGCACTTTAATTGAAACTTTTCTCACTCAAGGAAGAACTACTTTAATTGTGCAGAGAATACAAACGAGATGCACATTTGTTTTCTCTGTGAACCTCTGTGCCTCTGTGTCTCTGTGGTGAATTCAATTGTGAATGATCCGGGATGAAAGCCATGTCGATTCATTTGAGAAGCACTTGTGAATAATCCGGGATAATCGTGGCGCCCAAGAAGGTCGCGCCAGCGCGACTAGCGGAGGAACTCGGAGCGAAGCTGCTGGAAGTAACTTAAGACGACAGCGGAGCGATAATCCGGATACGTCCAGGGTAGCGGTTCAAACTGGCCGTTGCGGCACAGCAGGGTCAGTTCGCAGAAGACTCCGCGGCCGAGGTAGATCCGGTGGGCATTGTTTTTGTGGGACGCCAGCACGACCTGCCAGGCATTCACGTAACCCGGGTCTATGTTGACGCGCCGCTTTCGATTCTCACACCATTGCTGTTCCAGGTCGCCGACCTCCAGCTTGACTTCGACCAACTGGGCCGGATCAAAAGTCGATGCAAACGCCAGGAACTTTTTCTGGAGGCCGCTTCCCATCTCACGCTCGTAGTAATGGGTAAAGTCGTCAAAGAAGTAACAGTCGCTTTCGAGGTCGGGCGGCCCGAATCGATCAGTAAGAGTTCGGGTGGCGAGGTCCAGATCCGCGGGATTGCGCGCGGCCAGCGCCACAAAGAGTTTGGCAACCGTCGATGCGTTGGCAGGGGCAGTTGTGAAATCGGGAGTCATTGGCATTCAAAGCATACGCCGGCAGCGCCCGTCGCAAGCGCGGTGAATCCGCAGAGGGCGTAATTTTGGCTACGCAGGCGGCAGCGACCACGATCTCGGGACAGGTCTTCGACGAAAACGGCTCCTGTTGCCGCTGTGCTAGGATAGCAGCAGTCAATAGGAGGTTTTTATGAATCGACACGCAGTGTGTCTTGTCGGACTGCTCTGCATGGCGCTATCGGCAACAGGATTGCAGGCACAATCGGACCTGGCTTTTCCGCACGTGGTCGTGGGCGGACCTTGGGAGACGATTCTTCAGGTAACGTCCGAAGTCGGCGCCACTGTCACTGTCGTCGTCGACGTGTTTCAGGGAGGATCGACCGGCGCCTCCAACGGGTTGCCGATGGCGGTGCGGTTTGACGGCTCGGCGCCGACCAGCTCGCGCACCGTGAACCTGTCGGCCTTTGAAGAACTTTCGACGGTGCTGAGCACTGCCGATACCACTGCCCGCAACGGCTGGGCGCGCGTGCGCTCGACGACAGCAGCCAGCAAGATCTCCGGCAACCTGATTTTTCGCCAGCGCAGCGGCGCGACGGTTTTGGATTCGGTTGCGGTGGCCAGCCCACAGCGCTTTAAGTCGGCGACTATCCAGATAGACAACCGCGAGGTGGGCAGCAACACTGGACTCGCTTTCGTCAATCCCGATAGCACGCCGCTTGCCGTGCATATTGACCTGTACCGGGCCAATCTTCGCATAGAGACCCTTACAGTGACGCTGCAGCCAAACCAGCACTTCGCCAAATTCGTGACGGAAATCTTCGGCGGATTCGGAGCGCAGCAGGGGACGCTCGTGCTGGATGTTGCGGGCGACGGCACAGCCATTCCCTTTCTGACGCTGCGCGCCGACGGAGCCCAGTTTACCGGCATTCCAGTGCGGCCGTCCGGTGGTGTCGCGCAGTACGAAGTGCGCAACAGCGCCAACGCCGTCGTCGAGACAGGCTTGTGGATATTTGATCAGTTGGGCTCTAATTTGGTGGGCCTGGGACGGCGCAACAGCGATCCGGTCGGTTCATTTTTCGTCGTGTCCGGATCGTTTGAAGCCGCCGGCTTGCAGATCAGCCACCGGGTTCAGTTCCCCAACAGCTCTTTCGGGGTGGTGGTGTTCCAAAGCACCACCGAATCAAATGCGGGTCTTACCGGAAAGGTCACAACGATTGGCGCCGACGGGCAGGTCGTGTCAGTGAATAATTTCACGGTGGTCGAAGTCGCACCTAGGGCCGAGTAAATAAATAAAGGTATCAACTCAACTCAATCTTCTAAAGAATGTTGGGCTTGAGGAAAAAGTAAGTGAGATCCGCGGTCAAAGCAGCGGATGTCATTCAGCTGGAGAGAAGGGGCAATACCTATGCCATGTCGGTAGCCCGATTCGGCAACACCTTTGTCGTAGATCGGGTTTCAGATTTGTCCTTGGGCGATGAAGTGTACGTCGGCCTCTACGTTTGTTCCCATAATAGGGATGTAACTGAGAAAGCCGTTTTTCGTGACGTGCGTATTGTCGGGCCGGTCAAAGAAAACTTTTTTCCCTATCGGGATTACATCGGCAGCAATCTCGAAATACTGGATGTTGAAACCGGGAACCGAAACATCATCTACCGTTCGCCCGATTCCTTGCAGGCACCCAACTGGACGCCCGATGGCAAGGCGCTAATTTACAACAGCGGGGGTCGACTGTATCGTTTCGATCTGGCCCAGCAAACCCCTGTTGCTGTTTTGTGGAATTCGCCGTCGTTATGGTAATTAGTACGTGCCCGGAGGTGGGATGTCCACGCTTGAGTACTTGAGACAATTCAAAGCTGCCACCGTTGCAGCTATCCAACAGATCCGAGAGGAAGAGATCGAGGCCTTCATCCAGTTGGTCGACCGGGCACGCAAGGAGAAGCGCCAGATCTTTATCATCGGCAACGGCGGCAGCGCCGCCACAGCGACGCACTTTGCCAACGACCTCGGAAAGGGCGCGGCCGCGCTGGTCCCACGCTTTCGAGTGCTTTCCCTGACCGATAACGTCGCGTGGATGACCGCCCTGGCCAACGACCTCGACTACTCCCACATCTTTGTCGAACAGCTCAAGAACTATGCCCAGCCCGGCGATGTGCTGGTCGCTTTCAGCGGCAGTGGAAACTCTCCCAACGTGGTCAAAGCCCTCGAATGGGCCAATGCAAACGGCTGCAAGACTGTCGGTGTCACCGGCCGGCCCGGCGGACAACTGGGCCAGATCAGCCAACTTGCGGTGTACATCGAGTCGTCTCACATGGGCAACATCGAGGAAGGTCACTTCGTTGTCCAGCACCTGGTCGGCTACTACTTCATGGAGCAACATCGCTGAAATAGGGGTCAGGATTCAGGGGTCAGGATTCAGGGGTCAGGGGTTAGGGGAGGACGTGATCGTGCTCGTCGACGTGCTCGTGCACGTGCTCGTGGCCGTCATCGATGACCCACCCTTCTAGGAATTGCGATCCAAATAAACACTCGTTCTTCAATCCGCCATTGTCGACTCGCTGAAGCCTGAAGCCTGGAGCCCGAAGCCTGGAGCTGCTTGTGTTGACACTTTCGTTTGAATCGGGCGGCACCAAGCTGGTCGCAGCGCTGTCGGATGAGTCGGGCTGCTTGATCGACCGGGCCAAGACCACCAGACGTCCCGATCAGTCGGCCGCCGAAACTCTGGACGAACTCTGCGTCCTGGGTGAAGGCCTGGCGCAGCGGTCTGCCACCCCGCCTGAGGTGATCGGGTACGGATTCGGCGGGCCGGTTTCCCGTCAATCCAACCGTCCGCTGCAATCCTTCAGTGAACGGGGCTGGGATCTGGTCGATCCAGCCGAAATTCTCCGAAAGCGTTTCGGCGTTTCTGCGTTTCTAGAAAACGACTGCAACGCCGCAGCTCTCGGTGAGGCGCTCTTCGGGGCGGGGCGCGGCCGCCAGACTGTTTTTTACATCACTCTGGGAACGGGCTGCGGGGGCGGACTGATTCACCGCCAACGGATCGTCGACTTCGGCGACTCGGGCGAAGCCGAGTTTGGTCACATCGTTCTCGATCCGCAGGGGCCCGCTTGTCCCTGCGGAAGCCGTGGCTGTCTGGAAACCTATTGTTCAGGTCCGGCCATTTCCAGGCAGGCGCTCGAACTCTTTGGAGATTCGTATGCGGATGCGCGCGCTGTCCTGCAGGCATTTCTGCAGCACGACGAGTGCGCCGCCCGGTTGGTCGATCAGGTGGCACAACGCCTGGGACACGGCTTGGGCATTGCGCTCAGCCTTTTCAATCCTGACATCGTCGTCATCGGCGGCGGCGTGGCGTCAGCGGGAGAGCCTCTGCTGGAACTGATTCGCCGCCACACGCTCGGCCACACCTTCGGGCCCTTCCGCCAACGCGCCCCTATCGTGGGCTCGAGCCTTGGAGAAGACGCCGTCTGCCTGGGCGCCGCCGCCCATGCGCGTCTCCAGTCGCGCGTCGCAGGTCGCGATTCGCGAGAGACGGGCGACTAGCTCGCGACTAATTGGCGACTCGCGACACGCGACTCGCGACTTTGATCAGTATTCGTAGGCCCCGATGTCCAGCGGGCCGTTGACAGCGCGGGTGGTGCCGGCCTGGTGCTTGACGTACTCCATAATGACGTTAAACGCCGGCAGGACGTCCGGATGTAGCGCCGCCCCGGTGTTGATGCAAGGCGAGCCCAAAAGGTGATAGTCGCCGCCCGCCTCGTTGACGAACCCGGGTACCGAGCCGTTGAGCGTGCCGTTATTGATGACGATGCCTTTCGGCCTGGTCACGTTGTAGGCTGCCCATCCCGTCTTGAACCAGTTCTGCGTAATCGTCAAAGTGCCGAAGCTGTCGAGAACCTTCAGCGTGCTGCCGGCCGCCAGCCGCGTGTACGCGATGTTGTTGCGCGCGTCGCAGCTCTGGTTGTTGGTGGAAAGCCGGAACAGCCGGGTCTTATCGGTACGGTTGGACACAACCGTGTTGTTGTAGAAGTAAAGCGGTCCCCTTCTGTAGCTGCTACCGTTGCCGGTGGTGTCGCCGCCGAAATGGACGACGTCGGTGTTGCCGCCTGGCAGCGGATCGACGACCACCACGTTTCCGTAGACGTAGGCTTTGTGGTAGTTCGGATCATTGCGCAGCAGCGAGCTGTCCTGGGCGTCGACCAGATCAAAGGTACGATTGACCGCTCCTTCAAACCAGTTGTACCGGATCACCAGGCCCGCAGACCGATCCTTCAGCCCGTTGCCGTTGCAACCCGAGCACATCGGGCCAAACCGGTTGAACTGGAACGTAATGCCGCGCGACTCGGTGTAGTTATTGTGGTGAGTGTTGCTGCCCGAGTTTCCGTTGTCGTAGATATAGCAGTACTCGACCAGCACGTTGCTTGACGTGGTCGTGTCGCTGGAGAACGAAAAGAAACCGTTGCCATTGCCCCGAATCACGCAGTTGCGGACGGTGATATTGTCTCCGAACTCCAGGTAAATGGCCGCCGCAGGTGCGGTAACAGTCTTAATCGTGCCGTCCGAGGCGGTAAAACTATTTGGTTCGCGCGCACCGATGATCTCCAGGTTCTCAATGACCAGATGCTGCGGGTTGACCGACAGACCATCGGCGAACGGAACGGTCGATCCACCGATCTTTATGACGCCGCGTTCTTGGCTGTAGAAGACAAGCTGCGGCCGTGTCGTTGCCCCGTTTCCATCCAGGATCGGCCGCTCGCCGCCGGGTCCCAGGATTCCGCGAACGATGATGGGCGCCGTGGACGTTCCCACCCGCGACAAAACGAACTTTTCCTTGTAAGGAGTCGCCTTCCAGTAGATGTTTACAAGATCGCCGGCATTGAGCGACTCTCAGGGAACCGAGCCGATGGTGGGAAAGGGCTGACCGGGACCGACATCATAAACAGTCGCCAACGCCTCGGCGTTGAAGAGTACCAGCAGCAGCGCACAAGCAGAAACAATGGTCCGTAGTTTCATTTTTACAGTCATCGCCTTTTCTCCTTTTTCTAAGACAGCAGCGCTCAAGATTCTAACGCTTGGGGGCGTTGTCTTGAAACCGTAAAAAAAGCCCCCCCTGCGCCTGGCTCGAGTTACGAATTACAAGTTACGAATTACGGGTTACGAGTTACGAGTTAGGAGTTAGGAGTTAGGAGTTAGGAGTTACGATGCACAAACTACATATTTCGTAACTCATAATTCGTAGCTCGTAACTGTTGCCTCTGATTGGTCCCCTCCCTCGCTCGGGGCTTAATCTTTCGCCCCTGCGGGGCTTGTCGAAACGACGAACGGCAAGCCCAGGGCTTGCGCGGCTTGCGCCCTGGGCTTTAATCCTTCGCCCCCGCGGGTCGACTTTCGTTTCGACTCCTGCGACGCCCAACGTCTCACAGCTCCGATGCGGAGGGCCAATGACGTGCCCCCGAAGGGGCAAATAATAGAGCCCAGGGCGCGAGCCCTGGGTTTAGGGTTCGCCGCCTCCATGAGCCCCAGAGGGGCGAAAGAAATGGGCGGGTTTCGATTTATTCACTCGTTCTCACGGTCGCGGCCCGGTCATCGTTGTAGCCCGCTCTGAATGACTTTCCCATGTAACGACACGATCTCCTTCGGAGATGCCGTGCCCGTCGTCCCCAGCTTATGGATCGTCACGGAAGCGGCCAAGTTGGCAAATTCCGCCGACTCGCCGAGCGACGCTCCTGCCGCCAGCGCGGCGCACAACGATGCCGCTACACAGTCTCCGGCGCCCACAACGTCGATGGGGCCGCGCGGCGGAAGAGCCGCAATCTTTTGCGTTCGCCGGCCGTCAAAAAGATAAATCCCCTGCGCTTCAGCGGTCACAAACAGCGGTCGGTGCGTCTGCGCGTACAGTACGCTTGCAACTTCGTTTACCCAGCGCGTACCAGCACGAGCGGGCCTTTTCCGGCCGACGGCCGCAGCCGCTTCACGCAGGTTCGGCTTGACGACCGCGTTGCGAAACGCACCGATGTGCCGGCGCGAGTCGATCAAAATAAGTTTCTGCTTTCCGAGCTGTGCGATCTCGTCTCGCACACGCGCCGTGATGACTCCGGAGTCATCGGGAACGGCATCGACCACGATGATGACGTCGACGCCGGCGGAAGCTTCGCGCAAAGCGCTGACTAATTGCCGCTCGGTCCGTGGCTCGATGGGCTCACGCCGCCGCAAGTCGAGCCGCTCGGTTTCCACTTCTCCTTCTCCGTGCCGCAGCCTTCGCATCGGCTTGACGTAGGCGCCGGTCCGATGCCGGTCGCTGCGCAGCAACCAATCCGAAGCGATGCCGCGCGCCCGCAGGCCCTCAATCAGCTCCCACCCCTCTCCATCATTTCCGACCAGTCCGAGCGGCAGTGGCAGTGCGCCCAGGGCCGCCAGGTTGGACGCGACGGTTCCGGCGCCGCCCGGGGCGAGCCGGACGTTGACGACCTGGTGCGCCGGGCGCCCGGTTTCGAGCGACCGCTCTTGGAGCCGCGGGTCGATCACCAGGTATTTATCCAAGAAGTAATCGCCTGCGACCAGGATCCGCCGGCCGCGGATAGCGCGCAGCAGCGCGAGCAGGCGATCCCGTTTCATGCCTGGTCCAGACGTTTGACAATCATCCGGTAGAGATTCGGAAACGTCATCCGGTGATCCCCGCAGACGTACAGGCTCTCTCCTTCGGTGACCGTGCGAACCAGCATCGTCTTGAAAGGCCGAAAATAGTAGAACGGATGGTTGCGCGCCGCTTCACTTCGCAGATCCCCTTGGAGCGGTACCAGATCGAAGACCGCGCTGGTGAAGTCGGCGATGCGGCGACCCTGCTGATGGGCGACGTTGCGCGCCATGGCCAGCGCTTTGAGGAAAATCTCCGGCCCCATGACGGCCGATCCGAAATTCAGGAGAACCCCGCCCTCCAACTCGCTTACGGTCTGGGCGAACACCAGGAAATCGCGATAGGACGCCCGGCCGATGGCCGCTCCGTCGCAGGAAGGATGTTCATGAACGATGTCGTAGCCGATACCCACGTGCACCGTGACGGGAACCTGCAGGCGATATCCCGCCGCCAGAATACTGATGTCGCGGTGGGGCAGCCGGTTTTCCTCGATGCCGCGGCCGACGATCTCTCCGAAGCCGAGCAGGGGGTTTGTCTCCTGCCGGATCCACTCGTTGATTTCGCCGGTTTCCGTCCACAGTCCAAATTCGCCGCTGACGATATACCGGGCGACACTTTCCGTCGTGGCGCCGATCCGGGCCATTTCGAAGTCATGGATGGGTCCGGCTCCGTTCATCGCAATATGGGTAATCGCACCCCGCTCCATCAGGTCGATGATGAAACGGGACACTCCTGCGCGAAGCAGATGAGCGCCCATCATCAGAATGATCGGAGAGCCGTAGTGGGACGTCTCCGCAATCCGCTCTGCCAGCGCTTCCAGTCGCGGGTGTTCAAACGGTGGTATGGGATCGCCCAGTTGAAAAAAATGATCGAGTCCGATGAGATGTTCGCGTTCCGAGAGGGCTTTGAGTTTCAGCCGCGAGCGGTCGAAGATCGGAAAAGGCATGTCAATGAGCCTTCAATTAGCCTGGATTATTCATTCAATCACCGCAGAGACGCAGCGCGGCATAGCCGCAACCGTATGCCGTATGCCGTATGCCGCAGGCCGGCGACGGAGCACCAACAGAGCCGCGGCCGGAAGGCCGCGGGCCGGTAAATAGGAAGCGCGGCCTTCGATGCTGTTTAGCAACGTCTCACAAAAAAGCAAAAAGCCAGTCACGAATTATCCCGAATGCACGAAACAACTCCAAGCATGCTCCAGGCCGGGCTAAGACAGCTTGTTAAAATTGCAAGCCCGGCAGGCGACTCGTCCTGCGACTCTTGGTTACGGTTGTGGCGCTGTGACATACGGTCACGAGCACGTGCACGTGCACGAGCACGGTAACGTCCTATCCAGGACCCCCGACCCCTGACCCCTGACCCCCGACCCCTGAATTAGTTTGTCGATCCAAAGCTCGAAGCCGATGTAATCGCCGATGATGATCTGGGCGCCGGCCTGAGCCAGCAAACGGCGCTTGCGTTCATCCCAGCCGCAGCCACGTTCCTCGTCGGACGCAACGCCAACGGCCAACGCTCCCAACTCCCGCGCGCTTCGCACGTCCATCATCCCATCCCCGAACGTCACCGTCGCCTCGGGCGCCGCTCCCTGCGCGGCCAAAACACGCCGCATGGCGTCAAGCTTAGTGAAGGCCCCGGTTTCATTGAGCCCCCCGAAGATCCTGCCTGCGAAGTACTGCGCAATACCGAGCAGTTGAACCTCCTCGATCACCGCTGACTCATCGGTACCACTGATCAGGCACATCGTCACTCCGCGATTGCCCAGCCAATTCAGGAAACCGCGCGCGCCTGCTACCAAAAACTGATCGGTGGGAACTCCCGACGCGATCGCTTTCAATCGCAGCAGCATGTGGTCATTGAGCCGCTTCAGGTAAAGCTCCTTGTATTGGGCAGCCGCAGCCGGAGACGCTCCGGCTTGCCGCACCAACTCCACCAGCATCTGCATCTGATCGATGGTCTGCCGGCCGGTTGACTGGTCGACCAACTCTCGCAGCCTGGCGCGCAGCGCAGCTTCCGGCTCTCCGGCGCCGGCTGCCTGCAACGTTTCCTGCATCAGGTCGATCATAACCGCCTGCCAGCCGGTGCGCAGCAGCGAGAGGGTTCCATCAAAATCGAAAACCACGACGCGGATCAGACAGGGGCGCACGTCGGTGAGCAGCTCGAATCGGGCGGAGTGATCATTCATGACGAACGTCGTTCCAATAATATTTGGTGGCGATATCGAACTTGCGCCTTAGCGCGGATTAAGCGGATTAACACGGATTACTTGCTGATGAGTTCAACTCATCCCAAGCCGCCTAATCCGTTTAATCCGTGTTAATCCGCGCTTACATTGTTGTGGGTCATTCTCGAATTGCCCGAAGAACGATCATTAAAATTCAATATTTTTGCCAATTGATGGCATGCGGCGAATTTAACGCTATCGTCGATTGGCGGCAATGCCGGCATGGACCCGCTCCCTTTGGTCGCGGCACTGACATTCGCGGCACTGAACATTACACCGGGCCCAGCAGCTTCTTGAGTCCGTCTTCGTCCAGTTGAGCGACTCCGAGCTTCAGCGCTTTATCGAGTTTGGAGCCCGGTTCGGCCCCAACAACCAGATAATCAACCTTGGAGGATACAGCAGAAGCCACTTTGCCTCCGGCAGCCTGGATCATTCTTTCTGCCTGGCCGCGCGACCAAGTCGGCAGTGATCCGGTCAGCACGAACGTTTTGCCGGCCAACGGCCCCCGGGCTTTCTGCCGCAGCGCCTTCAACTGCAGACCTGCCCGCCGCAGCCGGTCAATTAACTTGCGATTCGCCTTGAGGCGGCCAAAATCAACGACACTCTGGGCGATTTCCGGTCCGATTCCCTGCACTTCAAGAATCTCTTCAGGGGTGGCGTCCAGCAGGGCGTCCATATCGTCGAAGGCTTCGACCAGCAGCGCTGCCACTCCTTCGCCCACGTGACGAATGCCGAGCGCAAACAGGACATTCTGAAACGGGCGCCGCTTGCTGTGCTCAATGGACCTTACAAGGTTTGCAGTCGACTTCTCCTTAAATCCCGGAAGCTGCGCCAGTTTTTTTGCATCCAGCTCGTAGATATCGGCTGCGACGCCGACCAGTTCCAGCTCGAGCATCTTGTCGATAGTCGAAGGTCCCAGCCCGCGAATATCCATGCCGCCCTGGCTGACAAAATGACGCAGCGCTTCAGAGCGTTGCGCGGGACACTGCAGGTTGCGGCAGTAGGCCATCGCTTCGTCGGGCTGCCGCTCGACGGGCGCGCCGCAGGCCGGACACTGTTTCGGATAGTGGAACACTTTCTCGGCGCCCGTGCGCTTTTCCACGACGGGTCCCACGATCTGCGGGATCACGTCGCCGGCACGTTTGACAATGACCCAGTCTCCTTCGCGAATATCCTTTCTTTGAATGTCGTCCTGATTGTGCAGCGTTGCTTGGCGCACGGTCACACCGCCGATCTGCACGGGTTCGAGCAAGGCGTACGGATTGAGCGCGCCAGTCCGGCCGACGTTGATACGGATCTCGACCAGACGCGTCGTGTTGAGCTGACCGGGGAACTTGAATGCGATTGCCCAGCGCGGATCGCGACTGACCGCACCGAGACGGTCCTGGTAATCAAACCGGTTCACCTTAATGACGACCCCATCGATCTCGTAGTTAAGCGAGTTGCGCTTTTTCTCCCACTCTTCGCAGAACCGCACCGCCTCGTCCATATTCGGGTGGGTCGCGTGGGTCGAATTGACCGGAAGCGACCAGTCACGCAAGGTCCGCAGCAATTGCGACTGTGTCCCGATTCCGAGAACTGCCGAATGGTCCAGCGGCACTGCATAGGCGAAAAACGACAGCGGGCGCACAGCAGTAATTCGGGGATCGAGTTGTCGGATCGCTCCGGCGGCGGCATTGCGAGGATTGGCAAACAGCGCCTCGCCTCGGGCGGCACGTTCCTCATTCATTTTTTCAAACGCGGACGCTGACAGATAGACCTCGCCGCGGATCTCCACTTCGGGAAGTTCGACTTTCTTGGCCAGGTTCAGACGCAGCGGAACGCTTTTGACGGTCTTCAGATTGGCCGTGACCTCCTCGCCAATCCAGCCGTTTCCTCGCGTGGCGCCGCGCACCAGCGAGCCGGCCTGGTAAGTCAACGCCACAGCCACGCCGTCGATCTTCAACTCCGTGACGTATTCGATTTGTTCCACCGCCAGCAGGCGGCATAAGCGCCGGTCGAAGGCTCGAAGTTCTTCTGCACCGAAGGCATTGGCCAGCGACAACATGGGCGCATGGTGCTCGACTTTGCGGAAGCGTTCCTGGGGTTCGGCTCCCACCCGTTGTGTGGGCGAGTCGGGCGAGGCCAGTTCGGGATGCGCCCGTTCCAATTCGAGCAAGCGCTGAAACAGGCGATCGTATTCGGCGTCGGAAACTTCAGGAGTGTCCAGAATGTGGTAGTGGTAGTTGTGATACTCGACCTGGCGCCGGAGTTCAGCAACTTCCGCCGCCGCATCAGGGGCCTGAGTCATCGCAGAGCTACAGCAGAGAGTTGCGGATCAGACGGTAGTTGGTCATGCACCTGGCGCACTTCATGAGGTGATCGGCCGTCTCAATGATCTCCACGTCCGAGAGTTGTTTTTGCGCCAGCGACCGAAGCATCGCATAACTAGCGTGAGCCCGCGAAGGAGGAAACGTCACAGCAAAGTACAGGTTACTGACGAAGGAAACTTCCTGACCGACGGGCCCGTGCAGGTACATGCTCGCCATGATACCGAACTCGGGCTGCCTGCAACAATATTCGCCATGGGGGCGGCGCTTTGCGGATCAGTTTTCGATTGACTTTTCAAAGTCGCGGGTCGCGGGTCGCGAGCAGTGGGCAGTGGGCAGTGGGCAGTGGGCAGTGGGCAGTGGGCAGTGGGCAGTGGGCAGTGGGCAGTGGGCAGTGGGCAGT
>JBPCNK010000369.1:0-5814 GCA_051001345.1 Acidobacteriota bacterium | reverse complement strand
GCGTGTGACTCGGCTAGGAAAATTCTTGCGGAAGTCTTCGATCGACGAGTTGCCGCAGTTGTTCAACGTTTTGCGCGGCGAGATGAGCCTGGTCGGGCCGCGCGCCCCGCTGCCCGACGAGGTCCGTGCCTATAGCCCGGCGCAGCGCCGCCGGCTCAGTGTCAAACCGGGTCTGACCTGTCTGTGGCAGGTCTCCGGCCGCAACGAAATCGATTTCCAGCAATGGATGGGTCTGGATCTGCAGTACATCGACAACTGGTCGCTCGGACTCGATTTCAAAATCATGTTAAAGACACTGCCGGTCGTGTTGTTTGGGAAGGGCGCGCGGTAATTAGGGGCACAGGCTTTCGCCTGAAGCATTTTGAAACTGGACTCACCGGCTCGGCGGCCGGCGCCACCCACCAACCCAAAAGGAGGAGACTGCATGAATTCAACGAGACGCAACCTGTTCCGAGCTTTGTTTGGAGCGACTGCCGCTACAGGCGCCGCCAGCCTGGCCCAGGCGCAGACGCCTGCGGCCAAGAAAGTCCATTACCGGGGCGAGAAGCCGACAGCAACCCCGTTGTTCTCCGGCGGCGTGTCCTATGGCAACCTCCTGTTTATCGCCGGCAAAGGCGCGCACTTTCAGGGCGACATCAAGGCGCACACCGACCACGTCCTCAACGAGGTCGAAAAGGAGCTGAAGAACGCGGGCTCGTCGATGGACAAGGTGCTCAAGGCGCAGGTCTTCCTGCAGGACCTGAAGGACTACCAGGCGATGAACGAAGTCTTTCGCGGCCGCTTCGGGCCGGAACCGCCGGTGCGCACTACCGTGTCGGTGGCCGGCGTGCCGGGCAATTCGCTGGTCGAGATCGACGTGATTGCTTACATCTAGGCAGCATGATTCATGGCGAACGTCGTTCCAATAATATTTGTCGGCGATATCGTACTTGCGCTTAGCGCGGATTAATCGGATTAACACGGATTAATACGGATTAATTGCTGATGAGTTCAACTCATACCCAAGCCGCCTAATCCGCTTAATCCGTGTTAATCCGCGCTACATAGTTGTGGGCCATTTTCAAAGTGCCCGAAGAACGATGATCAAAATTCAACGATGTTGGCAATTGATAGCATAAAAGGCATTCACCGCAGAAACGCAGAGGTGTCAGTGCCGCGAACGAAGAGAGCGGTGACCATCGAGTTCTTGTCACGTGTGTCAGTATCACAATTCTCTCCGTTCGTGGCCCTGATACCTTTGCGCGCTCTGCGTGGTCTGCGGTGAATGGTGAATAATCCAGGCTAGAGCATCTTCGGAGGAACAACTCATGATCAATCGCCGGTTGTTTATCAAGTCAGCCGCGGCGCTCGCGGCGATGGGCGCGGGGCTGCGGCCCTCGCGGCTGGCGGCCGGACGCACTCCGTCCGTGTACGCCGAGCTGGGCCTGCGGCCTTTCATCAACGCGGCCGGGACGTACACAACGCTCAGCGCGAGCCTGATGCCCGAGGAAGTCGTCGAGGCCATGGAGGAAGCTGCGAGCGCCCACGTCTCGATCCCCGAACTGCAGCAGGCCGTCAGCCGCAAAATCGCGTCGTGGCTCTACTGCGAGGCCGCCCTGGTGACCTCCGGGTGCGCGGCGGCCCTGACGCTGGCAACTGCGGCCTGTGTCGCCGGAAAGGACCAGGCAAAGATCCAGCGCGTCCCGGACACGACGGGGATGAAAAACGAGGTCATCTTCCAGAAGAGCCACCGCTTCGGCTACGACCACGCCATTCGCAACGTGGGCGTCAAGATCATCGAGATCGAGACGCGCGAGGGGCTTGAGGCGGCCGTCAACGAGCGCACGGCGATGTTTTTCTTTTTCAACGCGAACGACTCGAAAGGACAAATCCGCCGCGAGGAGTTTGCCCAGATCGCCAATCGTCGCGGGATTCCGTGCCTGATCGACGCAGCCGCCGACCTGCCGCCGGCCGGTGGCCTCAGGGACTATACGAAGATGGGCTATGACCTGGTCGCTTTCAGCGGCGGAAAGGGATTGCGCGGCCCGCAGTGCTCGGGGCTGCTGATCGGAAGGAAGGAGTTGATTGAGGCCGCCTATGTCAACGGGTCACCACACTCCGACACGGTGGGGCGCCTGGCCAAGGTCGGCAAAGAGGAAATTGTCGGGCTCTACCGCGCGTTGCAGCTTTATCTTGAGAAGGACCACAAAAGCGAGTGGGCCGAGTGGGAGCGGCGCATCGCTGTCATCGAGCGCGATCTGTCGCGCGTGCCGGGAATCAAGACCAATCGGTTCGTCCCGGAGATTGCCAACGCTTCCCCGCACCTGCACTTAGATTGGGACCCGAAGGCGATTGCAAAGGAACCCAGGCAGATCGTCGAGAACCTCCGCTCGGGGGATCCGCGCATCGAGCTGCGGCCGGGCAGCGAGGAGTCCAAGAAAGGTCTGGACGTTTCCGTGTGGATGCTGCGTTCCGGCGAGGAGAAGATCGTCGCCAAAAGGCTGCGCGAGGTTTTCGCAAAATAGGGGTCAGGGGTCAGGCTTCAGGGGTCAGGGGTCAGGGAATTGCGGGTTGCGAATTGCGGATTGCGGATTTTTTGACGATTGAGGACTGCGACTCAATTTCCAATTTGCGATTCCCTGAATCCTGACCCCTGAATCCTGACCCCTGACTATTTCCGGAACTCCAGACGCGCTGGATCAAGGCGCAGCGTGTCGGCCAGTCTTCGCGTCCACGACCAGGCGTTGGGATCGGTGTCGTAGAAAACCATACGCGTGGAAGCAAGCGCCATGGCGGCGGCCTGCGGCAGATCGAAGATCTTTTCGACATTCAACAGATGGGGTCCATTGCGGTGCGTGGTGGTCGGACTCCGCAGCTCGACTTCGCGCACTGCCGGTTCAAACAGCGCAGCGTAGAGCGCAACGCCGGCCATCGTGTTTTCGCCGCTAAGTCCGATGGCGGCGCCGCGCAGTTCGGCGGTCTGACCGAGAGCATCGACGGCGCGGCGCACATCCCACACGCGCATTCCGTCAAGCGTTTGCCCGATCAGCGGAAAGCGCCTGCGGATGTGCGAGTCCTTCTTCGGGTCCCACGCCGTCGGCCCGATGCCGCGCGCGGCCACGATCGCAATCGCGTCCCTGGATCCAAGCAACTCTGGAAGGTTACGCCGCGGCTCGGTCGTCCAACGCTGCCATTGCTCAGCGTCAACGACGTACAGAAGAACTGACTTCGGCCTGACACCGGCACGCGCCAGCACCCACATTTGCAGCGGAACCTCCGGCTGGCTCTCGAATGAATAGACGCGCAAAGTTGCTTTCTGCAAAGGTGACTCGGACTGTTTCTGCAGTTTTAGATCGGTCTTGACTGTGGGCCAGCCTGCGAATGTTTGAGCGCTAAGTTTTTCAAGCCAGCGCCGCCGCAGCGCCTCCCAGGCGGCGGCATCGGCCGGAACCGCTGCTTCCGGGGCCGCGGCAATGAAGACTTCGTGAATTCGCGTGTTCTGCTGATCGGTGGGAATCGCGCCGAGAACCCTCAGGACTTCCGGCTGCAGACGCTTGACGGCCGCCTCTTCGATCAGCGGTTCCTCTTTCTTCAGCCAGCGGTTCATCCAATGGAATGTGGGAACCTGAAGCGCCTGCGTGTCGCGATGCGGGCCCTCGGTGATGAGTAGACCGAGGCGATCCTCGGCGCCATAGAGACGATAGATGCGGCGCAGGTGCTCGTGGACGCGCAGCACTCCGCTCAGTGGGAAAATCGGATCCTTGTCGCTATTGGCCACAAGCAGCGGGCGCGGCGCGACCAGCGCGGCGACCATCGCAAAATCCCAGCGGTGGGTGTTGACCATAAACATGCAGTCGCAGTGACCTGAAATCACGCCATCGGCGACGTAGTTGCGCAGATCGGTGATGCAGGCCACAGGGACGGCGACGCCGACGCGCTCGTCAAGGGCCGCAACCCACCAGCTGTATGCGCCGCCGCCGCTGCGACCTGTCACTCCGATGCGAGCTCCGTCGACTTCGGGCCGCGACTGCAGGTAATCGAGCGCGCGGATGGCGTTCCATGCTTCGACGCCGGCTGGCGTGTAGCCTCGTCCCAGCCACCACCACATACCTTCACGCGCCGTGCCGTGGTGCAGGCCTTCGATCTCGGCCAGTTGCAGCGTGTCCAGGACGAGCGACACGTAGCCGTGGCGCGCGAACCACTCGGGATGATGCTGGTAGAAGGCCTTGCTCCCGTACGAGATTCCTTTTTCTTTGACGTTGCCGTGGCCGCACAAATAGAGCACGGCAGGCAGCGGGGCGCCGGCTGCAGCGGGCCGATACAGCGTGGCAGTCACGTAGAGGCCCGGCGATGACTGGAAGAGAATTTTCTCGGCGATAAATCCGTCCTGCTCGATCCGGCCGGTTACAACCGTTTTCAAATCGGTCCGCGGCGGCATTGGCGAAAGTCCGAGCATCTCGGCCAGTTGCTCGCGCAACGCAGGGCGCCGCTTCTGCCAGTCGTCGAGCGTACGGATGTCGGCCAGGCATTGCGACGATATTTCATCGACCTGCCGCGCAAAGTAGCGGTCCAGCGGAGCTGGCTGCTGGGCGGCGACTCTGGGAGAGAGAGTGCACAGTGCCGATATCAGGAGGAGGACAAGGATTCGTAGATTACCCATCGTGGCACGCATTATACATAGGCTTCACCGCAGAGACCCAGCGCGGCAAGGCGCACCCGTATGCCGTATACCGCAGGCCGGCGACGGAGCGCCAACAGAGCCGCGGCCGGAAGGCTGCGGGCCGGCAAATAGGAAGCGAGATCAAAAATCTTGCTCAAATAACAAGATTTCACCAACTGGCATTGCAGAGGAGGGCGCAGAGAAAAGGCAAAAAATAGCGCGGATTAACACGGGTTAAACGGATTAAGGTGCATTGAAGCGATAAGGTACTCGGGCGCTGGCGTCATCCGATCAATCCGCTTGATCCATGTTAATTTTGCGCTGTCAGTGCCGCGCCGTCAGTGCCGCGAACGAAGAGAGCGGTGACCAATTCGAGTTCTTGCCACGCGCGTCAATATCACCACTCTCTGCGTTTGTGGCACTGACACTAACCGGAAGCCACCGGCTGGTCTTTGTATTGCAACTGGTACAGCTTGTAATAGAAGCCGCGCTGTTGAATTAGTTCCTGGTGCGTTCCGGATTCGCGGACTTCGCCCTTGTGCAGGACGATGATCCGATCGCAGTTTTGAATCGTCGAGAGGCGATGGGCGATGATAATCGACGTGCGCCCGCGCATGAGAGTGACCAGCGCATCGCGAATGAGCAGCTCCGTTTCGGTGTCGATGCTGGAGGTGGCCTCGTCCAGAATCAGGATGCGCGGATCATAGGCCAGCGCTCTTGCGAAGGCGAGCAACTGGCGCTCGCCAACCGAGAACGAACTGCCGCGTTCGGTCACGCGGTTGTCGTAACCGTCCGGCAGCCGTTCGATGAACGTGTGGGCATTGACGTGCCGGGCCGCAGCCATGACTTGTTCACGCGGCAGGAGCGTTCCCAGGCGGATGTTTTCCTCCACGGTTCCGGAAAACAGGAAGACATCCTGCAGCACGACCCCGATGGTCCGCCGCAGCTGTTTGAGGTCCCACTTGCGGACATCGATGCCGTCAACGCAAACCCGTCCCTGGCCCGTGTCATAGAAACGCGACAGCAGGTTGATGATGGTCGATTTGCCGGCGCCGGTTGCTCCGACCAGCGCGACACTTTCACCCGGCTGTATTTGGAAGCTGACGTCTTTGAGAACCGGTTCGTTCTCCTTGTAAGAAAACCAGACGTGATCAAACTCGATCTCGCCGCGAACC
>JBPCNK010000368.1:0-10742 GCA_051001345.1 Acidobacteriota bacterium | reverse complement strand
TCGAAGTAAGTGCTGCCCAGGACTGACGCGGACAAGTTGTAATCGCCGTCCAGCCCGGCGCCATCCGCACCCCGGTTGCCTATGGGCGGAAACTTCACCGACTGGACCACCGCGCTGGCGGTCTTTTCGTCCGAGACGAACGGAATCATAAGGCCCGCCGCGCCGTCTTCCAGTAACCTACACAACCGCGGCCTGCTCAGCGTGGGTGGGCGCACCATGCAGTCGATGTCGTTGTACACGCAAAAAGCCAGAATGGACTGAATCTCTCGCTGGTTCATCGCGCGGTGTTCCAAGTCGAGCCATATGCCGTCGTAGCGGAAGTGAGCAGCGTGCCGGATGAAAAAGGGAAGATAGTGACCGAGGTTGCACACACGTGCGAAGCGCCCGTTGCGAAGCTTTGCGAGAACTTTGCTTTTTCTCAAGAATGTTGTCCTTATTGAAAGGCAGAACGCCACGGACGTCTTAACCAAAAAAGGGATATTAACTCAAACTCTCTTTTCGCCAAAGGGACAAAATGGTCTCTCCGCTGGTTTCAAAGGAATCAAAAAAAAAGCGCTGGTCCTATTTCAAAGGTCTATGAGACCGATCCTCTTACCTGCCCCAAGTGTCAGGGAGAGATGCGGATCATCAGTTTCATCGACAGCTTGAGGTAATTAGATAAATCCTTGAAAGGAGCGGAGCATTCCAGATTCCTCAAGACAATGTGGCTCATTCAGTCACGTCAAGCTGCTTGTTGGGAACACTGCGAAGCCCCCTGCTGGCTAACGTCGTAGTCAACATCGGGGCTCGGTCAGGGCGAGCGCCGACTGCGTGGGGGTCAGGCTTTTGCCCGGCGCTTCTGTTTGGAACGGCGTTTTACCCAATAGGCTTTCATCCATTGGGAGGCCGCCTTTCGCGCCGCGGCGCTCATCTTGCGCTTCTTGCGGCGTTTGACGGGTTTGCCCTTGACCAGAACCCGGGTACCCGTGGAGAGGCCCTTGGAAATCGCTGCGAGCTCGTTTTCCAGCGCGGTAAGCTGGCTTCGCGCACCCGCTATTGCCCATTCCAGCATCTGTTTCTTTTCCATCTTCTGGCTCCTGGCCTCGTGGCTTGGATCGCATTGTAGCATTTAGTAAAGATCGGAGCCTTCGGTCCTCGTTTTTTTACCTCCTGGCATTAATTGCTAACGCATCTTCCTACAACATGCACCCTTGCACCCTGGGTGCTTCTATTCTTATTTAAACTATTTAGAAATAAGAAGTAAGAAGAGGGTGCAAGTGAGGGTGCATGTGGGTGCATCCGGGAAGTCGGGCTTTTTCTTTACCTTAGGTGGTGGTGTCGGCTGAAAGGCAGGACTGGTGCGGGTTTCAAAAAGTGCTCCAGGGTGCAGGTGCATGTGGCCTCCGCTGACATGCACCCAAATTAAACCATTGAAAACATTGACAAAGTGCATGGGTGCAAGTGGTATGGGGGTCTTCGAAATAAATGGGAGATTTACCACGATCATTGCTTCGCCTTTTGGATCACTGTCCAAATTGCTTTGATCGGAGCGTGTGACGTTTAATCGAGGGCGTGAAGGAGGAGTGGCAGCAGGATGCGCTGGCGGGGTATCGGGAGAACGCCAAACATCTCTTCGGATATCCCGACAGCACGCTCTCTGAGTACGTCCGCGATGTCGACACCTTCAGCCGGTGGTTGGCGGGGCGGGACAATGGACACGGTCTTCTGGCGGCGACGCGCGAAGATGTCGAAGACTACGTCGTCGGGCTTTCCAGCCGCGGGCTGCGCGCAACAACCATCAACCGCAGGATCCACTCTCTCAATTCGTTTTTTGTCTGGGCGGTGCATCATCGGCTGGTCGACGGCTCGCCCTTGTTGGGCGTGCGGCGGCTGAAGACACCGCGGCGCATTCCAAAGTTTCTTACGTTCGAAGATATCAGCCGGCTGCTCTCCTTTACCGGCTCGCTGCGGCGCACCGCGACGATTCGCGGCAAGCAGATCCACGCCATGATCTCGATTCTCTATTACCTCGGTTTGCGGCGCGAGGAGCTCGTCAATATCTGCTTTGAACACTTCGAAAAAATCGGCGAAGGCGAAATTTATCTGCACGTTTTTGGCAAAGGCGATAAACAGCGCATGGTTCCATTCCCTCGCCCGGCCTTCCAGGCTTATGAAAACTACGTACGCTTTCGGCCGGAGTGCCCCACGCCGCGCGTCTTTGTCTCGTTGAAAAATCGGCTGCCCCTGTCCAAATTTGACGTGAACTCCGTTTGCGATCAACTCACCCGGAAAGTCCGCCTCTCCAAAAAACTCGCCCCACATCTTCTCCGGCATACGTTTGCAACTCACCTGCACTTGAAGGGGCAGCCGATTGAACACATCAACGCGTTGCTTGGCCATGAGTCGCTCAATACGACCAAGATCTACGTGCACATCGATTCGGGAAAGCTGCGCCGGTCGGTTGAGACGCTGGTGATTGCGGATTGAAGAAGAAAAGCGCACCGGCCAGGCGGCCGGTGCCACTGCTTGAATTTTGAGGAAGAAAAGCTTTCCGGCCTGGCGGCCGGCGCCACTCGTTGCTGCTGAGGATTGCGGATTGCGGATTGACGAGGCACGTGACTCGTTTTTCTGAAAACGATTCACGGCAGGGCTTATTGGAGGTTTTGGAATCGCGGGTTTCGACCTCGGAAAAGACTCATTTGGGAGTGCACAAAACATCCATTTTGTGGAGGTGGTTTTTGGGGAGCCGGCGGGAGGGGTGCGGGCTGGAACCTTTTTGCTGCAAGGGCTTGGGGACCGGGACGGGGGCAAAGGGGGAGTGGCTGAGGGACTCGGTTGGCACGAAAGAGAAACAAGGTTCATGAAACATTCCAAATGGTCATGAAAGCAGCGATCGATGAACGTGAATTCAGCGGTTTAGGAAGGAACGTTGTCCAGTCGATGAAAGATCGGAAGTCGCCAACAAACGTCGTCGAGTTAGTTCCCCGAGGTGCGATCGAGCGGATGGCGCCGGCCGGAGAGAAAACCGGCGCCCGAGGTTACCGGCTCGCGCGGCTGGCCAGGGAACAGCAAACTTCAGTAGGCAGTAGGCAGCCGGCAGAGGGCAGCCGGCCGGCAGCAAGTAGCGTGCGCTGCGGTGAGACGGCGCCGGAGGAAAGAATCGAAGTGACAGCGGCTGCCATTGAGTCTCCCTTTGAGGCCGAAACCGTAGAGGCCGCCAAGGTCGAGGGGCAGCTGCACTACAAGGCCGAAGAATGTTTCGACCTGGCCCGGATGCCGGGCGGGGTGACCGTCGTTGTGTGGAAGCTCGATCGGATCGATGACTGGATGGCGCCGGTGCTGGGAGTCTGCTGCAAAGAATTGTTGGGGCAGCGCCAGGTGCGCAAGGCGGTCTTCGATCTCTCGCGGGTGGAAAACATTTCTACCGCGGCGATCGCGACGCTGGTTCGCTTTCGAAATACCGCGTGCCATCTGGACATGACTGTTCACGTGGTGGCCGGACCGCGTCTGCGCGCCGAGCTCGAGCGAGCCGTCGTCGACCGGGTCATGGATGTCCGGGACAACATCTATGCGTTGATCCAGCCGGCGGCGGCCAAACCTGGTCTGCTTGGCCGGCTCTTTGGAAAATGAGGACGTTCTTTCTTCTCCTTCTTTTGGCGCAGGCGACGGGCCAGTTTCCAACGCTCAGCGAGTTGGAACAGGGGATTCCATCGGCGCCTGAGCTGCGAGCGGCCCGGGTGGAACTTGAGCGGATGCGAATCGAGCGAAACCTTTGGAACCGCGTGACGGTTCACGCCAACTACTCGCAGCATTTCTCCTCATTTGTTCCCTTTGTTCCGACGCCCGGTCTGGCCGTCTCGGGAGGAACGTTTGCCGGACTGTCGATTGCCCTGCCGATAGGCGAACTGTTCGGACGTCCGACGGTTCGAGATCTTGACCAACAGCTGAAGATACTCGAGTACGAAAGACTCTACCGGGACAGACTCACATCGCTGCGGGTGCTGTATGTGGAACGGCAGAAACGGATCGATCATCTACGCGTTTTGACGGCCCAAGCAAAAACCGCGGCGCTCGAGCTGGAAAAAGTGCGAATCGGATTGTCGTTCAAACAGTCCGGACCTTTTTCTGTGGTCTTCGATCCGATCGACCTGGCCCGGGCTGAGCAGAAGGCCGCGGAGATTGAAGGCGAGCGGTCCGCCACGGAACTCGAGATCCGGAATCTGGAGACCCGGATGCTGGCTATGGTGGGTCAAAGGAAAGCAGCACCGTGAGCGTGTTCCTGTTCCTGGTCCTGGCCGCGTGCTTGTTGGTCCTGTCGGCGCCGTTGCTCAAACGCAAACGGGCGGTCTCGATCTTCGATCCGGGCATGCCTCCGGAAAGACTTCCGGCCGAGGCCCCGGCGGCTTCGCCAAAGGGGCTGCATCTTGGCGGCGCCCTCTACTGGTCGCCCGAGGCGCATCCCAACCCGCACGTTCTGATCGTCGGCGGATCGGGCTCGGGTAAGACCTGGGCGATGCGCTGGCTGGCCGTCGAGCTTGTCAAGCGCGGGTACCGGTGCATTCTGTTTGACTTTCACGGGGACTTGCACGCGCCCGGCACGGTCAGTTACCGCATCGCGGCCGATTCACAGTATGGCGTTAATCCGCTTGACGACCCGCAGCGGTTCGAGGTTCTCGAGTTGCTGCGCAATACGTTTCGACCGATGGGAACGCTGCAGCTTGCGCTGCTCGATGAGTGCCTGAAGGAAACCTACACCCGGAGCCAGCCGCACTTCGGCGACCTGCTCGAAGTGCTTCAGTCACACATCCAAAAGGATCCCGGCAATCTAAGACTACAAGAGCTGCGAACCAAACTGTCTCTGGCGTTCGATCTGAAGATCTTCAGCAAACCCGCGGTACCGCTCTTTGGCGACGGCAGCGTGCATCTGGACCTGACCGGGCTGCCGGCCGCGTTGCAGTTCCTTGCCTCCGACACGCTGCTGCGGCAGATTCTCAGGCGGCGCCAGCTGGGCGGTCCTCTCCCTCTGTCGGTCTTCGTGCTGGTCGATGAATCCAAACTGTGCACGCCTGCCGACCGGAACTTTCCGTCGAGCGGCTTGAACCGAATCGCCACCGAGGGCAGAAAGTTCGGCCTGGGTCTCGTTGTCTCGAGCCAATTTGTGGGACACCTCGGCCGCGACGTCGTCGTCAATACCTTTACCAAGATCGTCATGAAGACCGATCGAACCGAGATCAGCGCCACGGCGCGCCGGTTCCGTCTGGAGCCGCTGGTACTCGAGACGCTCGAGCGGCCCGGCCACGCACTGGTCCATTTTGCCGATTCGACCAGGTGGGAGGAGGTCCAGCTTGGAAGCCGCGCCAGCTAGAAACACCGCCCGCGAGCGCTACGAGCCGTTGTTTGTGGGCCGCGGCGAAGAGCTGGCGCAGCTTTGGGAGCTGGCGACCAAAGGCCGGCACGTGATCGTGACTGGATCGCCCGGCGCGGGCAAGAGCGCGCTGCTTTCGGTTTTCTACCGGGCGCTCCAGTCGCGAGACAGTCTCTACATCTTTCGCGTCGGCGATTCACGGCAGTTCAAAACCGCGCTGGTCGACCTTGCCGAGCAGATGCACGTGCGCGGCATCTTCCGGCATCCGACACTGCCGCCGGCCACGTCGGCTCTGCCGTGGGAGAAGCTGGCGCCGAAGGTCCGCGCGCTGACGGCTCGAGCGCTGGCCGAGAGTCTGGTTCTCGGTCTGGAAGGACGCAATGCCATCGTCATCTGGGACCAGTTCGAGCGGGCTACCCCCACCGAGCTGTCCTGGCTGCACCAGTTCCTCAACGTGGCGACATTGGTGGTGGGAACGTCCGATCCGTCTCATTCCAAACTGAAAGTGTTGCTGGACCGCATCCCGGCAAGAATCGAACTGAAAGAACTTTCCGAAGCGGAGTCCTACGAGCTAATTGAGCAGTGCTTTGGTGTAGCGCCCTTCGGGGTGTGCGATCCGGTGTGGTACCGCCAGGAGATCTGGCGCAAGACTGCCGGCCATCCGCGGGCCATCAAAGACCTGCTGGCCGATCATTCGCTCGAGAAATACGTCGACAGCCGCATGATTCGCGCCATGGCGAGCGAACAGGGAGTCCGCTATTTTGCGATCTCGCCGATCGTCTATCTGTTCGCCCTGGGCTTCTCGATCTACCGCTACGTCGGTCGAGGCCTGGGGGAGCGCGACTCCTACATCATCGGCGCCGCCGGGATGGTGATTTTCATTTTCCTGGGGATGCTGGTTCGAAAGGCCAACCGGGTTTCGCCGTGACGAGTTCCTCGCACCTGGCCAGCTCGGCGCTGTGTTATCTGGCCGCTGCCTCCTGGTCGGAGACGCCGGCGGCAATTGAAGGCCTGGTGATCACAGCCGCGGGGTCGCTCTTGCCCGACATCGATACGCCGACGTCGTCGGTAGGCCGGCCGCTCTTTCCACTGGCACGCTGGATCGACCGCCGCTTTGGCCACCGGACGCTGACGCACAGCCTGGTTGGGCTGGCGGGATTGGCCGCTGTACTGTTTGCCGTGGCGCTCATCGTGGATCTGTGCGGGTGGTCCCCCGGAGTGCCACTCAGGCGCTACGCTTTCTTTTTGACGCTCGGCTACGCCTCGCACATCCTGGTCGACTGCCTGAACAAGACGGGTGTCGAGCTGGTTTGGCCGTCGAAATGGCGCTGTGTCTTTTTCTACAACAGCCGCTACCGCATCACGGCGGCCGGCAAGGGGGACACGTGGTTCATGGCAGCCTGCCTGGTTCTCGATCTGGCCGCCTATCCCTTGGCGCGTGACGGGCTGACGCGCTCGCTGCACCAGGCTTTTGGAGACATCTATTCGGTCTCGATGGATTTTAAGCAGTATGGCGACAAAAACCGCATCTGGCTGGACCTGGAAGGAGTCGAGGCGATTTCCAATCAGAAGATCCGCGGGCGCTTTGAGATCCTTGCGGCCGTCGACAACGCCGCCGTGCTGGTCGAGCGCGATGGAAGAAAGCAGATTGTCTCAAGGACAGAACCTCTAGAGATCTATCCTGACAGCGCCAGAATCTCAATTGGAGAGGCAGTGGCGATCACCACCCAGGAGATCAATATGGCCGGAAGGACATTGGCGGAGATCCCTCGTTTTCTGGGAGCTGATCGTGTTCTGTTCTACGGCTACGTGACGCCGGTCCGGCACACGTTGGTCAGTGTTCACCAGGGAAGGTACAACCCGATCGCGTTGCGGATGGACAAGTTGAAATTGGAGCACGCTGAGTGGCGCGATATCCAGGAGCAGGGGCTCGAACAGGTCGCCATTCGCGAGGGTACTCTGATGGCGAAAGTTTACCGATCCGGTTTGAATCCGGCAGTTGACTCGCTGGCGCCACCGGTTGCGCCGGCGGTTGAAAGCGTCGAGATACGGTTTCAACCAACTGACGCGATTTTGTTTCGCCAGGGAGACGTGATCCGGCAAGGGCAGGTCATCGGCCGGCGGGACATCACTTTAGAACTTGCTAATCTTCGGGCAGAGTGCGCGAGGGAAGTGGAGCGGTTGCGGGAAGAGATCCGCGAGGTTGAATTGCGGCTGACCTCGGCGCGCGACCAACTGCGCTTGGCCGAAAAGGAAAAGGTTGAGCGTGAACGAGAAATCGACCAGTTCCGTGGGACCGAATTATTCTCGAAAGAAGTATCCAGATTGCGAGAAGCAGCCGACAGACAGGTGGCTCGAATTCAATCCGAACAGGACAGCCTTGCGCTTCTTGAGCAGCGGCGCCGGGAGCTTGAACAGAGGGTGTCACTGCGCGCCGAGCGACTGCGGCAAGATGAGACCTCAGTGATCAAGCGGGCGGGCTTGGTGGCAAGTTTTTCGGGAAAAGTGATGCGAATCGAGCAGCGGGCGGAAGGGGAGATGATTCTGTTTTCCGTGTTGTATCGATAGGACCAAAGGGCAGCCGTAACTAAACTCCGGCAGTCTCTGGAATCGCACTGCGGTGCAAGATCGTCGGTTGCCGTCAGGTCGTCTCGGCTGGCGGCGTGCTGCCAATTATAGTTGCGTCAGTTCAGGTATGACTTTGATCACTAACTTTTCTTTGGCCTCTTTAACTCGGCGCAAGGAGCTCAGTACCGCTTTCAGTAGGTCGGCATCCTTTGGGGTAAGGGTCTCACCGAGTACAGATCGGTTTACTACCTCGAATACTTTTCTCGCCGTTATAGTCTCGCCCGAACTTGGCACCTTCCACACCTCGATGTTCTCGTATCCATCAACTGTACTACCGCGATCGAATCCGAACACGGCTTTCTCATTCTTGAAGACCTCTTGAGTCGTCGTTTCTTGGATCTGACTCATCCGGTGTAGCATGCAGATAAGCTCCTCGTCCGAGACCTGACCTGCATGGAGCAGCTTGTTCATCACAGTCTGAATCTGGCTCAACTCTGAAAGTCCGAACACACCCATGTATTGGTCGAGGGCTGGACTGGTTTGAGATCGTCCGCACATTTCCAAGTGCGAAAGAATCTCGTAGACGAAACGTGAAAAGGCAATAGTGTTAGTTTCTCCCGTATCGGCCGGCAAAACCATAATCCCAGTTGGTTGGTGAGTCAAAAAGAATGCGGAATTGTGGTCAACATCGCTCAAGAGGCAAAGGATGTCAACGGGTGGACGATAGGCGCGTACGTACTCATTGATTTTTGAGATTGGTAACGATGACTCGAAAGCAAATGCCGCGCTGAGAATATTAGGGACGGGATGCTGGCTGCCGGTGCGACGTTTACTTGCAAGGCGCTGAATGTCCGCACCCTTTTTGCCGATATCCTGAAGTTCTCGAGTGTCGAGCGCTGATTTTACCTCGATCGTTGCCACCACCGATTCAATGAGCACAATGATTCCTGCGCTGCCGGCACGGCCAATGAGGGGCGCGTTGAATTGATCGTAAATGATGATGTCCTGTTGTCGACTCCAATCGTCGTCCGCAGTGATGGCGTGGCCGGCTATCAGACCATACTTCTTCGGAATGTAATTCCCTAGAATGCGAATTACGATGTCTTCCCGGCTCGAACCTTTCGTGCCCGCGTGAGGAATGTCGCGGTCCCGATTGAACTCGGCGATCGCTGTCGTCAGATCGGCCTTGATCACCTCTGCCACACGCTTGGACATCTTTGTCATTGGGAACACCGTCTTGATGACTCCGCGTTACTGGCACATCCTTGCAGCGTCCCGTCCGTTCACCAATAACGCATCCGTTAGGCAGATGCGTCGTGAAATCGGGACCTTTGAGGCGCTAGCCCGGGACAAGCGACGTCCGGAGAGAGTCGTCAGCATACTGGTTTTTGCGGCACCGGTCGCGCGGGAAATGACGTTCACCTATTTGAGCAGCGAGAAGGTATATCCCGGGTAGACGCACTCCGTGGCAGCGCCGCCCTTCGCTGGTCGTTCCTGATAGCCGGCCACGCCGTGGATGACTCCGACAATGGCGAGCAGTGCGAACTGACCTGCAATCGCGTGCCTTACGTTGTTTAGGTTCGCACGCGCGAACTCCGTGTTTCGGTTGTGCTTTACCTCGTTATAATCGGTGTACCAGCTAAGGGGTGGCTTGGCGGTCGACCAGCCGTCGAAAGGCTTCACGTACGAGGGCTTGGGCTGCCAGAAGAGGATTCCTACTTCTAGAGCCTCAAGGTGCAGGGACGACTCCAGCGTTTTATAGTCCGTAATACTCATTTCGCCCGGCTTCTTGGTTGCTCCGCCACTTACAAGGAGTTCCTTGCAGGCGCTTTCAAACTCCGCGCACGCCCTCAACAGCAACTCGTAGAGCCGGTGCGAGTACGTCCCGAGATTCTGGTCCGCTGGCTCGACATACTCTCTGAGGCGACGAAAATCGTCGCTCAGGATTCGAAATGCACTCAGGTATGGTCCTGGCTCCAGCGGCATACTGGCTTCATTCTACCTAACGGCCACGCATCAGCTGCGGCGCGAAGCGCCGTCAGTCTGGATGCGGGGCGTTAGGCGCCATCTTCATGCCGTGGCCCATTCGGCGGACACCACCGCCGCCTGCTCCAGCACTGTCTGCGTCGCCTTCTCCTGCTTGTCGGGCGGGTAGCCGTGCTTGCGCAGGATGCGCTTGACGAGCACGCGGAGCTGGGCGCGGACGTTTTCGCGCACAGTCCAGTCGATGGTCACATTGGCGCGCACCGACGCCACGAGCTCGCGCGCGATGCCGCGCAGCGTTTCGTCGCCAAGCACCTTAACGGCGCTGTCGTTGGTCTCCAGCGCGTCGTAGAAGGCGAGCTCGTCTTCGCTGAGACCCAGCTCCACGCCGCGCCGGTCCGCCTCGCGCATTTGTTTCGCCAGACCGATCAGCTCCTCGATCACCTGCGCCGCCTCGATGGCGCGGTTCTGATAGCGGCGCAGCGACTGCTCCAACAACTCCGCGAAGGACCGCGCCTGCACGAGATTCTTCCGCCGGCGCATGCGCAGCTCACCTTTCAATAGTTTCTGCAACAGCTCGACCGCGAGATTGCGCTGCGGCATCCCGCGCACCTCCGACAGGAACTCGTCGGACAGGATCGAGATGTCCGGCTTGGCCAATCCCGCGGCAGCGAAGATGTCCACGACGCCCTCAGGGATGACGGCGCGAGAGATAATCTGCCGCACGGCATGGTCGAGCTCTTCCTCGGGCCTGGCCTCACCCGGCGCGCGCTTGGCGAGCACGGCCTGCACCGCCTGGAAAAAGGCCACGTCGTCGCGAATGCGCAGCGCCTCGGCGTGCGGCACC
>JBPCNK010000367.1:0-10959 GCA_051001345.1 Acidobacteriota bacterium | reverse complement strand
GATGAGGCCCCATACCAAGGAGCAGTTCGATCTGTTCCTGGAAAAGCTGTGAACCAGTCGCCAGTCTTGGGGCCAATTACAGGGCCGCGAGCGTCAGCGAGCGGGCGATTCCAGGCAACATTCCCCCAACGGGTTGCATCTGATTGCCCGCTCCCTTACGGTCGCGGCCGTGACGGTCCCTCGAAAACCATTGATTTTGCGGGGACCGGAGCGTAGAGTTTAGGGACATCGGTTGCAGAGCAAACCTGTAACCGACTGATTTCAAGCTTGAAACAGGATGGGGGTGTGTAGCTTTTGGCCGAAGTGATTATTCAAGAGGGAGAATCCCTTGAAAGCGCTCTCCGGCGATTCAAACGAAAGGTTCAGCAAGAAGACATCATCAAAGATGTCAAGAAACACTCGTACTACCTGAAGCCGGGAGAGAAGAAACGGGTCAAGCAGGCGTTGGCCCGGAAACGAAACCGGAAAAAGTACCGCCAGTACGGGTCCTAGAGTAAAGATTTCGACCTCACTCAAACCCAAAGGCTCCTCACAGCCTTTGGGTTTTTTTATGTTATGCAGGCCAGAGTAGGATATGACGATGACGGTCACGTGCACGAGCATGCCAACGAGCACGGGTCACGTTCTGACCCCTGACGCCTGAAGCCTGACCCCTGCTTTTACATGAGAGCTGTTGACATCATCCAAAAGAAGCGAGATGGCGCCGAGCTCGAGGATGCCGAGATCCGATTCATGATCGAGGCGCTCGGACGAGCCACCGTCGAGGACTACCAGTTGACGGCCTGGATGATGGCGATTTTTCTACGGGGAATGAACGAGCGCGAGACGGCCACGTTGACCGAAGCCATCCTGCGCTCGGGTGTCAGGCTTGATCTTTCTTCGATACCCGGCACGAAGGTCGATAAACACAGCACCGGCGGCGTCGGCGACAAGACTTCGCTCATCTTGGCGCCGGTTGTCGCAGCCGGCGGAGTCATCGTTCCGATGATCTCTGGCAGGGGGCTGGGCCACACCGGCGGCACCGTCGACAAGCTGGAAGCCATTCCCGGCTTCAACGCTTTCATTTCGATCGAGCGGTTCAGGGAACTGCTGAAAACGATCGGCGTGGGGCTCATCGGACAGACAGCCGAGCTGGCTCCGGCCGACAAAAAGCTATACGCCCTTCGCGACGTGACCGCAACGATCGAGAGCATTCCGCTGATTGTCGGCAGCATCATGGGCAAGAAGCTGGCCGAGGGAATCGATGCGCTGGTTCTTGACGTCAAGACGGGATCGGGCGCCTTCATGTCCCGGCTGGAGGACGCCCGCCGGCTGGCCCAAGCCATGGTCACAACCGGGAACCGCTTTGGTGTTCGCACCGTGGCACTGATTACGCGCATGGACGAGCCGCTCGGTCGCTGCATAGGAAACGCGCTGGAAGTGGAAGAGTGCATCGACGTTCTCAAGGGAGATCTTTCGGGCGACCTGGCCCAGTTGTCTTTGGAACTTTCCGCTTGGATGCTGCACCTTGGGAAGGCGGCCGAATCGGTCGACGAGGGCCGCCGCAAGGCGCGCGAGCTGATTGCCAGCGGTCGGGCTCTGGAGAAATTCCGGCAAATCATCCACGAACAGGAAGGCGATGCCCGGATCGTCGACCAACCGACCCGGCTGCCTCAGGCAACGCTTCAGGAGGAGTACCGGTCTAAGCGGTCCGGTGTGGTCCAGCGCATCCACGCAAGGACTCTCGGCGAGGCGTCGATGATGCTGGGGGGCGGCCGGGAGACAGCCGCGGCCAAAGTTGACCACGCGGTCGGATTGCGGTTGCTCAGAAAGCGGGGAGAAAATGTAAGTAAGGATGAACCGCTGTGCCGCATTTACTATAATGACCCTGATCGTCGGCAGGGGATCGAACGCCACTTGAATGAGGCTTTCGAAATCGGCGAGGCAATCCCGGCGGATGAACCGCTAATCGAGGAAGTCATCGGGGGGGACGTCACGGTTTGTGATCGAGCAACTTAATAACGCAGTCGCCTTTTTGAAACGCGACTCACAGCCAGCACCGCGTCTGGGGCTCGTATTGAGTTCCGGACTGGGCGCTTTTCTGTCGCAACACGCGCAGTCTATTCCGTACACCAAGATTCCGCACTTTCCGAACTCGACCGTGGCGGGCCATACCGGGAATCTGCTGCTCGGAGAGTTCGAGGGAATCGAGTTCGCCGCACTGCAGGGACGCGTTCATTTCTATGAAGGCTACTCGATGCAGCAGGTGGTTTTTCCGGCGCGGGTCCTGGCCCGGCTGGGTGTCGGGCATCTGCTGGTGACCAACGCCGCCGGGGCCATCAACAGCGGGTTCAAGCCGGGCGACCTGATGCTTCTGACCGATCATATCAATCTGATGGGCGCCAACCCTCTCATTGGTCCCAACGAGGATAGCCTCGGACCCCGATTTCCCGACATGAGCGTCCCGTACGATCGAACTCTGCAGGATGTCCTGTTACGCGCGGCCGAGGCCGTCACGCAGCGTCTGAGGCTGGGTGTATACGCGGCGTTGGCTGGTCCAGCCTACGAGACACCCGCCGAAGTCCGGATGCTCGAGCTCCTGGGCGCCGACGTCGTGGGGATGTCGACCGTTCCCGAGGTCCTGGCCGCCCATCACATGGGAGTCAAAGTTGCCGGCCTCTCGATGGTCTCCAACCTTGCGGCCGGCCATTCCCGCGAAAAACTCGATCACACGGAAGTGCTCGAGACGGTTCGCCAGGTACAGCCCAAATTCGATCAGCTTCTTCGGCAGTTTTTCATCTGCTTTCGGGAACAGGGTCTGTGAAGCGAAAAACTCCGGCGGCATCCCAGCGCGAGCGGTTGTGCCGGGCAGCGTTGGATGCGCGCTTGCGGGCGCACGCTCCCTATTCCGGTTTTCTCGTGGGAGCCGCGCTGTTGGCAGCCGACGGTGAAATCATTACCGGCTGTAACATTGAAAACGCCAGCTATGGCCTGACGGTCTGCGCCGAGCGTGTGGCCGTCTGGAAGGCCGTTTCGGAAGGAAAGAAAAAGTTTAAAGCGATTGCCGTCGCCTCTGAAACTGCCGGGACGCCCTGTGGCGCCTGCCGGCAGATTCTCTGGGAATTCTGCGGAGACATCCCCGTCTACGTTGTTGATACCCAGGATCACATCGAGACGTACCGGGTGTCGGAATTGATGCCATACCCGTTCGACGAGAGGAAGTTGACGTGAGCTGCCTACGAATCTTTAGCGCTGCGCTGGTTGTCGCATTTGTGGTTTCTCCGAACTGTTCTGCGCAGAGCCCAACCGAACAGTTCGACATCCTCATCACGGGCGGCGACATCGTGACCGTCGATGGGTCGCGCCGCATTTTGATGGGCGGCAGCATCGGCATCCGCGGCGATCGCATCGTTCGGGTGACGCCGGCCGGCCAGTTGCGCGGGCGCGCCAAGAAGACCATCGACGCGCGGGGAAAGATCATCCTGCCTGGCCTTGTCAATGCGCATGCCCATGCTCCCATGTCGCTCTTCCGCGGTGTCGCCGATGACCTGGCGCTGATGGAGTGGCTGCAACGAGTTCTTTTTCCGGCCGAAGCGCGCAACGTCGATGCGGACTTTGTGTATTGGGGAACCTTATTGTCGGCATGGGAAATGCTGGCGACGGGCACGACGACATTTGCCGACATGTACTATTTCGAGTCCGACGTCGCGCGCGCCGTCGAGAAGGCCGGTATCCGGGCAGTCCTGGGTGAAACGATCATTGATTTTCCGGCACCCGACAACAAAACTGTCGCGGCCGCGCTGGCCTATACCGAGGAGTTTTTGAAGAAATGGAAGGGCCACCCGCTGGTGACTCCAGCCGTGGCGCCGCATGCGCCCTTCACGTGTTCGAAGGAAACGCTGCTGCAGTCCAAACAGCTGGCCGATCGTTACGGGGCGCCCGTCATCATCCATGTGGCCGAGACCGAAGACGAAGTCCGGCAGGTTCTGGAAAAAACCGGCCTGCGTCCGCTCGCCTACCTCGAGAAGATCGGATTCCTCGATGACCGAGTCGTCATCAATCACGGCGTCTGGCTGAACGAAGCTGAGATCGCTATTCTTGCGCGGCGGCGTGTCGGGGTCTCGCACAATCCGGAGAGCAACATGAAGCTGGCTTCAGGCGCTGCGCCCGTCGCGGAACTGTTGGCAGCCGGCGTCGACCTGGGGCTTGGAACCGATGGGGCTGCCAGCAACAACAATCAGGACATGTTCGAGGCCATGGGCGCCATGGCGCTGCTTTCCAAGTTGACGCGGAGGGATCCGACCGCAGCCAATGCAGAGCAGGTGCTCTATGCCGCGACGATGGGCGGCGCCCGCGCCCTGAACATGGCCGATCAGATCGGAAGCATCGAAGAAGGAAAAAAGGCAGACCTGGTGCTGGTCGACGCGAAGCGCCCGGCCGCGCTGCCTCTGTTCAATCCGGTGTCCCAGCTTGTGTATTCAATCCGCGGGGGCGACGTTTCGAGCGTGTTCGTCAACGGCCGGGTAGTTTATGAGAACGGAAAGTTGACGCTGGTCTCGATCGATGAGATCCGGGCCAAGGCCAATGAGTACCGGGACAAGATTCGCAAATCCCTGGCGACGATCCGTTGAAAGCGGGGTCAGGGGTCAGGATTCAGGGGTCAGAATTCAGGACGGGATCGAGAAAGGCGCACAGGGCTGAAAACCCGTGGCCATACTTGTATTCCTGCCATTGATAACTTGCTACTTGAATCGGGCACTCGCGGTCACCACACCTAATTCGCACTCCGTGGGGACCTGGGCCAGCGGCCTTCCGGCCGCGGCACCGCCATTATTCCTTGCTGCTCTGCGCCCCCTCTGCGTCCTCTGCGTCTTTGCGGTGAATGCCATTTTTGCGCGGGGATAGATTACTCAGAAAACTCTTACCCACCGGCAGCCGCACACCAAAATTCTCCGCTACCGTCGCGCCGATGTCGGCTAGCGTCTCGCGCAAGCCAAGACTTCGCTCTGATGCGGTAGCGGCTGCCGCATACGCCAGCAACGGGACATATTCGCGGCTGTGGTCCGTCGAGGTTGTGTGTGGATCGCAGCCGTGGTCGGCGGTGATGATCAACAGGTCGCGCCGGTCCAGTTTGGCAAGAATTTCGGGCAAGCGCCGGTCAAAATGTTCTAAAGCGCGGGCGTATCCGGGCAAATCATTGCGATGGCCGTAAACAGTGTCGAAATCGACCAGATTGATGAAGTGAAAACCGTCTCGATGGCGCTCGAGCGTCTCGATTGTCCGGTTGATACCGTCCTCGTTGTTCTTCGTCTTGATTTCCTCGGTGACGTTGCGATAGCAGAACACGGACGCAATTTTTCCGACCGTGTAGACAGGGCATCCGACGCCGGCCAGCACATCGAACAGCATCGGCTCCGGAGGCGAAATCGCGTAGTCGCGCCGTCGCTCCGTTCGCGAAAAGGCGCCCGGTCGGCCCACGAAAGGTCGCGCGATGACTCGGCCCACCAGGTCGTCGCCCTGGAGAAGATCCCGGGCAGCGGCGCAGTATTGGTACAGGGTTTCGACTGGCACGATCTCTTCATGGGCGGCGATCTGGAAGACACTGTCGGCCGACGTATAGAGGATCAAAGCGCCTGTGCGCAGGTGTTCTGCGCCCATTTCGGCGATGATTTCGGTTCCGGAAGCAGCCCTATTACCGATGACCGGCCGGCCAGTTTCCTTCTCGAAGCGTTCGATGATTCGAACAGGAAACCCGTCGGGGTAAGTGGGAAAGGCCTTTTCGAGAATGATTCCAGCCATCTCCCAATGACCCGTCGTTGTGTCCTTTCCGTTGGAGGCCAGCGCAGCCCGGCCGAAAAAGCCTGCTGGGGAACCGGACGGCTCTAGACCGCGCAGGGGCCGGATGTTTCCCAGGCCCAGCCGCACCAGATTGGGTAGATCGAGCGGGTAGTTTTCGGCGATATGACCCAGTGTGTCGCTGCCGGCGTCACCGAAGCGATCCGCGTCGGGCATGGCGCCGATGCCGACGCTATCAAGAACCAGGGCGATGACGCGGTCGAAGAAACCAGTCGCGTGCGACCGCGTCGCCATCAGGCGAGAGCTCCCTGATAAACCGAAATGTACGGCAGATTTCGATATTTCTGGTCAAAATCCAGACCGTAGCCCACCACGAACTTGTCCGGGATCTCAAACCCGACGTAATCGACGGTTATCCCCACCTTCCGGCGATCCGGCTTGCTCAGAAGAGTTGCGATTCTCAGAGAAGCAGGGTTGCGGGCGGCAAACTGGTGAATCAGGTAGGTCAGCGTCAGCCCGGTATCGACGATGTCTTCTACCAGCAGCACATCCCGGCCGTCAATGGAGGTCTCGATATCCTTGATCAACTGAACTTCGCCGGAGCTGCGCGTCGAAGGACCGTAGCTGGCAACCGAAATAAAGTCGACCGAAAGTGGAACCTGAATGTCGCGAATCAAATCGGAACAGAAAACGAACGCGCCCTTCAAGATGCAGATCAATAAAGGAGACCGGCCCTGATAATCACGCGTGATCTGCCCGCCGATTTCGCGCACCTTCGTCTGGATCGTCTTCTCGTCCAGAAATACCTCGGACACATCCTTCATGGCGTTTTGCATAGGCGCATTCTATACTTACGCTTCTCACGGGCGCCAGCGCCTTCGGCGCGAGTTACAGAGCCGCGACCGTTGTCCGAGCCACGAGCGTAAGCGAGTGGGCAATCAGAGGCAGCACCTTCAGGGAGGTTCAGGACTTCAGCATGGACGACCGGGAAGCGATCCGCCAATTGGTGCGAGCGTCGCTCGAGGAAGAACAACGCAAGGGCCTTCGGCTGCCGCAACCTGCGGTTCCACTCGAAAAGCAGGCGCGGGGCGTCATCACCGAAACGGAGATCCTGGCAGTCTCGCCCGGCGAAGCCCTGTATATTGCCGCAGGCAGCCTGGTCACTCCACTGGCTCGCGAAACCGCCCAGACGCGCAACATCCGCTTGCTGCCGGAGTCGCAGCGGCCGACGCAAACGCTGCGAATCGCTCTGGGCGCCGACCATGGCGGGTTCGTCATGAAGGAGCACCTCAAGGAATTCCTGCAGGGGCGCGGCTATCCGATCAAAGATTACGGAACTTACGACGAGCGTCCGGTCGACTATCCTGACTTTGCCGAAGCCGTTGCCCTGGCGGTTGCCAACGGGCAGGCTGATCGCGGCATCCTGGTCGACGGCGCCGGAATCGGTTCGTGCATGGCCGCCAACAAGGTTCCAGGCGTGCTGGCAGCGCTGTGCTATGATGACGCGACAGCGCGCAACTCCCGCGAACACAACTACGCCAACGTGCTGACGCTCGGCGGAAAACTGCTCGGACCTAAACAGATTGAATCGATTGTCAGCGTCTGGCTGGAGACTCCCGAGGGCGGCGAACGCCACCTGAAACGCGTCAACAAGATTCGGGACATTGAAAAGAAGTATCGGAAGTAATTTGGCGAGATCTTGTTGTTCCAGTAACAATCTCGATGCCGGACTATGGACGAAAAACTCGTCGAGGAAATAACCGACGCGATCCTTCGCAAGATGGATCCGATGCGGCTGGCCGAGCTGCACTGCCTTTGTAGGACGATGTGCCTTGAAAAATGCCCCGACCGGCTGCGCCTCATGGTCGAGTGCGGAGCGGAGCGGTTCGGGCTGGCCGCAGGCGAGCCGCATGTGTCCAGCGAGCTGGCCCGCTATATCGACCACACCCTTCTCAAACCGGAAGCGACCGAATCGCAGGTCCGCGCGTTGTGTCGCGAGGCCGTCCAGTTCGGATTTGCCTCCGTCTGCATCAATCCGCACTGGGTGAAGTTGGCGGCCGAACAGTTGACCTGCGCCCAACCGGCCGTTTGCACCGTCATCGGATTCCCGCTGGGAGCGACCCATTCCGACACGAAGGCCTTTGAGGCGCGTCGCGCAGTGTTCGACGGAGCCCGCGAGTTGGACATGGTCATCAATGTCGGCGCCTTGAAATCAGGCCACGATGAAGATGTGCTGCGCGACATTGCCGGCATCGTGCAGGTTTGTCACGAGAACGGCGCCATCTGTAAAGTCATCCTGGAAACTGCGTTGCTCACCGATGAGGAAAAAGTAAAGGCCTGCACATTGTGCAAGCAAGCCGGAGCAGACTTCGTCAAGACCTCGACCGGCTTTGGACCCGGCGGCGCCACCGTCGAGGATGTCGCGCTGATGCGCCGCATCGTCGGTCCACGGGTAGGGGTGAAGGCGTCCGGCGGGATTCGGGACCTGGCCGGAACGCAGAGGATGATCGACGCCGGCGCTACGCGCATAGGCGCCAGCGCCGGGGTCAAAATCATCCAGGAGCAGAAGGGCATTCGGTCCGATCGGGAAAAAAGTGCGTACTAGCGGGCTGCAACATTTGAATTGGTACCGACAACATTGATCCGCCTCCGGCGGCTGTGGAAACCGTATGCCGTATGCCGTATGCCGCAGGCCGGCGACGGAGCGCCAACAGAGCCGCGGCCGGAAGGCTGCGGGCCGGTAAATTGGAAGCGGGATCAAAAATCTTGCTCAAATAACAAGATTTCACCAATTGGTAATACAGAGGACACAGAGGAACACATAGAAAGCGGACTTACGAGTCTTATGAAGTTCGATCCCAGAACCGATGACTGCCTGAGTAAGTTCGTTGAGACGCATACTTTGAATTACGGACTGCCGTCGTTTGTACAAGTTTTTCTGTGTGTTTTCTCTGTGCCCTCTGTCGGCGAGGGGCGGCATACGGCTTGCGGTTGCGGCTATGCCGCGCTGTAACTCTGTGGTGAAGCCGCTTCTCATTGTACCGGAGATCACGTTTGAAAGTCGCCATTCAGGGTGAACGCGGCAGCTTCAGCGAGGAAGCTGCTGAAAAACTGCTCGGCGCAAGGATTCAGTTTGAATCTTGCGCCACATTCGAAGAGGTTTTCGAAGCCGTCGCAGGCTCACGGGCGCGCTATTGCCTGGTGCCGATCGAAAACTCGCTGGCCGGTTCCATCCACAAGACCTACGATCTGTTGCTGGAGCACCATCTTCACATCGTTCGCGAAGTGACGCTTCGAATCCGTCACCATCTGATCGCGCCGGTCGGCCTTGCGATCAAGCGCGTCGAGAAGGTCTTGTCTCACCCCGTTGCTCTGGCGCAGTGCGAGAAGTTCTTTCTCCGAAACCCGCGACTGAAGGCCGAGTCCGCTTATGACACGGCCG
Source organism: Acidobacteriota bacterium (assembly GCA_051001345.1). Lineage (GTDB taxonomy): Bacteria > Acidobacteriota > UBA6911 > JACQSX01 > JBPCNK01 > JBPCNK01. The sequence goes on along the minus strand of JBPCNK010000367.1, from coordinate 1,742 downwards.
GCAGTATCAAGAAGATTCTAGAGGAGGGAATTCCCAATGCGGCTGCCATCGCGGGCCGCCGGGCAGCGGCCTTCTATGGCGCCCGGATCCTGCGATCGAACATCGAGGACAATCCACAGAACTTCACGCGGTTTTTCCTGCTGTCGCGCCGGCCCGAGGTTACGCGCCAGGCCGACAAGACCTCCATTGTCTTCTCGGGCGCCAACCGGCCCGGCCTGCTGTTTCACTGCCTGGCGGTTTTTGCCCTGCGCCAGATTGATCTCAGCAAGATCGAGTCACGCCCACTGCACGGGCGTCCCTGGGAGTACCGTTTCTACATTGACTTCATCGGCAATGCGCGTTCGGAGCGCTGCCGCAATGCCCTGCGCCACTTGGAGGAAGTGACGGATTTCGTAAAGATCCTGGGATGTTACCCGCAGGCGTCCGATTAGAGGAGTTGTGGTACAATCGCTGGTCACGGTGTAAACTCTCAGCAACAAAGAATTAATCGGAGCTTTGGCAGGAGCCAGCATGTGGGAAAAAAAAGACAGTCGGCCTAATTTGGCGGAGGAACCTATGGAGCCGAATCGTAGTTTTGGAGGAGTAGAACCGGAAAGCCCGAAGGGTCAGGTCAACATCGGACCGACGGTGAAGGTCAAGGGCGAACTTTCCGGAAACGAAGACCTGATTGTCGAAGGCCAGGTGGAAGGCCGCATCGACATGAAGGACCACAATCTCTTCGTCGGGCAGAAAAGCCGGATTCAGGCGGAAGTCCACGCCAAGATTGTAACGATCGAGGGCGATGTCACCGGCGATGTGTACGCCTACGAGAAGCTGATCATCAAGCAATCCGGAAAGCTGCGCGGCAATATCGTGGCGCCCCGGATTGTTCTCGAAGATGGCGCGCGTTTCAAGGGAAGCGTCGACATGGAAAAGAAGATGGATTCACGGCTGCCTTTGACCGAAGCGAGAAAGCCGGTCGAGGTTGTCGACGAGATCAAGAACTAACGGTCGACTCTCGATGTTTTCATGCTGAAGAACTTGTTTTCGTCCGAGCCAAAACGGGTCGAGCCCGCGGACGCGGAAAAAAGGGAAGAACCGACGCCGAGCCTTGCGCTGAAGGAATTCATCGCGAGACTCGAGGAGTTCCCAAAGCCGCACGTGCTGGATCTGGGTTGGGCCTGTGGCACCAACATCGACTTTTTCGGACATCGCGGCTGCAAGATTTTCATTGAAGATCTTTACAACACGCTGGTTCCTCTCCTGCCCCAACCGGAAGCCGCCGAAACGTTTGATTACGCGGCGCTGTTCCGAGAAGTCCTGCCGCACCCGCTCGACTCGATGGATGGAGTTCTGACCTGGGATCTCTTCAACTATCTCCCGGTCGAAGTGCTGCAGCCCCTCAATCAGCGGCTGTTCGAGTTGTGTAAGAGCGGAGGCGTCCTGTTCTCGTTGTTGAGCTCAAGCAAGGAAGTGCCGGCGGCGCCGACCTTGTACCGGGTCGCCGATGAACATCATCTGCTTTACGAGAAACAGTCCGAAATGCAGCAGAACATCCGGCCGCTGAGCAACAACGACATGATGCGAGCCGTCGCGCCCTTCAGTGTCTTGAACTCGTATTTCTTGCGAAACGGCGTGAGGGAAGTGCTGTTTATTCGGCGGTAATGTGGCGACCATGACCGAGGCGCGCGGAGGGGCGAGGGGGGAAAAAAGAAGAAAAAAACGCCAAAAAAAAAAAAAAAAACCCAAAGGCCTCCGTTTAT
>JBPCNK010000366.1:0-9065 GCA_051001345.1 Acidobacteriota bacterium | reverse complement strand
ACACACCTCAGGTGTTTCCTGTATATACGTAAAAACAGTGGCGCTGGCATCCCGTCTGCCGTTTTTCTCGGGAACTCGTAACTCGCGACCCGCGACCGCTGGCGACCCGCGACTCGCGACTCGCGACTCGCGACTATTCTACAACTCTGCCTCCATAGGACGCATCATCCTTTACGGGGCGAAGATCCATGCTTAAATCAATGGAGGGGCCAAGGAAGGCTCCGGCCCGGAGGAGATGAGAAATGAAGGTCAAATATAGTCGCCCGACCCAGCGTCGGCTTTCCAGTCTGACGCTGCTGCTTTGCCTGGTTACGACACTGGCCCTGGCGCAGACAAAGATCGTTGTGCCGAAAAACAAATACAGCCCGGCACAGGATGTCGAACTGGGACGGCAGGCCGCCGCGGAGGCCGAAAAACAACTGCCGATCCTGCGTGATCGCGATGTGGAATCGTACGTCTCCGACATCGGGCGGCGCCTGGTTTCCGCGGTCCCGTCGGAGTTCCAACAGCGCGAGTTCCAGTATTATTTTAAGGTCGTTGACGCCAGCGACATCAACGCATTTGCGTTGCCGGGAGGGCCGATGTATGTCAACCGGGGAATGATTCAGTCGGCGCGCAGCGAAGCTGAAGTCGCCGGAGTCATGGCCCACGAGTTGAGCCACGTCGTGTTGCGCCACGGCACGGCCCAGGCTACCAAGGCGCAGAAATACCAGATCGGCGCCGTCGCCGGCGCCATCGCCGGCGCGATTTTGGGAGGCACGCTCGGCAACATCGTCTCTGAGGGAAGCCAGTTTGGCATCGGAGCGGCGTTTCTGAAATTTACCCGAGAGTACGAAAAGCAGGCCGACCTGCTGGGCGTACAAATTATGGCGCGGGCTGGCTATGACCCTCGCGCGATGGCTTCGATGTTTGAAACCATCTCAAAGCAGGGAGGCGGCCGCGGCGGCCCGGAATGGCTCAGCAGCCATCCCGATCCGGGCAACCGAATCCAGTACATCAACAAGGAAGCCTCCACAATTCGCATCGACAATCCAATCCGAGTGACCCGGGATTTCTCCAATATCCAATCACGTCTTGGCGGGATGCCGCGCGCTCGCACGATGGAAGAGATTGCGCGCAGTGGCCAGCAGCAGGATCCCCGCGCCGGCGGTGGCTATCCCCAGGACAGTCGCGTCGGCGGTCGAGTCGAAGCGCCTTCCTCCCGGTACCGCAGCTATAACGAGGGCGATCTTTTCCAGGTCAGTGTGCCGGAGAATTGGCGGGAACTTCCCAGCGGAAACACGGTCACATTCGCCCCCGAAGGGGGCTATGGCCAGATCCAGGGCAACAGCATCTTTACGCACGGCGTGCAGATTGGAGTGACACGAAACGAGACCCACGACCTGCGCAGCGCCACCGAGGAACTGATCCAGGGATTTGCGCAGGGCAATCCGCGCCTGACCCGGCCGTCCAATTTTCAGCGCGCCCAGGTGGCCCAACGCGAGGGCCTTATGACGGTGCTTGGCAATGTGCGCGAGACCGACGGCAGGAACGAAGTCGTTGTGATCTACACGACCCAGATGAGCGACGGAAACCTCTTCTGGCTGGTGGGTGTCGCGCCCGAAGACGAATACCGGCCCTATCAGAGTCACTTTCAGAAAGTCGCGCGCTCGATTCGGCTGAACGACAACCCAAATCGGCGGAACTGAGAAAGCAGGGGTCAGGATTCAGGGGTCAGGGGTCAGAGCTTTTCTTTTGTGATAAGCCCATTTCTAATCATCAATCCCTGAATCCTGACCCCTGACTCCTGACCCCTGAATCAAGTGCCTTGAATAACCCCGGGCAATGAGTCGCGCATAGGCTGCGAGGACGTCTTTTGGCACCTCCTGGGGAATCTGAAATCCCCGGGCGGGGTATTCGAGAATCCGTTGCAGATCGCCGACCATGATTTGAATGACATCTTCCCGTGAAATCTGCGCGCAGGGATAGTCCTCAAACGAGATCTGGGGCGATGTCACGATGCATGTCTTCTCGGGCCAGAACTGGCGGAACGTCGCGTAGGAACGCCTCTCCATGTAGGGTTTCTGAACGACGATTAGTGTGTTCAGGTCGATCTGGCGCTCGGTCAGCAATCGTCGGGTGAACCGGATATTTTCTCCGGTGTTGGTTGACTTGTTTTCGATCAGGATTTTTTCGCCGGGAACCCCCAGTTGGATCGCGATCTTTGCAAATTTGTCAGCCTCCGGCTCGTCCCACACACCGCGGGTAAAGTTGCCCAGTCCCCCGGAAAAGATCAGAAGCGGGGCCCACTCATCCAGAAACAGTTGGGCGCCGCGCTCGGCCACTCGCGTATCGTGGCTACCCAGCACCAGAATGCAGTCGGCCTTTTGCAACCGGTGGTTCACGTGGTGGTAGTCCCAGATCTTGCGAGCCAGGGCCTCGACTTCGTCATCCATGGCTACCTCGGAGGATGGAGAATAGACCGTTTCCAGCTGGCGTTCAAGCCTGTCACGGTAGCGGGTGATTTTGGGTCGGATGGGCCGGGGCTCACAATCTTCTGAATCGTTTGGGCTGCCTTTGCATCTAATTGTAAGGATGGATTCGTAGTTCCTGATTTAGGGAACTGTCAGCCTCGTAATGACGTATAATTGCGGAGAAGGAGCGATTTGCGCTCTTGGATCGAATGATGAAGAGTAATAGCATGGTGATAGACGATTCTGGATTGGTGACCCTCTTCGGTGTTGCAGACGCCGCCGCGGCCTACCGGCACAGCCGGCTTCGAACGGCAATGGTTTCCTTCGGGATCCACACGCTGGTGGTACTCACCATGATCGGGTTGAGCATCTGGATCAATTCGCAAGTAGCACCCAAACCGACCCTTGTCACGCTGATCGCTACACCTCCCTTGGATCCACTGCTGTTGCCTACCGGAAAACAGGGCGGTGGCGGCGGCGGCGGCGGAAAGCAAGAGAAGAAGCCCGCTTCGGCCGGCAAGATCCCAAAGGCCAGCGATCAGCAATTGATGGCGCCGACGCCCACGCCGCCGCCACCGAAACCGGATATCAGCAAACTGGTTGTCCCGGAGACGATCAAGTCTCCGATGAACCTGCCGTACGATTTGGCCAAGGCCCTACCGACGGGTGACCTGCGAGGTCCGACGGCGCCGTCATCGGGTCCGGGTGCAGGTGGCGGAATTGGATCGGGTGCTGGTACTGGAATCGGAGCTGGCAATGGTGGCGGAGTCGGGCCTGGCTCCGGAGGTGGTTTTGGCGGAGGACACGGCGGCGGCGTCGGTTCGGGCATCGGACCTTACGTCGGAGGAACTCCGGGTGTCACCAGCCCTATTCCGATTATCATGACAACGCCCCATTACACCGACGACGCCATTCGCGCAAAGATTCAGGGCACCGTGCTGCTTCAGGCTGTCGTTCGGAAGGATGGTCATACCGACTCCTTCCGGATTCTGCGCGGGCTCGGTCACGGGCTGGATGAAGCGGCCATTCAGGAGATCTCGACTAAATGGCGCTTTCGTCCCGGCACAAAGGACGGTCGCCCAGTCGATGTAATCGCCGTAATCGAAGTGCAGTTCCAACTGCGGTAATCAGTTCGCCAGCCACGAGAGTGAGCACAGGGCTCCTGCCCTGTGCTCGTAAGCAAGTGGGCAATCAGTGGCGGAAATCTTGAACTTGATTGCCCGTGATCGCCCGCGGCATCAAGGAATCTTCAGGACTTGACCCGGCTGGATCTTGTCGGGATCCTTCAATTGGTCCCGGTTGGCCGTGAAAATCTTCTGATACTGATTGGCGTCGCCGTAAAACTGTTTCGAAATCTTTGAGAGCGTATCTCCGGCCTTGACCGTATAGGTTTTCCCCTGTGCGGCCGCCGCGCTGCGGTCATAGTCGATTTCGGCCATCAGTTCCTGCTGATAACTGGGATTGATCAGTTTGATCTGATTCCAGATTTCATCGCTGGTCTGCTTGTCCTTGGCGGTTCCTCGAAGGACCAGCTTCCCATCTTGAACGTGAACGTTGCTCAGCTTCACGCCCTTTTGTTCCATCAGCCTGAGTACCGGGCTGTACTTACTTTTGAGAGTATCTAAGGTTTGATCTGTCGCCATGTGAACCTCCTGAATCTTTAGTTTACACGGGCGGCAAAATCTCATGGTCACGGGGCAAACACTCGCGCTGCCCAGTGCAACCATTAACAGGGCCGCGAGCGTAAGCGAGTGCAATCAGCGGCAGTATCTTGAAGATGGTTGCCTCTGATTGCCCGCTCCCTGATTTCCGGGCCACGAGCGTAAGCGAGTGGGCGATCAGCGGCTGTATCTTGAACATGGTTGCCTCTGATTGCCCGGCTCCCTTACGGTCGCGGCCCTGTACCCTCACTTACCCATCGATCCTTTAGCCTTGGTTGCCTTGCCCTCCATGATGGTTGTCCATTTATTTCCATCCTCTGTGGCCCAATAGTAGGTATACGAAGTCGGCGAGACTTCCTTGAGCGTGAAGCGGCTCTTGATCAGTTTGGCACCCACCTTCCCCTCGCTCGTCCAGTTCCAGGTGCCTCCGCTGACGGTTCCCCTGGAATCTTCGAACATTCCCATACTGTTGAAGGCATGGTATCTGTACACCTTTTCCTCGGCATTGTAACTAAAGACAGCCAGACCAAACATTGGGCCCATGGGGGTTGTCATCTCCGAATGCAGGACGGCGAAAAATCCGCCGGCCAGCCATTCGACGCGATCCGTTGCCGTGAACTTGCCAGCCGGACCAAACGGGCTCGGTTTCATATCCGCCTCAACGTTCCAGGTTCCGATGAAGTAACCCAGTCTTTTGTGCTCGGGACCAGGCTTGGGCATCTCCTGGGCAAGCAAACCGGACAATGCAACCACGAACACAAGCAAAACCGCGATAGTTAACCGTTTCATGATGGTCTCCTTAATTGAAAATGAAGTATTCACAAATCTCACCCCACATCCCATTGTTTCGCAAATCGTCCTTCGTCCTTCACTGCTTGTTAATCGCCGCTCTACCTCCCCGCAGGATATATTTTTGAATCTTGCCTGTAGCTGTCTTCGGCAGTTCCGCGACAAACGTGACTCCTTGTGGCGCCTTAAAGTGCGCAAGTTCGGAGCGGGCAAAATCTCGCAGCTCCGCCTCGGTAGCCTTCGCCCACGATTTCAATACGACAAATGCGTGCGGCGCTTCTCCCCAACGCTCGTGGGGAAGCCCGACGATGGCGACCTCCTGAACGGCTGGATGGCGCAGCAGTACGCCTTCGACTTCGACGGAAGAAATATTCTCCCCGCCGCTGATGATGACGTCTTTGATCCGATCGCGGATCTCGACGTATCCGTCGGGGTGAACGACGGCGGCGTCGCCGCTGTGAAACCACCCGCCGCGCATCACTTCTGCGGTCGCCTCCGGGTCCTTGTAGTAGCCCGCCATAACGACATTGCCGCGCACCACGATCTCACCGACGCTTTGACCGTCGCAAGGCACCTCGTTTCCGTTTTCGTCTACGACAGATAGTTCACCCGATGTCAACAGTTCAACGCCCTGGCGGGCTTTGATGACGGCGCGCTGCCTGGCGTCCAGGCTAGCGTGCTCGGCGCGGGGCTCGCAGATCGTAATGAAAGGGGCTGTCTCGGTCAGGCCGTAAGCCTGCGTGACTACCCAGCCAAGTTCCTCTTCAATCCGCTCGATGGTCGCGGCCGCAGGCGGGGCGCCCGCTGTTAGAATCCGCAGGCTGGAAGCCTGCGCCACTTTGGAAGCCTGCGCCGCTCCGCGACGCAAGTCCTCGGGCGCGTTGGCGATGCCGATCAGCACCGTTGGCGCCGCGCAGAGCATGGTGATGGACTCTTGCCGGATCTGTTCGAACACGGCCCCCGGCTCGACTCTCGGCAGGCACACATGCGTCCCGCCGACGGCCGTTACAATCCATACAAATGTCCAGCCGTTGGCATGAAACATCGGCAGCGTCCATAAATACCGCTCGGAGCTGGTCATCGGAAGATGAAGCAGTAACCCCACCATATTGATGGCGGCGTTGCGATGGGTGATCATGACTCCTTTTGGCCGCGACGTCGTGCCGCTGGTGTAGTTGATCGCCAAAAGATCGCTCTCTGAGATGGACGGACGCGCATATTCAGCCGGAGCCATCGCCAATTTCGCCTCGTAGTTCAGCCAGCCGGGCCTTTCTCCTTCGAACGCGACGAAGTGGTCGACATCGGGCAACTTGGGCCGGACGTTGTCGATCAAATCCAGATAAGCGGAGTGCGCACAGACGACGCGCGCGCCGCTGTGATTAATCAGATAAACGAAGTCGTCCGCAACAAGACGATAGTTAAGTGGCACGATGGTCGCCCCGATCTGGGGCACCGAATAAAAGGATTCCAGATGTGCGTGGGTGTTGGGAGCAATCGTGGCGACACGGTCGCCCTGCCTGACACCGAGATCCTGCAGCGCCGCCGACCAGCGGTCACAGCGTTCGAAAAACTGCCGGTAGGTCCAACGCAGATTTCCGTCCACGACTGCTTCCCGCTCCGGATACAGTTTACGGGCGCGTCGGGCAAATTCCAGCGGAGTCAGCGGGGTTTCCATGCACGTGCCTTTAGACTACTGATTCTAAGTGGGAGGTCCTAGGACCAGCGACTACGTCCCCGAGCACGTGCACGTCAATGAGCCCGATCACGTCCTGACCCCTGACCCCTGAAGCCTGACCCCTATTTGGGGGAGAGTATACTGCAAGACCCGTGACCTCGAATGCCGCAACCGGAAAGATCTATTACACCGACTCCTACTGCCGCCGGTTTGAAGCGACGGTTCGGGAGGTTCGCGCGATTGCGGAAGGTTTTCTGGTCGACCTGGATCAGACCTGCTTTTACCCGACCTCGGGCGGACAGCCGCATGACCTCGGACGGCTCCAGGAGGCAACGGTCCTGGACGTACTCGAAGAAGAAGACCGCGTGCTCCACCGAATCAGCGACGATGTCCTGCACCAGGGCCAGGTCGTAACCGGGACCATTGACTGGTCCCGGCGCTTCGATCACATGCAGCAGCACACCGGCCAACACATCCTGTCGCAGGCATTTGTTCGCGCGCTTGGCGCTGAGACCGTCTCCTTTCATCTGGGCGCCGAGGTTTGCACAATTGATCTGGCGCGCGAAGAGTTGACGACCGAGGAAATTTACCAGTCCGAGGATGTTGCCAACGCTGTCGTATTTGAAGGCCGCGCGGTGAATGTCCATTTCGCCGACGAGAGTGATACGCCGACTCTGGAACTTCGCAAGCCCTCCAAAAGAACGGGACAATTGCGCATCGTCGAGATCGCAGACTTTGATCGCTCCGCGTGCGGCGGCACACACTGCAGACAAACGGGAGAGGTCGGTCTGATCAAGATCCGGCGCTGGGAGCGTGTCAAAAAGCAAGCGCGCATCGAATTCGTTTGCGGCTATCGCGCGCTGGGCGACTATCGTTGGAAAAATCGCGCCGTGTATCAGCTGTCGCGTTTCTTATCGTACGCCGAACGCGAAGTCGTCGCCGGCGTCGAACACCAGCAGGCGCGCCTGGAGCAGTTGCGCAAAGACCTGGAACAGTCTCAGCGGTTCCTTCTTGTCGCCCGCGCCGAAGAGTTGGCGCGACAAGCAGAGCACAACGGAACGATGTTGATAGTCCGAGCAATCCTCCAAGAGAATGAGGCGCATAAGGCGGCAGATCTGGCCAGACAAATTGTGGCTGGCGGGCCGTCTCGCCTTGTCTTGATCGGTGCGCGGGGTCCGCAGCCCAGCCTGGTCTTTGCGCGTTCGGCCGATTTGACCTACGACATGCGCCAGTGGATGGCCGGCGTAACCAGCTGCATCGAGGGACGCGGAGGAGGCCGGCCCGACTATGCGCAAGCCGGCGGAAAACGGCAGGAAGGCCTCGAAGAGGCGCTGGCGCGTGCGATGGAGATGCTTTGAATTGCGAAGTACGAGTTACGAGTTACGAAATTACTAGTGGACTGTAACATCTGAATTGATACCAACAACATCAATCCTAGTGACGCTCTGCGGTGCAGTGAAAAACGGCTTCACCGCAGAGACACAGCGCGGCAAGCCGCAACCAAAGTCGGCAGTAGGCAGCCGGCAGTAGGCAGCGTCGGGCCGGCCACGGAGCGCCAACAGTGCTGCGGCCGGAAGGCTGCGGGCTGGTAAACAGGAAGCAAGATTTTCGATCCCGTTTCCTGTCTGCCGGCCCGCTTCCTTCCGGTCGCGGCTCTGTTGGTTCTCCGTCGCCGGCCTGCGGCATACGGCATACGGCATACGGCATACGGTATGCGGCCTACGGTTGCGGCTATGCCGCGCTGTGTCTCTGTGGTGAAGCCGGTCAAAAATCAGCCCGAGTTTTCCCAGGCCGCCCGCGGAGGCGAATCAATATTGTTGGTATCAATTCAGATGTTACAGGCCGCTAGTCATGGGCCCGCTCCCTGACGGTCGCGGCACCGCTCGGTTGCGGCACCGCTTGAGTGGCGGCCACCAGATAGTCGGCCAACCCAGGAAGGCCGGACTTGATCGACCCGCTTTGGCCCTCTGGATGCCACCCATGTCTGGCCGCCAGGTACAGGTGGAAACCGCGGTTGACGCCGTTGATGAACGTTTCGGCCCCATCGCTGTCTTCGACCCAAACATGCATTTGTGCAAAAATCGGGGTCAAGTTGATCTTGCCAAAAGTGGCCGCACTGACGCCCTGCCAATATTTCTGATAGTTGCTTCCCAACCGTACGCCTGGCTCAAAGGCAGAATGTACGAATAAACCGGCCTGGCCGTCTGCTTCCTGGATTGGTTCGAGCAGCCAGTAGGTCTGGCCGACGAATTGACTCCGGCCGTCGTCGATGAATTGCGACCGTATTCGATAAAATGTCCGGCCGTTCCTCTCAAAGTGCTCAGGCTTTTCAAGGCGGATGCGGACTTTGGTCGGGCCCTTGCCGGCAAGGATCAGCGGCCAGAAATCGAATTCCTGGCGACCCGGTGCGCCTGAGGTTGAAATGGGCGCGACCTTGCTGCGGCCCCACCATTTGTCCCAGCTGGTCTTTAACAGTGCGTCCAGACC
>JBPCNK010000365.1:0-19745 GCA_051001345.1 Acidobacteriota bacterium | reverse complement strand
CGAGGTACGAGGTACGAGGTACGAGGTACGAGGTACGAGGTACGAGGTACGAATTACGAATTACGACATTTTGCCTCGTAATTCGTAACTCGTAATTCGTAATTACCGCAGCACGCCTCGAGCTTGTTCTCTACGGCGCAGTACTTCTCTTTCTGCCTCGAGGTTGATCACCCAAATGCGCTGCCCTTGCAAATAAGCGTAAATACGCCCGTCCCTCGAATTCTGCATGTAGCCATAAAGATAGGGGAGGTCTGTGATGGAACCATCTGCATTGATGCGTTCGCTGGAGGCCCATGCCATTAGAACCGCAAATTGCCCTACCGCGTCGGCACGTAGCAGTCCGTTCAGAGCAAAGGAACTGCCGTGGCGCACGACAAAGATGGGATTTGCGCTGCCGCTTTCTTCAAGCGCAGCATTCCCGGTAGCCCGCCAATGCCTGGTGCCGTCATCACCGTTTTGACTTCGCGGCAGATTCTGAGCCTGGCCGAACGCAGAACTCGCGTTCGACGCCAGAAAGCAAAGCGCCAATAAAACTATCGGTGCGGAAGATGTCATGAGAACTCTTCGTCCGTTCAACTGGCAAGTGATCAGTGGCAAGGATACAAGAAACAACACTCCAAGTCTGCCTTGTATTCCTGCCACTGATCACTTGCCACTTGAACGGACACCGGCCTGGTGGCCGGTGCCACTCCTGCTTCCATCCCGTTGCCCAATTGGAATGGTCGAGAGAGAAATTCATATACCAAATGCAACCAGTATTGCATTTGGTAGCACCTTTGTCCTTCGTCCTTTGTCCTTCCTATTTAATAACTCGTAATTCGTAATTCAATGTCTGCGGCCCAAGCCAAACTGGTCTCCGGCTCGAATGGGGCTTGAACCCCGAACGTCGATCTCCAGCATCTTTTCGCTCTGAACGGCGCGGCCCTCTTCATCGGCGAGGTGGGCAATGATGCGGCGCGTTTTTGCCTCGATGACGTCGCCCGTTGAAGGGTAAGCGAGCGTCCCGTCGATGCTGAACGTCACCCAGCCGGGTTGGTCGCGCAGTTTGACGCTTTCCAATTGCTTTGGCGGCAGGACGGTGGCGTCGAAGATATGAAGCCGTTCGTTGGCGGCATCGGTCAGCCAGATCTCGCGTCCGTCCGGCGTCAGCCCAATGCCATGGCTAGGACAGCCATGGCGTTTGACGGGCCCCTTCTGGAAACCCTGCACTTCGACCCGATGGAGTTGGCGTCCGCTCTTCAGGTCGCCGACTTCAAAGCCCAGGAGTTCGTTGACGTTGACAAAGCAGAGCGTCTGATCCCCATTGATCGTGAAAGGGCGAATGGCGGCGCCAAACGGTCCCACCTGCCGGGCGATTGTGTTAGTGGCGGTATCGGCGACCGTCAACAACGGAGACCTCAGCCCGGCCAGATACGCTTCCTTACCGTCAGGACCATAGATCGTATTGTGAGCGCCCGATTTGGGAACGACCTTGGCGAGAACTTCGCCGCTGGCGGCGTCGACGACGTGCCAGTGATCTTTCTCGAGCGAAGGCAGGTAGAGACTCTTCCCATCGGGCGAAATCGCCATCCGGTCGCAGCCGCCTTCGTAGGATTTCTCCCAAAGCATTTTGTCGGTCGTCAGATCGAATGACATCAACGTTCGAATCGTGCTGACGTAGAGACGTCCCGTGGCCGCACTTGCCGCGATTCCCTTCACATTCAGAGGACGCCCGTTTTCGTCCAGGCCTCCCATCGGGATGCGCCGCACAAACCGATGCCCCTGATCGATGTCGAAAACGAGAAGGCCGTGGCCCCCATGCTCGAGATAGTTTCGAACGCCCGGCACGGCGACATACAGCAGGCGCCGATCTTCCTTCTGGGTCGGCTGCGCCGCTGCGCCAAGGCCCAGCAGCAAAATGACCGCCGCCAGCAGAATTCTCAAGGTTCGCATTTGTTGGTACCTCATCTTAATCTCGTTTGGTGGCCCCTTATACCATTGGGGATTGGGGACTGGGGATTGGGGATTGAATTTTCGATTGCGGATTGGGGATTGCGGAGTTGATTGACGATTGCGGATTGGAGAATTGAGGATTTTATTGTGGATTAGGCAACATCCACTATGCCGCGACTTTGCAATACAATCTGCAATACAATCCTCAATTCCCCAATCGGCAATCGCAAATCAATTCCGCAATCCCCAATCCGCAATCGAAAATTCAATCCCCAATCCCCAATCCCCAATCCCCAATTCTCCCCAGTGCCTAGCCTGCCGCCGACCGCCCACTACCTCATGGTAAACGGCTCCATCAACTCAGCTCGGGTGCCGTCCGGATCGAACAGATTCAGTTGCCAGCGGTTGTTTCGTCCGACCTGGGGCAGGCGCATGGTGGCCGGGTTGTCTGCGCCCGGGCGTTGGCGTAGCGTTTCCAGGGCTTTTTGGATGTCGGGGACCTGCAGCGCCAAATGATGCAGAACACCCAAACGCTGCCGATTGGGTGGCTCAGTGATCAACATGTATTCGATGTAGTCGGTGCCATCCGGAACTCTCATGTTGATCCAGCTGGTGACCGCATCGGTCGAGCCGCCGCGCCAGATCTCCGAAAACCCGAGAGCCTCTTTGTAGAAACGATCGGCCGCCGCAACGTTGGTCACCGTCAGGCCGACGTGCAGCATCCGATCAGAAATTCTACGAGGCGACAGCGACCGCCCTTTTGCTTTGCCGTGCCGGGAGCCAGGCAGATACTGTACAAACTCGATTCGATGCCCCTCGGGATCGGTCACAGTCAGGGTCAGGTTTCCGTCCGCTGGCCGGCTCACCCGCTCGGAGATCGTGATGCCCTTGTCGGTCAGATACAGGCCAAGCTCCTCGATGTTGGTCGTTTCCAACGCCAGGTGCGAAAGCCGATCGTCCTCTCCTGGAGGAAGGCCGGGGATAATTTCGATATATTGGCGCTCGTTGATTTTGAAAACAACCACCGGCCGCCCCGTGCCGGCCGGAATCTGGAAGACTTCTTCGAATCCAAGCAGATCCCCATAGAATTTGCGGGCCGCAGTCTCATCGGTGACCTGCAGAGCAATGTGAGCGATGCCGACGATAGGCGGCCGCCGTTTCCCTTCGACGGCCTGCGACGCCGCCTGCGACGCCAACATCGCCAGCGCCGCGAGCAATGTCCCGAGAACGGCCAGGGACCAACGACCCCGCAGAGAGTTCATTCTGCCTCCGCGATGAGGCCGCGTATAAACTCCGCAGCCAACTGGGTATTGGCCATCGTGCGCAACTCGCGGCAGCGGCTCTTGGGCATGTCGAGCGGATTGCCATGCGGCCTCTTTCCGTCAATCTCGATGCCGGCGTAGCCATATTTTTTTGCGCGCTGGACCAACTGCTCCAAGGTCAGCGGCTCACCACGGTACCAGGCACCCAGAAAAGTGATGCTGTAAAGGCCAAGTTTTATGTCCGACCCTTTTGGGTCCGGCAGCGCCTTGGCCGAAGCCGGCCGACTTGCGCTCAACATGCCGGCCGTTCCGGCCAGGGTGGTACCCACGAATTGTCTGCGATTCATATTCATGGTTTTCTCCTTTGGATAATCGGAAAAAACCGTCCACGGCTACGTCCACGAGCACGTGCACGTGCACGAGCACGAGCACGGCCACGACCACGACAACGTCTAACGGAGACGTCCACGACTGATTGTCAACGACTGGGCAATTGACGCGCGCACGGCCGCGGCCGTCATCGACTTTGCCTTAAGCTTGTCCCTCGCGCTCCCTGACCCCTGACCCCTGAACCCTGACCCCTGCTTCGCGCCATCGCAGCCGCAGCGCCAGATCTTCCAGCAGCGAGTAGACAACCGGAGTAGCCAGCAACGTCAGCAGCAGCGACAACGTCTGGCCGCCGATGACAACCATCGAAACGGCGCGGCGCTCCTCGGCGCCCGGTCCGGTCCCCACCGCCAACGGCAGCATGCCGGCCACCAGCGCCAGCGTCGTCATCAGAATCGGACGGAGCCGGTCGCGATTGCCCTGAATGATGGCGGCGCCGCGCTCCATTCCGGCGGCCCGCAGTGTGTTCATGTGGTCGATTTGCAGAATCGCGTTCTTCTTGACGACGCCGAACAACACCAGAATTCCGAGCGCCGAGTACAGGTTCAACGTGTTGCCGGTCGCCCACAAAGACAGCAGCGCAAACGGCACCGACAACGGCAGCGACACGAGAATCGTCAGCGGGTGCACCAGGCTCTCAAACTGCGAGGCCAGGATCATGTACATAAAAATGATCGACAGCAGGAAAGCCCATATGAATTCATTGAAGGTTCGTTCCAATTCGCGGCCCCGGCCCGCAATGGTGGTCGTGTACTCGGACGGGAGATTCATTTCGGCCGCAGCCTTCCGTAGTGCCGCCAGCCGGTCGGCCAGCGCGTAGCCGGGTCCGACCGAGGCGCGCAGGCTGACCTGGCGCTGGCGATCCAGACGGTCGATTCGGGACGCGGTGCGCGACGGGACGATGCGAACAAGATTGTCGAGCCGAACGAGGCTGCCGCCTTGCCGCGGCACAAACAGCCGCGAAATGACGCCTCGGTCGATGCGGTCGCGTTCGGCCAGGCGCAGTTCAACGTCGTAGTCGTCGTTGACCGACGGGTCGCGGAAACGCGAGACGCGCTGGTCGCCGCCCACCATCAGGCGCAGCGCCGTTGCAATGTCTTCGGTGTTGACACCCAGATCGGCCGCTCGCGCGCGGTCGATCTCGACGCGGTACTCCGGCTTGTCCAGCTTCAACGTAGTGTCGGCGTCGACGATGCCTCCCAGCTCCTGTGATTGCTGCCGCAATTGCTCGGCGTAGGCGGCCAGCGACTCCAGGTCGGGTCCGCGCACAACAAAATCGATTTCAAAGTTCCCGCCGCCAATGTTAAAGGAAGGCGCGTTGCGGACCGAAGCGCGCAACTCCTTGAACTTGCGGAGCCGGCCGCGCACCTCCACCATGACGTCGCGCTGCGAGTAATTGCCGCGAAATGCGTCGGCGGGGCGGCCGCGGAACAGCGATCCAAAGAAGCGCGACAGAGAAAATGTCCGCTCGTCGTGCGGCGCAATTCGCACGTAGGCAGTGCCCTGGTTGACGGCGCCCATGTAGCTGCCTCCCACCGCGGAGAGAACCAGCCGCACGCCGCGCGTTGCGAGCAACTCCTGTTCGACGCGGCGCATCACGTCGTCGGTGGCCGCCATGCTGGCGCCTTCGACAAGCGTGATGTTGATATCAAACTCCGCTTCGTCAACGTCGGTCGGAATGTATTCCTGCCGGACCATCCGGTAGAGCGGAACCGATGACAGTACGATCAACACGGCCACGGCTGCAACAGCCAGACGATGCCGCATCGAAACGTTCAGCAGGCGGGTGTACCAGCGATCCATCCAGGCGTAGATACCGCGGCGCGAATTGGGCGCAGCGGCATGACCGCCGGCGGCGTCTTCGGCTCTCAGCAACCGCGCGCTCATCATCGGCGTCAGCGTAAAGGACACCAGCAGGCTGACCATGACGGCCACAGCGGCCGTGATGCCAAACTGGTACAGGAATCGTCCCGAAATACTCGACATGAAGGAGACCGGCACGAATATGACGACCAGGCTGAAGGTCGTGGCCATGACAGCCAGGCCGATTTCAGCGGTGGCTTCGCGGGCGGCTTCAAAGGGGCGTTTTTTCTTTTCCTCGACGAATCGGAAAATGTTTTCGAGCACGACGATGGCGTCGTCGATGACGATCCCCACCATCAGAACCAGCGCCAGCATCGTGACGCTGTTGAGCGTGAAATCGAGCGCGCGCATCATTCCGAACGTCGCAATCACCGACGCCGGAATGGCGACTCCGGCGATGACCGTCGATCGCCAGCTGCGCATGAAGGCCAGTACGACCAAGCAGGCCAGGATACTGCCGAGGATCAAGTGGAGGTTGATTTCGTGCAGCGCCGAGTAGATGTAGCGGGACTGGTCGCGGATGATCTCGAGGCGCACGTCGGCGGGCAACTGCGCCGCCACGCGGGCCAGATTCGCCTTGACCGCTTCGATGACGGCGACCGTGTTGGCGCCGGACTGCCGCCGCACTTCCAGCGTGACCGTCGCGACTCCATTGAGGCGCGCCAGCGTGCGTTGTTCCTTGGTGCCGTCTTCGGCCCAGCCGATGTCGCGGACACGGATGGACGCGCCGTCGACGTTGGCCACAACCAGATCATTGAAGGCTCGCGGGTCGGCGATGCGGCCCATCGTCCGTAGTGTCTGCTCATGCTGTCCCGACGTGACATTGCCGCCTGGAACATCCGCATTCTGCCGCACCAGCGCGGCGCGAACCGCCGTAATTGGAATCTGGTAGGCTGCCAGGCGATCGGCGTCGATCCAGACCTTGATGGCGCGCTGCAGGCCGCCGACGATCTTAATCTCGCCTACGCCGTCGGAACGCTCCAACTGCGGACGGACGATCTTGTCGGCTAGCTCGGTCAGCTCCCGCAGGGACCGTTCTCCGGCCAGCGCGATGGACAGAACCGGTGTCGAGTCGTTATCGAACTTGGAGATGACCGGCGGATCGGCGTCGCGCGGCAGATCGCGCACGACGGTGGCGACGCGGTCGCGAACGTCCTGCGCCGCGGTGTCGATATCTCGGTTGAGGTTGAAGGTGGCGATGACAAATGAGCTGCCATTGCCCGAGATAGAGCGCAGCTCGCTGATCCCTTCGACCGTGTTGACGACCTCTTCGATCGGCTGCGAGATCTGCGATTCGACTTCTTCGGGCGATGCGCCGGGCAGGAATGTGCGCACCGCCACAGTAGGCAAGTCCACAGAGGGAAAGCGATCGACCCCCAAGCGGAAATAAGAAGCGGCGCCAACGACGACCAGCGCCAGGATGATCATGGCCGCGAACACCGGACGGCGGATGGAAACTTCCGCGAGTTTCTGCATGGTCAGCCGATGACCCGGACGGGCTGGCCATCGACGAGATTGCCGGGCGCAACCACGACGGTTTCGCCTTCCTGGAGTCCGCTCAGTATCTCGACACGATCTCCGTCGCGTCGGCCGGTCTCGACGCGCTTCTCGGCAGCACGGTTGTCACGAACGGCGATCACTTTTTCGATTCCGGCAAACGTGACCAATGCCGACGCTGGGACGAAGATGGAAGCCTGGCCCGTTTGTGTGATGATATCGGCGCGCGCGAACGATCCAGGGCGCAGTTGGCCGTGAGGATTAGGCACTTCGGCTTCCACCATCAGCGTGCGGTTTCCTTCGGTAATGGAAGGACTGATGCGCGCCACGCGTCCCTGATACTGGCTATTGCCTCCCTCGACTTGGAGACGCACCGACTGGCCGACACGCAGGCCGAATGCCTCGCGTTCCGGAATGGCCAACCGCAGCCGCAGCGGATTGATTCGCACCAGGGTCACAACCGCGGTTCCAGCGGGCAGATACTCGCCCACCGACGCGTGCCGTTCGCGCACCATTCCTTCGGTTGGCGAACTCAAAACCGTGTCGGCCAGCTGCTGCCGCGCAATTTCAAGCTCCGAGCGGCGCTGCGCCAGGATGGCCAGACGATTCTGGCCCTCCTCGAGCGCATCCTGGAGGCGGCCATCGGCTACTTGCAGGGCCGCTTGCGCGGAGTCCAGTTGCGCGCGCGCAATGAGATGCTCCTGCCAGAGTGATTGCATGCGGTCGTAGTTGACCTTGGCTTCGTTGAGAACGGCCCGAGCCTGTCGCACCAGCCCGGTAGTTTCCAGATCGACGCGGTCATCATTTCCATCGGGCGAAAGACCCAGCCGCGCGCGCGCCTGCTGCAGCGCATTCTGCGCCTGCTGGATGCGAAGACGATAGTCGGTGGGGATCAGTTTGGCGATCACTTGTCCTTTGCTCACTGGACTCCCCAAATCGACATGGAGTTCGGCCAGCCTGCCCGGAACTTTCATGGCCAGCTGGATCTGCTCGTCGGCGGCCAGAGTTCCGGTGACTGTCACGGCGCGGGCCAGCGCATCGAGCGTAGCGCGCGCCACGCGCACGTCCCGCACTGGCAGCGATGAAGTCGTCGATGCCGGGCGCGCTTGTGGGTCCTTGGTGTTGCGTGAATTGCCGGAGGCCGCTTTCGTCGTGTGGTCGGTCGAACAGGCGGGCCCAATCTGGGAAACAAGTAGAAGAAGAACGAGAAGCGCCGGAGTCAATAAAGAATTGAATCGTGTCACGAGTTTAAAGCCTTTCTCGAGAGAACCAATATACCACTACGAATGGGCCGTATGCCTGTTTCGGCAATGGGCAGGATCATGAAAAAGTCGCCAGTCGCCAGATGAACCAGGCAACAGGGCGAGGCTCCGCGCGGCAAGACCGCAACCGTATGCCGTATGCCGTATGCCGTATGCCGCGGGCCGGCAGATTGACGGCGGCATCGAGAATCGTCGCGAAATGCCGAGATTTCACCCATTGGTAGTTCAGAGGACACAAAGGTTCACAGAGAAAGACAAATAGGGTCGCAGGGATCTGCCCTTCGGGCCTGTTCTAGGGGCAGCGACATTCGAGGAAAAGCACACAGGGCTGGAGCCCTGTGCCACACGCCTCTGACTTTGGGTTGGCGGCCCTGACCCCTGACCCCCGACTCCTGACCCCTGTTTTCAGGTAAACTCCTGCCCATGAATTCACTTCCTGCACCCATCGTCCAGCTGTATGGCGTCAGCTCCGGGTTGTATCAAAAGGCCGTTGACGGCTTGAGCCGCAAGGAACTGCTGGCCCGCTGCGGAGAAAACTCTAACCCAATCATCTGGCTTGCCGGACATCTGGCCTACTCCCGTTGCGGAATCATCACTCTTGCCGGCGCGCCGCGGGAGCTTCCCTGGATCAAGCTCTTTGGCCGCGGCTCCCAGGTGGCCGACATCGAGAACTACCCGGACATTTCCGAAATCTTGACGGTCTGGGACGATGTGACCCCTGCGCTGATGCGCCGCTTCGAAGAACTGAGCGACGCGGAACTGGGCGCGCCGGCGCCGCGCAAGTTTCCGATCGAGGACGGCTCTTTGGGCGGAGCGCTGACGTTTTTGGCCTATCACGAGGCCTATCACGTCGGCCAGATGGCCTACATCCGCAAGTGGCTGGGACACGGCGGGATGGTCGGGTAGCGCTTCAGTAGGCAGTAGGCAGCAGGCAGTAGGCAGTGGGGTCGGCGAGAGGGCAAAACAGAAGATTGACCGGGCGGTTTGTAAAACGTACGATCATCTCCACGGCTGAAAATCCTAAAGCAAAATTCCGCAGCGCGGCTTGGTTTGGTCTCAAGGATCGCGACGGATTCATCCACCGCAGCTGGATGAAAAACCAAGGACTGCCCGATCACCTGTTCGACGGCCGCCCTGTCATCGGCATCTGCAACACCTGGTCGGAGCTGACTCCCTGCAACGCGCACTTCCGGCGCATCGCCGATTACGTCAAGCGCGGCGTCTTCGAGGCCGGCGGGTTCCCCGTCGAGTTTCCCGTCATGTCCCTGGGCGAAACTTTGGTCCGCCCGACGACGATGATGTTTCGCAACCTGGTGAGCATGGACGTCGAAGAATCCATTCGCGCCAATCCGATCGACGGCGTCGTCCTGCTGGTCGGATGCGACAAGACCACGCCGGCGCTGCTGATGGGCGCGACCAGTTGCGATCTGCCAAGCATTGCCCTGTCGGGCGGCCCGATGCTCAATGGAAGATTCCGCGGCCGGACGATCGGATCGGGAACTGACGTGTGGAAACTCAGCGAAGACGTCCGCTGCGGCGAGTTGGACCTGCCTGCATTCTTCGAAGCCGAAGCCGCCATGAGCCGCTCGGCGGGACACTGCATGACGATGGGAACGGCTTCGACGATGGCGTGCATGGTCGAAGCCCTCGGCATGGGACTGCCCGGCAACGCCGCCATCCCGGCGGCCGACTCGCGCCGCTACGCGCTAGCTCACCAGGTGGGCAACCGCATCGTCGAGATGACACGCGAGAATCTGAAGATCTCGAAGATTCTGAAACGCGATGCTTTTGAGAACGCCGTGCGCGCCATCGTCGCCGTCGGCGGATCGAGCAACGCGGTGCTGCACTTGCTCGCCTTGGCCGGGCGCGCCGGCGTCGATTTCAAACTGGACGACTGGGACGCGCTCGGACGCGGCGTCCCCTGTTTGCTCGACCTTATGCCCGCCGGAAAATATCTAATGGAAGATTTCTATTACGCCGGCGGCCTTCCGGCCGTCCTGCGCGAGCTGGGAGATTGGATTCACCGCGACGCCCTCACCGTAAACGGAAAGACGATGGGTGAGAACATTGCGACCGCGGCCTGCTACGACCGCGATGTCATTCGGACGCTGGACGCGCCGCTCAAAGCCGAAGCTGGCCTTGCGGTCCTCTACGGCAATTTGTGTCCCAACGGCGCGATCATCAAGCCGTCGGTGACCACGCCGGCTCTCATGAAACACCGCGGTCGCGCCGTCGTGTTTGAAAACATCGAAGACTTTCACACGCGCATCGATGATCCGGATCTGGACATCGACGAGAACTGCGTGATGGTCCTGAAAAACTGCGGACCGCGCGGTTATCCCGGAATGCCCGAGGTGGGCAATATGCCGCTGCCTCCAAAGGTCCTCAAGAAGGGCGTTACCGATATGGTCCGGATATCGGACGCGCGCATGAGCGGCACGGCCTACGGAACGGTTATTCTGCACGTTGCGCCCGAAGCGGCCGCGGGCGGCACGCTGGCTTTGGTCGAAAACGGCGATCTGATCGAACTCGATGTCGAGGCGCGCCGACTCCACCTGGACGTACCCGACGAGGAAATCGCGCGCCGCCGCGCCGCTTGGAAGCAACCCGAGCGGCCGTCCGAGCGCGGGTATTACCGCCTGTACGTCGACCACGTTATGCAGGCCGACCGCGGGGCTGACTTCGACTTCCTGGTCGGCAAAAGCGGCGCGGCCGTTCCGCGCGAGTCGCATTGAATCAGTCGCCAGTCGCCGGTCGCCAGTCGCCAGCAGTCGCCGGTCGCCGGTCGTCGGAATATTGAGCCTGAAGCCTGGAGCCTGAAGTCTAGAGCCTAAAGCCTGAACATGATTGGAAAGTTGCTGGGGCATTACCGTATCGAAAGCAAATTGGGCGAAGGCGGAATGGGTGTCGTTTACAAAGCCTTCGACACTCATTTGGACCGCCCAGTGGCCATCAAGATCCTGCCGGCCGAAGCGATGGCAAAGGCCGATCGCCGGGCCCGCTTCGTCCAGGAAGCCAAAGCGGCATCGGCCCTGAACCATCCCAACATCATCACCATTCACGACATCGCAAACGCGGGCGACGTGGACTTCATGGTCATGGAGTACGTCGCCGGCAAGACTCTGGCCGACGCGATCGGTCGCAACGGTCTCCCATTGCAGGATGCTCTCCGGGTTGCCGTCCAGATCGCCGACGCGCTGGCGGCTGCGCACTCGGCCGGCATCATTCACCGTGACTTGAAGCCAGCCAACGTCATGGTGACCGAAAGTGGACTGGTCAAGGTACTCGACTTTGGTCTCGCAAAACTTGCCGACCCACCCGAAGCGAAGGATTCCGACGGCACGCTGTCGATGCAGTCTGACACCGCGGAAGGCACTGTACTGGGCACTGTGTCGTACATGTCGCCCGAGCAAGCTGAGGGCAAGAAGCTCGACTCGCGCTCGGATATCTTCAGCTTCGGAGCGATGCTTTATGAGCTGCTGAGCGGACGCCGTGCATTTCAGGGCGATTCCCGCGTTTCCATCCTGGCCGCGATCCTTACGGGTGAACCCAAGCCGGCAACCGAGATCGTCGTCGGCCTTCCGAGCGAGGTCGGCCGCATCATCAACCGCTGTATTCGCAAGAATCCCGCGCGACGGTTCCAGACGATGGCGGATCTGAAAGTCGCCCTGGAGGAACTGAAAGAGGAATCCGATTCGGGCGCCCTCGCTGCCGCCACTTCCGTCAAGCCAATGAGCCGGCGGCGTTGGCCGCTGTGGGCCGCCGCCGTCTGTGTATTGATACTAATCGCTGGAGCGCGGTGGTACAGCCGCACGCTGGAGGCATTGGATCAGCCGCTCAAAATTACGCCACTCACCTCCGAGCCGGGCATTGAGCGGCGCGCGTCATTCTCTCCGGATGGCAACCAGGTTGTCTACACGGTGAGCCGAGAACGGGAGGCCTCCAACTCCGAAATCCACGTGAAAATGGTCAGCGGCGGCACGCCGCTGCGTCTGACCACGGGCCACCAGGACTATGATCCGGTCTGGTCCCCGGACGGACAGAAGATCGCCTTCCTGCGGACTTTGCCGAATAGGACCTCCGCAGTCATGGTGGTCCAGCCATTGGGTGGCAATTTGCGGCAGGTGGGAGAAGCTCACAGGATCAGGCTGGTTCAGTGCCTCGCTTGGTTCCCCGACGGCAAGTGGTTGGCGCTGGTCGATCGTCCGGTTGCCGAGTCGCGGGGAGGGATTTTTCTTCTCTCCATGGAAACGGGCGAGAAGCGTCCTCTTACGTCTCCACCGCCGTCGCATGGCGATGCCAGTCCTGCATTTTCGCCTGACGGCCGGATGTTGGCCTTCTTCAGACGCGGTACGGAACAAACCGGCTTGCACGTCGTTGCCCTCTCGACTGATCTTGCCGCGGAGGGTCCACCGAGGCGTCTCACGTTTGGCGAGAGTGAAGTGATTCGATCCGCCGTTTGGACTCGCGATGGCCGCGACATTATTTACGAATCATCCGGAGAACATCCGGCCAGCCTGTGGAGAGTCGCAGCGTCGGGACCGAGTGAACCTCAACCCCTGCCATGGACAGCTGACGCGTGTTGTCCGGCCTTCTCAACGCGCGGCGACCGATTTGCCTACACAAAACTCGAACATGACATCAATATCTGGCGCCACGACCTATCCTCAACGGGCCAGCCTGGCAGCCAGGACGGCGGCAAAGACGTTTCCTTTATCTCCTCCACCCGGGATGAATTCACTCCCGCCTACTCTCCGGACGGCACAAAAATCGCCTTTTCCTCCTCCAGGACGGGCCACGAGGAGATCTGGGTGTGCGGCAGCGACGGTTCGAATCCGGTGCAGTTGACCTCCCTGAAGGGGCCAAGTGCTTCGTGGCCGCGCTGGTCGCCCGATGGGCAGCTCATCGCCTTCCACACCAATCCAACGAGGAAAGGCGACATCTACGTGGTCAACGCTGCCGGGGGCAACCCACGCCGCCTCACCACAAATCCAGAAACGGATCAGGCGCCAAGCTGGTCCCGGGATGGGAAGTCCATCTATTTTACTTCGCACCGAAATGGGATCTCTAGGATTTGGAAAATGCCGGCCGATGGGGGAGAAGAGATTCTGATAACGAAGCGAACCAGTTCGGTCGCCGAGGAATCGCCCGACGGCGCGTGGCTGTTCTTTAGTTCCCTCGGGGCCAGCGGGCCCGCCCTCTGGAAGATTTCCACAACCGGTGGACCGGAGACCGAAATGTTCAGTACTCTATCGAATTTTTTCGCAGTGACTCCGAAGGGTATCTACTTCCTGCCGCCGGCGGGCGATGGCGGGTACTCGATTCGATTATTCAATTTCGCTACAGGCTCCGCTACCACCGTGCTCACGCTCGCCAGACCCACTGCAGTCGGGTTGGCCGTTTCGCCCGACGGGCGCTGGCTGCTGTATTCACAGCTCGACCGGGAAGAAAGCGATCTGGTGCTGGTGGAGAATTTCAGGTAGCCGCCCATGAAACGATTCGTTTTTTTGATTCCTCTGGTTATCTTGCTCGCCGGTTGCTCGGTGCGCACGGCGCCGCCGCCCGTGGATGTGTCGCGTGAAATCGAAACTCGCACGGGCCATCCCATCGGCCCGGCCGCAGCGGCCTGGACTTTGCCTCCCACGGTGTCGCTGGCCGATGGCCTTTCGCAGAACGAAGCCGTGGCTGTCGCGCTCTGGAACAACGCGGCCTTTCAAGCCGACCTGGCCAAGCTCGGTTTTGCCCGCGCCGACTTGATTGAAGCAGGCCTTCTGCGCAATCCGATTCTGTCCCTCCTTTTTCCAATCGGACCCAAGCAGCTGGAGTTCACTGCATCCTTGCCATTGGAAGTGCTGTGGCAGAGACCGCACCGCGTAGCCGCCGCCAAAATCGACTACCAGCGCGTCGCCGCCGGCCTTGTGCAACACGGTCTCGACCTGGCGCGCGACGCCAAAACGGCGCACGCCGACGTGCAACGCGACCAGGATCGTGTGACGCTGACCGAACAGGCGCGCGACTTGCGAAGGCAGATCAGCGAGCTGGTCGAAGCTCGCTTCCGCAGCGGCGACATCGGCGAACTGGAAACCCTGCCGGCCCGCGCCGACGTTCGCCGTCTGGACGACCAGACAGCCCGGCTGCGGCAGGATCTGCAGGTTTCCATGCAACGGCTGCGAGCTCTGCTTGGTCTCGATGCCGCGCAGCCTGAATTGACCATCGTGCCGTCGCCCGACCCAGTCGGTCCCGCGGCAGACCTGAATACTTTGATTCAAGAAGCTCTGGCGGCTCGTCCCGACCTGAGAGCCGCTGAACTGGCCATCGAAGCGGCCGGCGCGCACGCCCGCTGGGAGCGTTCGAAATTGCTGACCCTTGCCGCCATGCTCGACGCCAACCAAAAAGGTTCCCAAGGATTTGAGGCTGGTCCGGGCGCGCAAATTGAGCTTCCCATCTTCAACCGCAATCAGGGCGGGCGCTGGCGCGCCGACGCGGCCGTGGAAGCAGCGGCTCGCAACTATGTCGTAACAAAACAACAGATCGTACTGGACGTTGGCGAGGCTTACCACCTCCACGCTAGAGCCCGGGAATCGCTCCAAAACTGGCGCGCGCGTATCCTTCCTCCTCTTGAAGATGCCGTCCAGATTTCGAAAAAGGCCTACCAGTCCGGCGCAGTGTCGTACCTCTTCGTTCTTGAAACCACCCGGCAGGTTTTCGACGCGCAAATGAGCGAATTGGAAATCGCCGCCGATCTACGCCGCTCCGGCGCTCAACTGGCTCGCAGTGTAGGAAAAAATCTTGGACCGTAGCCCCGTCACGTCCGAGAAGAGTGTGGGACGGGCATCCGGCCCGCGGTTCAGTTCTTCGCTGCTCATGGTAATGCTGCTCAGCCTCACTGCAGGCGGCGGATGCAACCGCCAACAGACTGAAGCTGCAGAAGCGCCACCGGCGAAAATCGAACATCCGGTCAAAGAGTCCGAGCTGACGACTATCGTGCTGACGCCGGAAGCCGAAAAGCGCCTGGGCATTGCTGTCGTCACCGTAGAGTTCAAAGAAGTTGGAAAGACCAGAACGCTTGCGGGCGAAGCAATCGTTCCACCCGGAGCTTCCATCATTGTCTCGGCGCCGCTGGCCGGCAGGCTCGCCGCACCTGGCGGCCGGTCTGTCATCGCCGGTTCCTGGGTCCAGCAGGGCCAGCCCGTTTTTGTCCTGCACCCGTTGCTGGCGCCGGCACGCAATCTGGACACCGAAGCCGAAAGAGACGTCGCTTCGGCTCGAGCACGATTGGACGCGGCGCGCGCCCAATTGCAGCGCGCCGAACAACTGTTGCGCGACAGAGCCGGCAGCGTTCGGTCCGTTGAAGACGCCACCCAACAGGTAGCTGTAGCCGAAGCAGAATTGAAGGCGGCCCAGGCGCGCGTCGATGATCTCAGGCGATCTCCGGTGGAAGCTCAGTCTGTTCTGTCGATTCGTGCGCCGCAAGCCGGACTCCTTCGAGCCATGCACGCGGCAGCCGGCGAAACAGTTGCTTCCGGCGCTCCTCTGTTTGAAGCGGTGCGGTTGAATCCGCTTTGGGTCAAGGTTCCAGTCTATGTGGGCGAGCTGCGCTCGGTTTCGCCGCGCAGCGCCCTGATCTACCCCTGGGGCGTTGTGCCGGGCGGCAGGACGCGCGCGGCCCGCGCCGTAGCGGCGCCGCCCTCGGCCGACCCGCTGGCCGAGACAGCTGACTATTTTTTTGAGCTGCCAAACAGCGACGGCCTCTTCCGGCCGGGACAAAAAGTCGGCGTCACTTTGAACGCTTCTGAAAAGGAAAGCAGTCTTGTGATCCCCTGGTCGGCCGTCGTGCAGGATATCGAAGGAGGCGCCTGGGTCTACGAGCAACGCGCGCCCCACACGTTTGCGCGGCGCCGCGTCGAGGTCCGCCGCGTCGTCGGTTCTGATGCTGTCCTGTCGCGAGGTCTGGCTCGCGGCGCCAAGATTGTAAGCGTCGGCGCGGCCGAGTTGTTCGGGACGGAGTTTGGAGCTGGGAAGTAGGTCGACAGTGAATCGTCTCCGGTGAGAATGGTATTCACCGCAGAGACGCAGCGAGGCATAGCCGCAACCGTATGCCGTATGCCGTATGCCGCAGGCCGGCGACGGAGCGCCAACAGAGCCGCGGCCGGAAGGCTGCGGGCCGGTAAACAGGAAGCGGGATCTAAAATCTTGCTCAAATAACAAGATTTCACCAATTGGCAATGCAGAGGCGCAGAGGTTGCGCAGAGTGGGTGTGGGCACAGGCCTCCAGGCCTGTGCGTTTCTTCTCCGGAAATTAGCCTGATCAAACGCTAGCATCAATCAACTGGGAGTTCCCCGATGCAGTGGCTTGTCGCCGCGGCGCTGCGCCTGCGAATCGTCGTTCTGGTACTGGCCGCCGGGCTAATGATCGTTGGCGTGCGCACGGCCCGGGACACTCCTCTGGATGTCTTTCCGGAATTTGCGCCCCCGCTGGTCGAAGTCCAGACGGAAGCTGCCGGCCTTTCCACCGCCGAGGTGGAGACAC
Organism: Acidobacteriota bacterium; assembly: GCA_051001345.1. Lineage (GTDB taxonomy): Bacteria > Acidobacteriota > UBA6911 > JACQSX01 > JBPCNK01 > JBPCNK01. The sequence continues at coordinate 3,012 of JBPCNK010000365.1, read as the reverse complement.
TTGTAACCGTACCGATCGAAAGCGCCCTCAACGGAGTTGCCGGGCTGCGCACGCTGCGGTCACGATCCGTCCTGGGCCTGTCGTCAGTCGTCCTGATCTTTGCAGAAGGCTCCGATCTGATGCGCTCGCGCCAACTGGTTCAGGAACGGCTGGCGACAGTGGCCGGTCACCTGCCGTCGGCGGCGCACGCTCCTGTCATTCTCTCTGCGCTTTCGTCGACTAGCCGCATCCTCAAGATTGGAGTCTGGTCCAAGACGCTCTCGCAAATGGACCTGACGACGCTGGTGCGCTGGACTGTCCGGCCTCGGCTGATGGCCATTCCAGGCGTGGCCAACGTGGCTATCTGGGGACAACGAGACCGCCAGATTCAGGTGCAGGTCGATCCGGATCGCCTGTGGGCGCATCGCGTCACTCTCGACCGGGTGCTGCATGCCGCGGGCGAAGCCGTTTCACCGAGCGCCGGAGGCTTTATCGATACGCCGAACCAGCGCTTCGCCGTCACGCATGTTCCGGCCGTGCGGGTCGCCCAGGATCTGGCTGCAGTGCCGGTCATATTTCGAAATGGCACGGCGCTCCGCCTGGGGACATCGCCGACATTGTCGACGGTTTTCCACCGCCCATCGGCGACGCGATCATCAACGACGGTCCGGGTCTGCTTCTCATCGTCGAGAAGCAACCGGGCGCCAACACGCTGGAAGTGACGCGCAACGTGGAGCTGGCGCTGGACGCCCTGAAACCGGGCCTGAAAGATGTTGAATTGGATTCAACAATCTTTCGCCCCGCCACCTTTATCGAGATGTCGCTGCGCAATCTCAACAAGGCGCTGCTGATCGGGTGCCTTCTGGTCATCGTGATTTTAGCCGCCTTTCTGTACGCGTGGCGTACGGCGCTGCTCAGCGTCCTGGCCATCCCGCTGTCGGTGCTGACCACCGTCGTGATCATCCATTACTGGGGCGGCACACTGAACACCATGGTTTTGGCGGGACTGGCAATCGCCCTCGGAGAGGTCGTCGACGACGCCATTATCGATGTGGAAAACATCATGCGGCGTTTGCGGCTCAATCGCGCTGCCGGCAGTCCCCACAGTTCCCTCCAGGTTGTCTTGAACGCTTCCGTTGAAGTTCGCAGCGCCGTTGTTTACGGAACCTTCGTTGTCGTGCTGATTTTTCTGCCGATTTTCTTTCTGCCGGGACTGGCCGGCTCGTTTTTCAGGCCGCTGGCAACCGCGTACGTTCTGGCGGTTCTGGCATCGCTGTTGGTCGCCCTGACGCTGACACCCGCTTTGTCGTTGCTGTTGCTGCCGCGCGTGGCAGATCGTCGGCGTGAGCCGCCGCTGGTGGACCGTCTGAAGCGGATCTACCGGAAAATCCTGCCCGGTCTGCTCGGTCATCATCGCGCCGCGGTTGTCATTCTGGTTGTCATGTTTGTATTGACCGCCGCAGTGGTACCGTTTCTTGGCGAGGAGTTTTTGCCGAACTTCCAAGAGTACGATTTTCTCATGCACTGGGTGGGCAAACCGGGCACATCGCTGGAGGCGATGAGTCGCATCACTTTGCAGGCCAGCCGCGAGTTGCGCGCGATTCCCGGCGTTCGGAACTTTGGGTCCCATATCGGCCGTGCCGAGGTTGCCGACGAAGTCGTCGGCGCCAATTTCACGGAGCTGTGGATCAGTCTGGATCCCTCCGTTGCCTACCAGCCGGCGGTGGCGAGGATTCAGAAAGTAGTGGACGGCTACCCGGGTCTGTACCGGGATGTCCTGACGTATTTGAAAGAACGCATCAAGGAAGTGCTGACGGGCACCAGCTCGACGATCGTGGTTCGTCTATACGGCGACAACCTCGAAACCCTGCGGAGCAAAGCCGCCGAGATTGCCGGCCAGATGGCGGACGTGGCCGGGGTCATTGATTTAAAGGTGGAGCCCCAGACGCTGGTGCCGCAATTTGAAATGCGAGTTCGAACCGAAGCGGCCGCGCGTTTCGGACTGACGCCGGGCGCCATTCGCGGCGCGGCCGCTGTCCTGGTCAAAGGCGCCAAAGTGGGCGAGATCTACGAAGAGCAGAAAATTTTCGACGTAGTTGTATGGGGCGTCGAGAGCGTACGTCATGACGCGGACTCTTTGCGCCACTTGCGCATTGACACGCCGGGCGGCGGGTCGGTCCCACTGGGCGATGTCGTCGAAATTCGAGTCGCTCCCACTCCCAATGTCATCAATCGAGAAGGGGCTTCGCGCCGCATCGATGTCAGTTGCAATATTGCCGGCAGCGATCTGGGGGGCGCCGCGCGCGAAATCGAAAAGAGAGTTCGCTCTCTTTCATTTGATCGGGGCTATCATCCCGAGTTTATCGGAGAGTATGCGGCGCGCCAGGAATCCAGGAATCGCCTGCTGGCGCTGGCTGGATTCTCGCTTCTGGGGATTTTCCTGCTGCTGCATACCGATTTCAGATCGACGCGTCTGGCGCTGCTGGTCTTTGCCAGCCTTCCCTTCGCTTTGGTTGGAGGCGTGCTGAGCACCTTGTTGAGCGGAGGCATTTTGTCACTGGGATCGCTGGTTGGGTTTGTGACCGTCATCGGCATTGCCGCCCGCAATGGGATCATGCTGGTGAGCCACTACCGTCATCTGGAGACCGAAGAAGGACTCCCGTTTGACCGCTCGCTGGTTTTGCGCGGCTCCGAGGAACGCCTGGCGCCTATCCTGATGACGGCGCTGGCGACAGCTCTGGCGCTGATACCGATCGTGGTCGGAGGCAATCGTCCCGGACATGAGATCGAACATCCCATGGCCGTCGTCATCGTTGGAGGCCTTTTCACCTCGACGCTGCTCAACTTGTTCCTGATGCCCACGCTGTATCTGCGTTATGGACGGTCGCCAGTCGCCAATCGTCAGTCGCCAGTCGCCAGTCGCCAGTCGCCAGATCAATGAACGTGCTCGTGGACGTGAACGTGCTCGTGGACGTGGTTGCTATGTCCTAGCCGCGATTATTCACGAACTGATTCAGGCGCGAAGCGCCGCCA
>JBPCNK010000364.1:0-24243 GCA_051001345.1 Acidobacteriota bacterium | reverse complement strand
CGCGAACGACTGGCTCGAAGCCATCATCGCCCTGCCGGAGCAGATGTTCTACAACACCGGCATCGGCACCTACATCTGGATTGTCACCAACCGCAAGGAGAAGCGGCGCAAGGGAAAGATCCAACTGCTCGATGCTCGCGGCGTCTGGACGGCGGGTGGCGGCGAAGACAACAAGCGGAGCCTCGGCGACAAGAGACGGCATATCACTGGCGCCCAGATTGACGAGATCGTGAAGTTCTACGGCCGGCAGGCCGACGGCGAGACCTCGAAGACTTTCGACAACGCCGACTTCGGGTACACCCGCGTGACTGTCGAGCGGCCCCTACGTTTGCAATACCAGATGACCCCGGACGACAAGGCTCGCTTTCTCGACGCCTGCCCGCACCTGCTCGACGACGTGCAGGCCCTTGATAAGGCGCTCGGTTGCGAGCCGCACCAGGGCTGGAATTCGGTGTGGAGCCGCATCGAAGATCTGCTGCATGAGCGTAAGTCCCGCTGGAAGGCGACCGAGCAGAAGCTCTTCCGCAGCGTCTTCACGCAGAAGGACCCCGAGACCGAGCCGGTCGCCAAGGGCGGGCGCGACGACGGGTATGAGCCCGACCCGGACCTGCGCGATTTCGAGAACGTGCCGCTCAAGGACGACATCGCCGCCTACTTCGAGCGCGAGGTGCGCCCTCACGTGCCAGACGCGTGGATGGACCGCAGCAAGGACAAGGTGGGCTACGAGATCAACTTCAACCGCCACTTCTACAAGTACACGCCGCCTCGTCCGCTGGAGGAGATCGACGCAGAGCTGAAACAGGCGGAGGAAGAGATCCTGCGGTTGCTGCGCGAGGTGACTGAGTGAGCGGGTCAACCTCGAACGAAAGGGTGCGTCTGAAGTATCGGGCGCACGTGGAGATGGGGCAGTCTCCTCCATCCTCCGAGTACTCGCGATCACCAGATGATGGTTTGCCCTTCCTCCAGGGCACGGCAGACTTCGGCCCGACAAGTCCGGTGCCGCGCGTCTACTGCGGGTCACTTACGAAGGTCGCAGTCCCTGGAGATATCTTATTCTCAGTTCGAGCACCTGTCGGGGAGCTCAACTTGGCTGACCAAGACGCCGGGATTGGGCGAGGCCTGTGCGCGATTCGGACTCACGTCTCCTGGCACCGACGGTTCGGATGGTGGGCGCTGCATGAGGCTCGTCATCAACTGAACTTCGTTTCAACCGGAAGCACCTACGAAGCTGTCGCGACCGAGGACGTTGCCAACCTTCTGGTCGAGACGACGGTTCTAGGAACCCAACGCGCCATCGCCGACTACCTCGACCGGGAGACGGCGCGGCTGGATGCGCTGGTCGCGGCGAAGAAGCGGGTGCTCGGGCTGTTGGCCGAGAAGCGCCGGGCGCTCATCACACGCGCAGTCACCCGCGGCCTCGATCCCCGCGCCCTGCTCCGCGACTCCGGCATCCCCTGGCTCGGCGAGATCCCGGCGCACTGGGAGATCGAGCGTGCGAGGTGGTTGTTCGCCGAACGCGACGAGCGATCCGCAACGGGCGAGGAGGAGTTGCTCACCGTCTCGCACCTGACTGGCGTGACGCCGCGTTCTGAAAAAGAAGTAAACATGTTCGAGGCGGAGACGACCGAGGGATACAAGCTCTGTCGTGGCAGCGATCTTGTGATCAACACCCTCTGGGCGTGGATGGGCGCGATGGGGGTGTCGCCCGTGGATGGGATTGTCAGCCCGGCGTACAACGTGTACCAGCCAGGATCGCGACTCGATCCGGGATTCGTAGATGCCTTGGTGCGCATGCCTGTTTTCGCCCTGGAGGTAACCCGATACTCGAAAGGCGTATGGTCGTCGCGGCTACGCCTCTATCCGGAGGGTTTCTTCGAAGTGCTCTTCCCGGTGCCCCCGATGGACGAGCAGCGCCGAATCGTCAGCCACATCGCGATGGAAGCGAGGAAGCTCGACGCCATGCGTTCCGCGACCGAGCGCACCATCGCGCTACTGAAGGAACGTCGGGCCGCGCTCATCGCCGCAGCTGTGACGGGCAAGATTGACGTGGAGGGTGCGGCATGAGAGTCACGCGCCTCAAGCTCTCCAATCTCTGCGAGATCGAGGCGGCCGACCTCCGATTCCGATCGTGTCGCAAATCGATGGCAAGCGCCTTCCGCCCCGGAAAGATCGGCGTCCTCGGTGCGCACGGCCGCGAATCGGGATCCGCGCACGCGTACCTCTATGGCTGACCACCCGCAAGGCGTATAGTTCGACCATGGCGCCCTCGACCCCGGCACTCGTCAACCCCGATCTCCTCACGTGGGCGCGCGAGCAGAGTGGCTACGCGCCGGAGCCAGTCGCCAAACGGCTCGCGGTCAAAGTTGAACGTTTCCTCGCATGGGAGCGCGGGGACCGACAGCCTACGGTCCGTCAGGTCGCGGCGCTCGCCAAGGTCTACCATCGCCCGTTCGGCCTCTTCTTTCTGCCACAACCTCCGGAATTGCCTCCACTCGCCGCGGAGTATCGGCGGCTCCCCGGCGTGAGCCCGGGCGTGGAATCGCCGGAGCTGCGTCTCGCGATCCGCACCATGTCGTATCGGCGGGAGACCGCTACCGAGCTTTCCGAGGAGCTGGGGACGTCGCTCCCTTCATTCCAAATCACCGCCCATCCAAGTGAAGACCCCAACGTCGTGGGCGTGCGTCTCCGTGCCGCACTCGGTATGTCTATAGAAGAACAGCTGGCTTGGAAGGACGAATGGCAGGCATGGTTTCGATGGCGAGACGCGGCGGAATCGATTGGGGCGCTCGTCTTTCAGTTTCCCAAAGTTCCACTCTCCGAAGTACGCGGCGTCTCGCTGTTCGTGTTCCCCACCCCCGCAATCGGTGTCAACAGCAAAGAGAGCGCGCCAGGAGCGCGCATCTACACGCTCGCGCATGAACTGGTGCACCTGGCGCTTGCCGCCGCCCGCGAAGAACGACCGGCACTCCACGAATCGCGTAATGCGTCGGACTGGGCGCAGCTTGAACGCTTCGCCGAGGAGGCGGCAAGCGCCGTGATCATCCCGCACGAAACGCTCTCGCTTATGTTGCGCAGTTTTTCCGTTGCCCGGGACACGTTGACGCTCGATCAGGTACGGTCTTTGGCGGGCAAGTTCAAGGTGACGCCGCTCGCCATGGCGACTCGTCTGCGAGCCGAAGGGCAGTTCTCTTGGGCGGGATACGAGCGCTGGCGGCGCACATGGGACAAATACGTTAAGTCGCTCCCTCGACGCTCCGGCGGGTTCGCATCACCCATTGGCAAGACCCTCGGCAGAGCCGGGAGGCCTCTGGTACAACTGGTGCTCGAGGCGATGGACGCCAACCGCATCACGGCCGTGCAGGCGTCGCGGTATCTCGACCTTCGCTTTGAACATTTCGAGGGACTGCGCTCCGAGCTGCACGAAAGCACGGCGGTCCACTCCGGAACCGCCTTCGAGAGCTGACGCGACGTGTACTCTCTCGACACCAGCTTCTTCATGGACTGGCAGGCGCGATACTATCCCCTCGATCTCTTCGTCGGGCTCGAACATCGCATCGAGCATCTCATCGACCAGGGAGAATGCCGCGCCGTCGACCTTGTCCGAGAAGAGTTGGATGCGGTGGGCACACCAGACCTCCGGGCATGGACCGCGAAGCACAAGGCGCTCTTTGTAAGCCTATCATCCGATGTTCAACTCCAGGCGGCGGCGATACAATCCACGTATCCCGAGTTGATGGACCCCAAGAGCCTGCACGATTCGGCAGATGCATACGTGATCGCGCTCGCGAAGAGCGCGGGTGGAATCGTTGTGTCGCAAGAAACGTCGGCTGACGAGAAGCATCGCTCGAAACAGAGCTACTACATTCCCGATGTGTGCCGCAGCCTCGGCGTTCCCTGTATCAACTTGCTCGGTATGATGCGTCGCGAGAAATGGGCGTTCTGACGTGAACGAGCACAGACGGGAGACCGCCTTCGAGACGGTCATCGAAGCGCACCTGCTCGCCAACGGCTATGTGCCCGCTAACGGCAACGGCTTCGACCGTGAACGCGCGATCTTTCCGGAGACAGTCCTCGCCTTCATCCGCGAAACGCAGCCCAAGGAATGGGCCAAACTTGAAGCGTTGCACGGTGAGAAGACCGGCGAGCAGGTCCTCGGTGACCTGTGCAAGTGGATGGACGCCAACGGGGCACTCGCGACTTTACGTCACGGCTTCAAGTGCTACGGGCGCACGCTGCACGCGGCCTTCTTCAAAGCGGCACACGAGCTGAATCCGGAACTCGAGGCCCACTACGCCGCGAACCGCCTGGGCCTGACCCGCCAACTGCACTTCTCGCCGCGCTCGGAGAAATCTCTCGATGTCACTCTGAGCTTGAACGGGATCCCTGTGGTCACGTTGGAGCTGAAGAACGCATTCACCCATCAGACGGTTGAGAATGCGCGCAGGCAGTACAAGGACGACCGCGACCCGCGCGAAACGATCTTCGAGTTCAAGCGGCGTACCCTGGTCCACTTTGCCGTGGACACCGAGTCGGTGCTGATGACCGCTCGCCTGGCGGGCAGCGCGACGGACTTCCTTCCTTTCAACAAGGGTTGCGATGGCGGCGCCGGGAACCCGCCGGATTCGGCCGGGCGGACATATCGCACGGCATACCTGTGGGAGGAGGTGCTGCAGCGGGACAGCCTGCTCGACCTCCTGGCTCGGTTCATCCACCTACAGAGCGAGGAGAAACGCGACGTCCAGGGCCGCAAGGTCAAGACAGAGTCGATGATCTTCCCGCGCTACCACCAGCTCCAGGCGGTGCGCATGCTGGTGGAAGCCGCCCGAAGCGAGGGCGTGGGGCACAACTATCTCGTCGAACACTCGGCGGGCAGCGGCAAGAGCAACACGATCGGTTGGCTGACGCATCGGCTCGCGTCCCTGCATGACGCGGACAACGAGCGCGTCTTCAACAGTGTGATCGTGGTGACCGACCGGGTGGTGCTCGACCAGCAGCTTCAAGACGCGATCTACCAGTTCGAACACAAGCGCGGTGTCGTGCAAAGGATCGACGAAAGCTCGCGGCAGCTCGCCGAAGCGCTCGAGAGTGCCGTTCCGGTGATTATCACGACGCTGCAGAAGTTCCCGTTCGTTTCGCGCCAACTGCTGAAGATGGCAGAGATGCGCGGAACCACCGGCACGGGAACGCTCGCCACTCGCCGTTGCGCCGTCATAATTGACGAAGCCCACAGCTCGCAGGGCGGCGAGACGGCGACAGATCTCAAGGAGGTACTTGGGGGTGAAGGACTTCGGGAAGAAGCCAAGAAACGTGCCGCTGAGGAAGGCCGTGACGACATGGAAGAGCTGTTCCGCAGCATGGCCAAGCGCGGCCGGCAGGCGAATCTGAGCTTCTTCGCCTTTACCGCTACGCCGAAGCACAAGACCCTCGCCGTGTTCGGCCGCGATGGACAGCCCGCTCACCGCTACACCATGCGCCAGGCGATTGAGGAGGAGTTCATCCTCGACGTGCTGAAGCACTACACGACATACGCGACCTACTTCAAGCTGCTCAAGGCCTGCAAGGACGATCCGAACGTCGAGCGCAAGAAGGCCGCGCAGGCCCTGGCGCGTTTCATGAGGTTGCATCCGCACAACATCGCGCAGAAGACCGAGGTCATGGTCGAGCACTTCCAGGCCGTCACCCGGCACAAGATCGGCGGTCGGGCCAAGGCAATGGTCGTCACCGGCTCGCGCCTGGAAGCCGTTCGCTACAAGCAGAGCTTCGATCGGTACATCCAAGAGAAGGGCTATGCCATCAAGACGCTGGTTGCCTTTTCCGGAACAGTGCAGGACGACAAGCTGGCAGATGTGACCTACACCGAGGAGAAGATGAACCTCGGCATCCGCGAAAAGCAGCTGCCCGAGAAGTTTGCGACGCAGGAGTACCACGTGCTGCTCGTGGCGGAGAAGTACCAGACCGGTTTCGATCAACCGCTGCTGCACACGATGTTTGTGGACAAGCCACTCGCTGGTATCCAGGCCGTGCAGGCGCTCTCACGGCTGAACCGGATGCATCCGCTCAAGGAGGACACGTTCGTTCTCGACTTCGTGAACGACCGAGAGGAGATCCGAGAAGCGTTCAAGACCTACTACGAGGGCGCAGAGATGGGCGAGGAAGTCGACCCCGCCCGCATGTATCAGATCAAGGGTGAGCTCGAGGCTTCTGGCATCTACCTGGCCGAGGAAGTCGAGCGCTTCTGCGCCGTTTACTTCAAACCGAAGCAGCGGCAGAGCGCGATGGACCACCAGGCGATGAATGCGGCGCTCGATCCGGGGGTCTCGCGCTTCACCGTGCGCCAGAAGGACAACGAGGAAGAGGCGGAGCTCTGGCGCGGTAAGGTACAGGCGTTTCGAAACCTCTATGGCTTCCTGAGCCAGGTGATCCCCTACCAGGACTCGGACCTCGAGCGGCTGTACGTGTTTCTCCGGCACCTTGCGGCGAAACTGCCGCGCCGCAGGAGCGGCCCGGCGTATCAGTTCGATGACGAGGTGAGGCTCGAGTATTACCGCTTGCAGAAGATCAGCGAGGGGTCGATCTCGCTGCAGGACGGCGATTCGCGGCGCCTCGATGGCCCCACCGAAGTCGGCAGCGGCCTTGTACGGCCGCAGCCGGTGGCGCTCTCGCAGCTCATCGACATCGTGAACGAGCGCTTCGGAACGGACTTCAACCAGGCCGATCAGCTCTTCTTCGATCAAATCGTCGAGGCGGCAATGGCCGACGCCGGGCTGCGGCAGGCCGCCGCGGTTAATCCGGGGGACAAGTTCGAACTGGTATTCAGGAACCTGCTGGAGCAGCTCTTCGTCGAGCGTATGGATCAGAACGAAGAGATCTTCGTGCGGTTCATGAACGACCTGCCATTCCAGAAGATCGTGACGACGTGGATGGCATCGGAGGCGTACCGGCGGCTACGAAGCGATACGGGCGAAGCGGAACGGGGCATGACGTCTCGGACCCTGCCGCGGCGGCTCCGTGTCGTCGAGCCCAAGTCTAAGGAGCGCTACGTCACCTGCGTGCCACTCGTGCCGCTCAAGGCCGCCGCCGGGGCCTTCGGCGACCCCCAGCACGTCCAGGACGACGGCTTCGAATGGGTTGCCGTCGAGTCACGCCACCGCCTGCGCCCGGGCATGTTCGTCGCTCAGGTCGTCGGCAAGTCCATGGAGCCCGCCATCCCGGACGGCTCGTACTGTCTCTTTGCCGCGCCCGCCGAGGGCACACGGCAAGGCAAGACCGTGCTCGTCCAACTTCGTGACGCCGCCGACCCAGAGACCGGACAGCGCTACACCGTCAAGCGCTACGAGAGCGTCAAGACCGAGCAAGGCGACTCGTGGCGGCACGCCAAGGTCACCCTCAAGCCGGTCAACCCTGACTTCGAGCCGATCGTCCTGACCGGCGACGAAGGCGAACTCCAGGTCATAGCCGAGCTGGTGGAGGTGTTGGGGGGCGAGGCGTGACGAAAATGGAAGTGAGACGAGCGGCGCAAGAGAAGGGACGAGAACCGGGATCGAAGGTGACGGACTTGGCATCGAGCGGCCATTTTCCAATCACCGCACTCTGACCGAGAGGTTCACTCCGGCGAGATGTAGCGAGAGACTCCGGAATGAAACGTTGAACGAAACCGCGATGAGATTATGGGGATCTTAGACAACAGGATGGCTGACTGGCGCAGGGACGGGCGCTCTGTGCCACACGTGCGCTATCGCATCTTACTTGTATTCGTGCTACTGACCACTTGCCACTTGAACGCGCACAGGGCTCCGCCCTGTGCCACACATCATTCTCGGTTGTAGATCCTGACCCGGAACAACGGTTTGTCTTTTTCGAGCGGATCCATCTGGTAAACCTGCTCGGTTTTGCCTGGGTCGTAATCGCGCCACAGCCAGGCCAGCGACTCGGGCAATTCTGCATTGCCCTGCGCGCCGCTGTGGCTGCCGTTTCCGAAACTGAAGTGGAAATCGTATCCGGCCATCTTGAGCGAATTGGCTAGCTGGATATTCTGCAACGGCCAGCTTCCGTGAGTATTCTCCAAATCCTCGGAGCCATCCTGCAGCCAGATGCGCAGGTTCTTGCGCGGCTCCTTTCGCACCTTGAACGGATAGATATTTCCGCCGTCCAGTACGCCCGGTTTCCACTGGATGCTCGTGTACGTTCCAATGTGCGACAAAACCCGGCTGAACTGATCGGGCTGCTGCCAAGCGGTGTTGAACGCGCAGATGCCGCCCGACGAGTTCCCCGCGATAGCGCGGCTGTAGCCGTCTCGACGAATGTTGTACCGGGCCTGCACATCGGCCAGCAATTCATCCCGCAAAAAGCGTGCATAGCGATCCGACACGGTGTCGTACTCGACGCTGCGCATCGAGTCCTTCAGCGTTCGACCGCTCCCTGTTGAAAAGTCGGACACAGACTGATGCGTCGGCGCGCCGGGGGCCATGCTGATTTCACCGGGTGAGACAAAAACATGGACGATCACCGGAATCTTGCCCGCGGCAGTCAGGTTATCAATGACGTTGAGCGTTCGTTCCGCCCTGCTGCGGTCGACGTGGTTGTGACCGTCCTGCCAGACCATCAGCGCCGCCGGTCTGTCGGGTCGATACTGGGCCGGAACGTAAGTCCAGTAATTGCTTTGCATCCCGTCGTAGATCTTGCTGGTATGGACCAGCCTTTCGGAGAGCTTTCCGGCGGGGACGCCGGGGTGTTGATAGGAATCGGGCCCATAGGCGGACAGGTTGAGATTGCCGCCGAACTTCTTTCCCTCTACCAAGTAATGAAACGTGTGCGATGTTCCCGCGCGCAGTTTGCCAATCTGGTACCACAACCCGGTTCCGGAAATGCGCACCATGGCGGGACGAGCCTGGTCGTCGACAAAGAGCGCGGGCTCCGATTGCGCCTCGACTGCCCAAAAAAAGTCCGGCCCTTCGCCGATTGCCGCAGTACCTTTTTCAAGCGCCTCACGGCCGAAGGTCGCCACAATCGCCTGAATGGTGGCCGCCTCCGGCTGGCGGCGCGCCAAATCGATCAACTGGCGCGCATTCATTTTTTCAACCGGGGAGGGACTGTTCTGGCCTGTTGCCTGCCCGGCCACCATAGCCAGCCCCAAAGTGACAAGAAGAATTCGAATCTTCACGGTGTTCCCTCCGATTCGCAATTATGCATGAGGTCAGGCTTCAGGCTCCAGGCTCCAGGCTTCAGAAATCGGGTCTGGGAAATTATGGGAAATCCGCAATCCGCAATTCCCTGAAACCTGAAGCCTGGAGCCTGAACCCTGCTCTTAAGTCCTTGACTGAATCAAGCCTACCCACTAAAAGAAGTACTCAGGAGTAATTAATAGGTGGCAGGAATAAGGAATACAAGGAAGGCCGGAAGTCCGCAATCAGCAATTCCCTGGAGTCTGAAGCCTCAACCCTGGAGCCTGCCCCTTGTACTCCTGCTACTTGTCACCTGCCACTTGCACGGCCAGGAACCCGAGAAGGCGGATTTCTTCGAGTCACGCATTCGCCCGCTTTTTTCAACCAACTGCTACACCTGCCACACCGGCGCGCAAAGCGGCGGCCTGCGGCTGGACTCGCGCCAGAGCATTCTCACGGGCGGCGGCCGTGGTCCCGCCATCGCCTTGGGGAAACCCGAAGAAAGCCTCCTGATCAAGGCCGTCACCCACAAGCATGAAACGCTACGGATGCCGCCACCCGGCCAGCTTTCCGAGACGGAGATCTCCGACCTGGAGAAGTGGATTCGCGACGGCGCCGTCTGGCCTGAGTCTCCCGAAGAATTCTTTGTCGCCCGCGTGCGACCTGTCCTGCAGGCCAACTGCCTGGCGTGCCACGGCGACCCGCCCCAGGGAGGTCTCCGTTTGGATTCGCGCGCGGCCGTGTTGAAGGGTGGCGTATCCGGCCCTGCCGCAAAGCCGGGTGACCCGGAGGGCAGTCTCCTCATGCGGGCGGTTCGCCACAGCGACGCGAAGATCACAAAGATGCCGCCAGCCGGATCATTGTCCGAACGGGAGATTACCGATCTGGCGCAATGGATTCGAAGCGGCGTGGCCTGGTCGGATACCGGGACGGCCGCATCCGGCTACGTCATCACTCCGGAACAGCGCGCGTTCTGGTCCTTCCAGCCGCCGCGCCGGCACGATCTTCCAAAACTACGCACTGCCGGCTGGGCCCGCACGCCAGTCGATCATTTCATCCTCGCAAGACTTGAGGAAAAGAACCTGCGCCCAGCGCCCGGCGCCGAGCGCCGCACACTGATTCGCCGCGCCACGTTTGACCTGCTGGGATTGCCGCCCACGCCTGAAGAAGTGGAAGTCTTCCTGGCCGACCAATCGCCGGACGCATACGCAAAGTTGATCGATCGATTGCTGGCTTCTCCGCACTACGGCGAACGTTGGGGTCGTCACTGGCTGGACCTGGTGCGTTATGCCGACAGCGCCGGAGACAGCTCCGACTATCCCATTCCGCAGATGCGCCTGTACCGCGACTACGTCATCGATTCCTTCAATCGCGACAAACCTTACGACCAGTTTATCCGTGAGCAGCTTGCCGGCGATCTACTGCCGGCCGGCAGCGAACCGGAGCGCTGGGACCATACAGTGGCGACCGGCTACCTGGCCTCGGCCCGCCGCTTTAGCGTGCGGCCTGAACGAAACATGCACCTGACCATCGAGGACACCATCGACAACCTCGGCAAGTCATTTCTCGGGCTCAGCGTCGGCTGCGCGCGTTGTCACGATCATAAGTACGACCCGATCCCCGCCAAGGACTATTACGCACTCTACGGAATCTTCGACAGCACGCGCTACCCTTTTGCCGGTTCTGAAAACGTCCGCGAGCAGCGCGACCTTGTGACGCGTCTGCCCAAGTCGGAAGTCGATGCGCTGCTGAAGCCCCACCGCGAGGAACTGGCCCCGATCGATGAGCAAATCAAACAGCTCGAGGAAGAGCGTACGGCCGCGCAGAATCGAACCGGAACGGCGCCCGCCGGGGCACGCACGCCCGACCAGCTCAAATCGGAAATCGACAAACTGCAAAAGCTGCGCAAGCCGATCCTGGCCAAGATGCCTCAACTGGAAACGGCCTTTGCCGTCGTCGAAGGACCTCCCCACGATGTCCGCGTGCAATTGCGCGGCGAGCCTCGCAACCTGGGCGAAGATGCACCGCGAGGATTCCTGCAGATTCTGGGCGGGCAGCGTTTGCCCGCCGGCCTGCCTGCCAGCGGAAGATTGCAACTGGCCGAGTGGCTGGCCGACCGGTCCAACCCGCTGACGGCCCGCGTCATGGTCAATCGTATCTGGCAGCATCACTTCGGCAAGGGCCTGGTCGCCTCGGCGAGCGATTTCGGCCGGCGCGGCACAGCCCCGACGCACCCCGAGTTGCTCGACTACCTCGCTTTGCGTTTTGTCGAGGAGGGGTGGTCGATCAAGAAAATGCACCGCCTCCTGATGCTGTCGCAGGTTTACCGGATCGCCAGTGACGGCGACGCGCGCAACGCGGCCGTCGATCCGGGCAACGAGCTGCTTTGGAAGTTCAACCGCCGGCGTTTGGATGCAGAATCCATTCGCGATTCGATGCTCCGGATCAGCGGCCAGCTCGAAGCCAGACCGAGCGGCGAGCATCCCTTCCCGCCTCCGCTCAACTGGAGCTACACGCAGCACAAGCCCTTTGCGGCCGTGTATGATTCGCGCCAGCGCTCCGTTTATCTGATGACGCAGCGCATCCAGAAGCACCCTTACCTGTCGATCTTCGACGGCGCCGACACGAATCTGAGCACGGCCGAGCGCGGAGCAACCGTCACGCCGATTCAGGCTCTGTTTGTCATGAACAGCGAATTTGTGCATGAACAGGCCGGCCATTTGGCGCGCCGTCTCACGACGGAGTTTCCAGACTTCCGAAGCCGTGTCGATGGCGCCCACCGAGCCCTGCTGTCGCGCCCGGCTCGGCGGGAGGAGATCGTCAGGGCCGAACAGCATCTGAGCAACGCCCGTGTTAAACTGGCCCCCGGGCCGACTCCGGCTTCGCAGCTTTCCGAGCAGGCCTTGGCCAGTTACGTCCGTGCATTGTTTGCCAGCAACGAGTTTTTGTTCGTCGATTGAAACAGAGCCGCGACCGAAAGCTGGCATGATTATTCATAAGGGCATTCACCACAGAGACCCAACTGGTAATACAGAGGACACAGAGGGGGCACAGAGCAGCTCAGAGAGGCGGGCTTACGCGCATAGCAACGAACGAGTCCTATACAAAGCCAGGACAGCGTGACTGCCGAGAAGATCGCGATAATAAGATAACCAAAAGCTTTTGTGTTTCTCTGTGTTTCTCTGTGTCTCTGTGGTGAATTCACTTGTGAATAATCCGGGTAAGCGAACGGGCATTCAAAACGCCCGATCAGGGGTTGAAATGCATCCAGAATCCTACGGTTGTTCCCGGCGGCAGATGGTCCGATCGTTGGTGGGCGGATCGATGCTGCTGCCGGCCATTCTGGCCGATTTGCTGGCCGGCGAAGATGGAACCGCCGCAGCGGCCAACCCACTGGCGGCGCGCCCGTCTCACTTTCCCGGGCGGGCCAAACGCGTCATCTTTTTGTACATGACCGGCGGTGTGTCGCACGTCGATTCCTTCGACCCGAAGCCCAAGCTGTTTGCCGATCATGGCAAAACGATCAAACGGCCCCGCGGCGGCGACCGTTTTTTGTCGCGGCCGAAGTGGGAATTCAAGCCCCACGGGAAATGCGGCACCGAGGTCAGCGACCTATTTCCGCATATCGCCGAGTGCGTCGATGATCTGTGCGTCATCCGCTCGATGAAGAATGATCACAACGACCACTTCGAAGCGACGCTGGGGATCCACACCGGCTCGGTGACGTTTGCGCGTCCCAGCATCGGTTCGTGGGTCAGCTACGGCTTGGGCACGGTCAATCAGAACCTTCCTTCGTTTGTCGTTTTGGCGCCGCAACTGCCTTACGCCGGCGGACAGGTCTGGGGATCCGATTTTCTTCCCGCCGCCCACCAGGGCACGCGGATCGTTCCCGGATCCGAGCCGATTCCAAACATCGCACCTCGAACGCCGCTGCCCGAATTGCAGGAGATGGAACTCGGACTGGTCGAGTTCTTCAATCGCCGCCACCTGGAGGCGCGCAGCGGCGATCCCGCTCTGGCCGCCCGGATCAAATCGTTTGAGACGGCTTTCGGGATGCAGCGCGAAGCTCCGGAAGTTTTCGATTTGTCCAAGGAATCCGACGCGACGCTGAAACTGTATGGCCTGGAACGCGGAGCCAATCAGGGTTTTGCCTGGCAATGCCTCGTGGCGCGCCGTCTGGCCGAACGCGGCGTCCGGTTTATCGAGCTGATCGATGTCGGAGCGTCGAACAATTGGGATGCCCACGGCGACATTCAGACGCACGCACCGCTTGCCCGCAATGTCGATCAGCCGATCGCGGGCCTGATCAAGGACTTGAAATCACGCGGCATGCTCGATGACACGCTGGTGGTCTGGACAACCGAGTTCGGGAGAACATCCTTTGTCGATAAGCTCGAAAACAAGGGCCGTGAACATCACGCCAGCGCCTACTCCTCCTGGCTGGCCGGCGGCGGCATCAAAGGCGGAATCACCTACGGCGAGAGCGACGATCACGGCATCGAAGTGGCGAGCAACCTCGTTCACATCCACGACTTTCACGCCACGATTCTGCACCTGCTGGGCCTCGATCACACCAAGCTGACGTTTCGCCACGCAGGCCGGGACTTCCGCCTCACCGACGTTCACGGAAAAGTCGTGCGCGAGATCCTGGCGTAATCAATCTTCAATCGACAATGATCGACAATAATCGACAATTGCGGATTGCGAAAGTCATCTAGGTTCATGCTTCACTAACCCGGATTATTCACGAGTGCATTCACCACAGAGACACAGACAACACAGAGAAAACCAATCTGCGTCTCCTGTGTGTTCTCTGCACGACTAAAGTATCTCTTCCGTAACTGAGAAAGGTTTCACTCAAGGTGTGGCACAGGGCTCCATCCCTGTGTGCTTTTCCTCGAATATAGCTGAACTAGAAAAAGGACCGAAGGGCAGGTCTATACGACCCCATTTTCCTTTCTCTGTGAACCTCTGTGTCCTCTGTGTCTCGGTGGTGAATACCCCTTTTGAACTTCTGATGCTCGGCTTCGAAGTGAAGCATCAAGAGTAGTGGTATGATGTCTCTATGCCAAGAACGACGCTTCAGCTTGAGGACGATGCGATTAAGGCCGCCCGGGCGCACGCGGCACGCCACCGGCTGACGCTCGGCCAGGCGGTCAGCGAGCTGGTCAGGCAAGCGGCGGAACAACCTCTGGTCACTGCGGACCGGAATGGGCTTCGCGTCGTGCATCTGAGCCGACGATCACCCAAAGTCACCAAGGCGCTTGTTGACCAACTTCGCGAAGATCTTCCGTGAAAACAGCGCTCCTCGACCTCAACATCCTGACGGCGCTCCTTTGGCCTGCACACGAGCACCATGAGGCTGCCCATCGATGGTTTGGCGCGCGGGCAAATGCCCGCTGGGCGACATGTCCACTCACGCAACTTGATTTTGTTCGGATCGTCACCAACCCCGCCTTTTCGCGTGACGCGCTCTCGCCAATCGAGGCGGTGGCGCTGCTCGCCGAGAACCTAGCCCACGCTGCTCACGAGTTCTGGGCCGAAAACCTTCAAGTTCCAGCTGCCGTCAAAGGGATGGAGGCTAGGCTGCAGGGCCATCGGCAGCTTACTGACGCGTACTTGCTGGCACTGGCGAGCCGGCGCAAAGGGTTGTTGGCCACTTTCGATCGCGGTCTGCGCGCGCTGGCCGGAAACACGTTCGGCACGGCACTCGAAATCGTGCCAACGAGATAGCCGTTCAAGTGGCAAGTGGTTAGTGGCAAGAATACAAGAAACTGCCACTGACCACTTGCACTTGAATGTACGAACCCCTTTTCGCAATCCGCAATCAATCCGCAATTCGCAATCCGCAATTCCACCCACCCCCTCACTTCGAAAAGAAAGGAAACAGCCTTCGGAGGTCCGCTTCGTTCGGCCGACTCCCATATTCGCAGACTTCAAACGCTTCGCTGTTCTTCACTTTGGCGGCCGCTTCGGCGCCGTACCATTTGACCAGCGCCTGACGCACGGCCGGTGTTGGCTCGTACCGGCGCTGCGTCTTGAGCCACTCTTTGCGGGCTTTGAGATCTTTGGGCACCTTGTCGAGATTTCCGGCATGCCAGGCCAGCCACTCATACATTTGCGAGTCATGCGCATCGAGCATGTCGTATTTCTTTTCGATCACGTCGTCGATGGACACGGCAATGTCGGGCGAAAAGGGCGACGGCTTCTGAAACTGATCCTGAAAATAGACAAACACCGGGTTTTTCCGCAGCGACGGGGTATCCGGACAAATATTGGGCACTGTCACCATGTAGGCGGCATCCTGAACGAGGATTCCGGTGTATCGATGGTCCGGATGGTAGTCGTTGGGCCGCGGCGCCATGACCAGGTCGGCCTTCCACAAGCGCATCTGGCGGATGACCTGCTCGCGGACCTCCAGCGTCGGAAGCAATTCGCCGTCGTGGTTGTCGAGCACGACGTATTCGACTCCGATCCGTCGACCGGCCTCCCGAGCCTCGGCCCGGCGCCGCTGGGCCAGTGCTCCGCCGCCCTCGGTCTGGTGGCCGGCGTCGCCATTGGTGAGGGCCACAAAACGGACGCGATGGCCCAGGGCTGCGTACTTAGCGGCCACTCCGCCGGCGCGGTTGTCACAGTCATCCGGATGCGCTCCAAACGCGATGATGTTCAGTTTTGCGTCCTGCTGCGCATTCGGCAGAGCCGTCAAGAGTACAGCCACAATGGCCAGACAGCAGAGAACCAGAAGACCGCTTCGGGTGAATGATTTCGATTTCGACATCAGGAACCTCCCTAGTTTGCCCCGACTCTATGGCCAACTCGCGCTCGAACGCAAGCCCCCGTGTTGGCATGGTACGATCAGGGGTCAGGGGTCAGGCTTCAGGGTCAGGGCGTGGTCGTGCTCGTTGACGTGCTCGTGGACGTGCTCGTGGCCGTCATCGATTACCCGTGCCTTTCTGAAAATACTTCCTGAGAGCGGGCCATGTTCAAAATGCGCAAGCGCCGCGAGCGCTCCCAGGCCCAGGCTGAAGATCTTCATCCGGAGTGATGAATCGCGGGCTCATGAACCCTGCTGTGATTTTTTGTTAATATTCCGGACCAGTAATTTTGGAGGACTCAAAGAGATGCGGCTCCTGCAGCAGACACTATCGATATCCACCGCCCTGGCGCTTTTGGTTTGTTCCTTGAGCTTCGGTCAAAGCGGACTGGATACGGCCGGCATCGAGCAGTGGACCGGCGCCAAAGGGAAATTGTCTGAAAAGGAACGGGTCTTCAAAGTCAGCGTGCCGCGAAGCGATCTGCGGGTTACAGCTGCCGGCGTCACGATGACTCCCCCGATGGGACTGACGTCCTGGGCGTCTTTCAAACGCGCGGGCGATCACACCCTGGTGATGGGTGACATGGTGCTGCTCGAAGATCAGGTCAGCGCCGTCATGGATGCCGCCTTGGATAACGATCTCGAGGTCACCGCCCTGCACAATCATTTTTTCTGGGAATCCCCGCGCGTCGTCTTCATGCACATCGCAGGAATGGGAGACCAGGAGAGACTCGCCAAGGCTGTCGGCAAAGTGTTTGCCACGATACGGACGGCCGGCAATGCCGGCGCTCGAACCTTTTCGAAGACCGATTCTTCCGCGCCGGTTCTCGATCCCGCCCGCATCGACGCCGTGTTGGGCGCGCCGGGGGAAATGAACGCGGGCGTCTACAAGGTCACGATCGGACGGGTGGCCCTCATGCATGGACAGGAGATGGGCAGCGCCATGGGCGTCAACACGTGGGCTGCCTTTTCCGGCAGCAACGAGAAGGCCGTCGTCGACGGCGACTTCGCGATGCTCGAGCACGAGGTTCAGCGGGTGCTCAAAACGCTGCGCAAAGCCGGCATCGACATCGTGGCGATTCACAATCACATGACCGGCGAGTCACCCCGCTTTGTATTCCTGCACTACTGGGGCGTCGGCTCGACCATCGAACTGGCCCGCGGCTTGAAATCAGCTCTGGAGACACAGAACGATCGCGGCGGCCTGCGCTGATTCAGCCATGACCGCGGACAGTTTTTCTACACGGGACGATGGGCTGGTTCGGCGCGTCTCCTTCGGAGAAGCACTGCGCTTCTGGGTCAAACTGGGATGGATTTCTTTCGGCGGTCCGGCCGGGCAGATCGCAATCATGCACCGCGAACTGGTCGAACGGCGGCGCTGGCTGAGCGACGGGCGTTTTCTGCACGCTCTCAACTTCTGCATGTTGCTGCCGGGCCCGGAAGCGCAACAACTGGCGATCTATATCGGCTGGTTGATGCACCGCGTCCCGGGCGGCATCGCCGCCGGAGCGTTCTTTGTCATTCCCTCGATCGCGATCTTGCTGCTTCTTTCCTGGATCTACGCGGCCTATGGAAATGTTTCTCTGGTTGCGGGTCTCCTGGCGGGATTCAAGCCCGTCGTGGTAGCCATCGTTGTCGACGCTGTCGTCAGAATCGGCAAGAAGGCGCTCAAGCGGCGCTGTCATCTTCTTCTGGCCGGCGCCAGTTTCACGGCGATCTATTTTTTGAAGGTCCCGTTCCCAGTCATTGTCCTTGTGGCGGGACTCATCGGCGCCATCTCTACACGGCTCTGGCCACCCGCGCCGGATGCTGCCGTGGCCGCCGCGACAACTTCAATCAACAGGCACCCCCCGGCGTCGCGGCTGGTAATCGACGACGATGTTCCGCCACCGGCGCATACGCTGCCCTCGCGACGGCGTGCGTTGGTGATTCTGGCAACGGGCCTGTTGGCATGGTCCCTTCCGCTGCTGGCGCTGGTTTGGCTGCGCGGCACGGGCGACCTTCACGGGCGGCAGTACTTGTTTTTCACAAAAGCCGCTTTGGTTACTTTCGGTGGCGCCTACGCCGTTCTGGTGTACGTAATCCAGGCGGCCACGGACTTCGGCTGGGTCACCCGCGCTCAAACCATCGATGGCCTGGCGCTGGCCGAGACGACACCCGGACCGCTGATCATGGTCCTGCAGTTTGTCGGATTCATGACCGGATGGAACCACCCCGGCAATTTGGGCCAGGTGAATTCCGCTGTGCTCGGCGCTCTGGTGACAACCTACGCGACTTTCCTTCCCTGCTTTGTCTTCATCTTTCTGGGTGCTCCCTACGTCGAGTCGCTGCGGGGAAACCGCACTCTGACGGGCGCACTGAGCGGAATTACCGCAGCGGTCGTGGGCGTCATCCTGAACCTGGCGGTTGTATTTGGAGCAGCCGTGATCTTTCCCCATGGACTGACGGGAGGAATCGACGGCTTTTCTGCTGGTCTGACTGCCGCCGCGTTTTTTGCACTCTTTCGTCTGAAGATCAGCGTGCCGTGGGTCGTGCTTGCCGGCGGCATTCTGGGGCTGGGGTGGGCGATGTTGTGAATCGAAGGACGAGGGACGAAGGACGAAGGACGAAGGACTACGTACGATCGCCTTTTGTCCTTCGTCCTTAGTCCTTAGTCCTTCGTACTTCGTCCTTCTGTTCGCGGCTTTAACTTTGCTTTGGATAGTGTTAGGTTTAGCTTAACCAATGCGACAATTTTTTCCGGCCATCGTGCTTCTGTTGTCGTTGTCGCCGCTGGCGGCCGCCAGCCGCCCCAACATCATCATCCTGATGACCGACGATCAACGCTCGGATGCGATGAGCTGCGCGGGCAATCCGATTCTGCAGACTCCCAACATGGACCGGCTGGCACGCGAAGGAATGCGCTTCCGAAACATGTTTGTGACCAATGCGCTGTGCGCACCGAGCCGGGCCACGCTGTTGACGGGGCGCTACTCGCACGCGCACGGCGTTGTCGACAACAAAGCTCGCCAGATTTCTCCCGACCAGCCGCTGCTGTCCGACCTGCTGCGCGAGAACGGCTACGAGGTCGCCTTCTTTGGCAAATCCCATCTCGCCGGGGCGTTGCGCGACCGCCAATGGGATTACTATTTCGGCTACAAAGGCCAGGGCAATTACCTCAAACCGGTCATCGCGCTTGGCGCCGACGGCAAGGACGAGTCCTACGAAGGCTACATGGATGATGTTGTCACGGGCAAAGCCGTCGAGTGGATCGCGCGCGCGCGCGAAAAACCTTTCTGCCTGTTTTTGTTTTTCAAGGCGCCGCATCGTCCCTGGACTCGCGCGCCACGCCACAAAGACCTGTACACAGGTGTGGCTCTGAAACGGCCCGCTACCTGGGACGACGACCTCAAAGGAAAGCCTCGCGCGTTTGTCGAGGCCGATAATAAGATTGGCAACGCCCCCGATGTGGCTTCGCTGGATTTCATCAAGGACTATTACGCCACGCTGGTGGCCGTCGACGAAAACATCGGGCGGGTCCTGGGCGCGCTCGAAAAGGCGCAGCAGTTGGACCACACCGCGCTGCTGTTTACTTCCGACAACGGCTTCTTTCACGGTGAGTGGCAGCGCTACGACAAGCGCTTCATGCACGAACCGTCCATCCGCGTACCTCTGCTGGTGCGTTATCCCCGGCTGATCCGCCCCGGCTCGCTCAACGACCGGATGGTACTCAATATTGACATCGCTCCGACCGTACTGGATCTGGCCGGCTGCTCCGTTCCGGTCTGGATGCATGGCCGCAGCGCCTTGCCGCTGCTTGCCGGCAAGTCGGCCAGGTGGCGCAAGGACTGGCTCTACGAGTATTTCGAATACCCGGCCGAACACAGCGTCCGCAAGCACCGCGGCGTACGAACCGAGCGCTACAAGCTGATCCACTACTTCGAGCCTCCCGAGGAATTCGAGCTCTACGATCTTCAGGAGGACCCGCAGGAGCGCCACAACCTGGCTGCCGATCCGCGCCACGCCGGCCGGGTCCGCTCGCTGCAGCGACGCATCGAAGAACTCGTCAAGGCCGCAAGCGCACCAAGCCTCACGTCCCAGAGGCAGGGGTCAGGGGTCAGGGGTCAGGGGTCAGAACGTGACCGTGGTCGTTGACGTGCTCGTGCACGTGCTCGTGCACGTGGTCGTTCAATCAAAAGCTGACAGGCTGGAAGCGTGTCCCACCAGTGATCTATGATTATTCCTTCGGCGGCGAGCAGCTCCATAACACAATCCCGAAAATGGTGAGGGAATCACATGCGATCGACTCTGAACACAATACTCTTCATCGCCGGCTTGACCCTCGGATGGCTCCCCGCGCAGCACCGCCCCAACCCGACCAATCCCTTCACGTCGACTGACTCCGAGGCGATCGGCCAGGGCAAAGAAATCTACGAGAACCGCTGCCAGAGTTGTCACGGCGGCGATGGCCGCGGCAGCCGCGGCCCGGCCCTCGACTCCGGGCGCTTCGAACATGGCGGTGAAGACGCAGCCATCTATCGCAGCATCCGCCATGGCATCCGCAACACGCAGATGCCCGCGTTCAATTTTTCCGACGAAGAGACCTGGCACGTCATCACCTACCTTCGCAGCCTGAAGCCCAGAGGCATCGACGAACAGATCGCCGGCGACCCGGCCGAGGGCAAGCGGGTCTACGAAGAGAAGGCGGTCTGTTCGGCCTGCCACCAGATCAGCGGATCGGGCGGGCGCATCGGGCCCGATCTGTCGACCATCGGCCACTGGACAGTTGCCGAGATCCGGCGGGCGGTTCTGGAACCGGGCAAGCCTGACAACGTTGTGCGCGTCACTACGCGCGACGGTAAAGTCATTCGGGGCCTGCGCAAAAATGAGGACACATTTTCTCTGCAATTGCTGGCTGAGGATGACGAGGTCTATCTGCTCGACAAGAAGAACCTGGCGGAAATCCATTATGAAAAGGATTCTCTGATGCCCGCCGATTATGGCCGGCTGCTGTCGGAAACGGATCTTCAGAATTTGTTGGCCTACTTGAAAACACTCCGAACGCGTGACATGGATCGCGTCGCCGAGGCGCCCCTTAGCGGCGGCCTCGCCTACGATCGCATCGTCGGATCCCGGCGCGAACCCGCAAACTGGCTGACCTACTGGGGCGACTATCAGGGCCACCATTACTCACCGCTGCGCCAGATCACAACGGCCAATGTGAATACGCTGCAGGCCCGCTGGGCCTGGCAGTTCTCCGGCGAAGGGATTCTGGAAGCAACGCCGCTGGTCGTCGACGGCATCCTCTACACCACCGGACCTTCCGGCTACGTCATGGCGCTGGATGCGCGCACCGGCCGGCAGATCTGGCGGACGCAACGCCGCCTTAGGAATCCGGAGATACCCACGACCGGCGGCAACGTCAACCGTGGCGTTGCGATGCTCGGGCAGCGGCTTTTTTTCACGACGGTCGACGCCTTTCTGGTGGCACTCGACGCCAAGACGGGACGCCTGTTGTGGGAGACCGAGATGGCCAACGTCGCTGCCGGATATAGCGGAACCATGTCGCCGCTCGCTCTGAAAGACAAG
This sequence comes from Acidobacteriota bacterium, assembly GCA_051001345.1. Lineage (GTDB taxonomy): Bacteria > Acidobacteriota > UBA6911 > JACQSX01 > JBPCNK01 > JBPCNK01. The sequence goes on along the minus strand of JBPCNK010000364.1, from coordinate 2,700 downwards.
ATCATCGCGGGCATTTCAGGCGCGGAATTCGGCATACGGGGATTCGTCGATGCCTACGATCCGGCCACTGGCCGGCGTTTGTGGCGCTTTTATACCGTTCCTGGTCCCGGCCAGTTGGGCAACAACACGTGGGAAGGCGACAGCTGGAAGCGCGGCGGCGGCTCCACGTGGATGACGGGCACTTATGATCCTGAGTTGGATCTGCTCTACTGGGGAATCGGTAACCCGTCACCCGATATGGACGGCGAAGCCCGCAGGGGCGATAACCTGTTTACGTGTTCGGTTGTGGCGCTCGATGCAAAAACCGGAGAGCGTCGCTGGCATTTTCAATTTACTCCGCACGACACCCATGACTGGGATTCCAATGAAACGCCGGTTCTGGTCGACCGCGTCTTTGGCGGACGGCAGCGCAAGCTGCTGCTTCACGCCGACCGCAATGCGTTTTTTTACGTACTGGACCGCACGACTGGCGAGTTTTTGCTGGGCACTCCCTTTTCGCGCCAGACCTGGGCCAAGGGTCTGGATGCCCGCGGCAGGCCGATACCAGTCGCCGACTGGGAGGCCACTGAGAAGGGCGTGCTGCATTACCCCAGCCTGGTTGGCGCCACCAACTGGCAAGCTCCGTCGTACGATCCGGACACCGGCTGGTTCTATCTGACATTTCGTGACGCAGCCGATCGATACTTCAGAACACCAGAGGAATACAAGGAAGGCAAAGCGTATTGGGGCGGCAAGACCGTGGCCCATGATGAGCGCGAGCGAGGCGGTGTCAAAGCTCTCGATCCGGAAACCGGCAAGACGGTTTGGGAATCAGAATTTTTCCTCGGCAGTTGGAGCGCGGGTGTGCTGGCTACAGGCGGCGGGGTACTGTTTGCGGCGACGCGCGACGGCTACCTGCTGGCCTACGACTCGCGGACAGGAAAAAGCCTTTGGCGTTTTCAAACTGGCGCGACCATCGACTCCTCGCCGATGAGCTACGCCGTCGATGGCCGTCAGTTTATCGCTCTGTCGGCCGGCGGCGTCCTCTACACGTTCACGCTACCGGAAACGCCGTGAGCACGGCGCATCCGCAGTTTAGCTCCGTGGATCCGGCGACTGGCGACTGGCGACTCATCTCGCGACCCGCGACTCGCGACTCGCGACTCTGATGGAAATCGCCTACCTCACCATCATCGTCCTGACTCACGTAGTTTTCGCGCTCGTTTTCCTGTTCCTGCATCGCCAGCAATACGGAGTTCTGAGATACTTCGCAGTCGCGTGGATCATGCAGGCCATCCGCGCGCTCCTCCTGCTGGAGGACCGCCGCGGCGGAAACGTTCCGGTGCCCGGCTGGGTTGTTCAAGATATCGCTTCTCTGGTGTTTACAGCGCTGCTGCTGCTCGGATCGGCCTATTTCGTAAAGAAGCAGTTCTCGCGGCGCCGCGTCATCCTGTATTTTTCGCTGACGATCGCAGTTGTGTTGGCGATCCGTTTCCTGACTCCAGATTCCTTCTTTCAGGCTCCCATAACCCGGAACTTAGCCTGCCTCTTTTTCACCATGGTGATCGGCACCATCGGTCGAGCCTGGGCGATGATCTGGTTCTTTCAGGTCTGGAGGAAAACCCGCTTTTCGGGCGCACTCATTGCGGCCATCTCTTTGGTCTTTCCTCTGGTCATGGCCATCGTGGCTCCCTTGCAGGCTTACCACTCTCCCTATTACCCGCCACAGATTCATCTGTTCTGGTTCCTCCAGGGACTGGGTCTTTCCCTCGGCGTAATCATGCTGGTTCTAACCGAGCAAGGGGCTGAACGAGTCACGGCTCAGCGGGCACTGGGAGCTTCTGAAGAACGCTATCGCAAGCTGTTTGAACGCAGCCCACTGCCCATGTTTGTGTTCGATCTGGAGACGTTGCGGTTTATGGCGGTAAACAAAGCCGCTGTTCGCCACTACGGCTATCCCCAGGCTGAGTTTCTTTCGATGACGATGGCCGACATCAGGCCACACGATGAGATTCCGGCCCTGCTGGATGCCGTCGCGCGCTCAACGACGGCAGATGTTGTCGGCAGCAGGCGCCGGCATCGCACCCAGGATGGAAGAATTATCAACGTGGAAGCCAATTCCCACGAATTGGACTTCCAGGGAAAGCGCGCCCGAATGGTGATCATCAACGACGTCACAGAGAGGGACCAATTGGAGGAACGCCTGCGGCTTTCACAGCGTCTGGAGGCCGTCGGCCGGTTGGCGGGAGGGATCGCCCACGATTTCAACAATTTGTTGACGGCCATCCTCGGTACCAGCGAACTCCTGCTGCCTCGAGTCGGTCCCGCCGAGCGTGCCGAACTGAATGAAATTCGTAACGCGGGAGAGCGCGGCGCAGCACTGGTCCGCCAGTTGTTGGCTTTCGGCCGCAAGCAGATGTTGGAACCGCGTGTACTGGACTTGAACGCGCTGGTGGGTGAAATTGGCAAACTCCTTGAGCGCGCCTTGGGTAAAGATATCGAACTGTGCATCGAACTGGACACGAAGCCCTGTCCAGTGAAGGCCGACCCCGGGCAACTCGAGCAGGTGCTGCTCAATCTCGCGCTCAATGCCCGCGACTCCATGCCGGACGGCGGGCGGTTGACGATTCGTACTCGTCAAAACGAACTCTCCGAAAGCGAATCCGAGCGGCGCGGCTATTCGATCCTACCAGGCAAGTACAGCGTTCTTGTAGTGAGCGA
>JBPCNK010000363.1:0-15908 GCA_051001345.1 Acidobacteriota bacterium | reverse complement strand
GCTGACCTACTTCCGTAAGGACGGCAGCCGCTTCCCGGCGGTGGTGTCGGTCACGGCGCTGCGCGATGCGGAAAATGCCATCATCGGCTATCTGCTGATCGGCACCGACAACACCGCGCGCAAGCAGATCGAAGAGGAGCGGATGAAGCTCGATCAGCGGCTGCGGGACCAGCACTTCTACACGCGCTCGCTCATCGAATCCAACATCGACGCCCTGATGACCACCGATCCACGCGGCATCATCACCGACGTCAACAAGCAGACGGAGGCGCTGACCGGGTGCACGCGTGACGAGCTGATCGGCGCGCCGTTCAAGAACTACTTCACCGATTCGGGCCGGGCTGAGGCGGGCATCAACCGCGTGCTGAACGAAGGCAAAGTGACCAACTACGAGCTCACTGCGCGCGCCAGGGATGGCACGCTCACCGTGGTGTCCTACAACGCGACCACCTTCCACGACCGTGACAGGAGCCTGCAAGGCGTGTTCGTCGCGGCGCGCGACGTGACGGAGCTGAAACGCTTCGAGCAAACGCTGCAGCGGAAAAACGTCGAGCTGGAAGACGCGAGCCGCACGAAGTCCGAATTCCTCGCCAACATGTCACACGAGCTGAGGACGCCGCTGAATGCCATCATCGGCTTCTCCGAGGTGCTCAGGGACGGGCTGATGGGCGAGATGACCGATCAACAGCGAGGATTCATCGGCGACATCTTCAGCAGCGGCCAGCATCTGGTCTCCCTCATCGACGACATCCTCGACCTGTCCAAGGTGGAAGCCGGCAAGATGACGCTCGATCTGGAGTCGGTCCTGGTCTCCTCCTTGTTCGCCAACAGCCTGTTGATCGTCAGGGAGAAGGCCGCGAGCAACCACATCCGCCTGGATATGGATGCCGCCGACGAGCTGGGGTCGATCCAGGCGGACGCGCGCAAGGTCAAGCAGATCGTGGACAACCTCCTCTCCAACGCGGTGAAATTCAGCCGCGAGGGCGGCCAGGTGACCCTGCGCGCCGCCCGCGTCCCGCGCGCCGAAGTCGGCCAGCCGTGCAGCTCCTGGACGGGCCGGAGCTTCCCGTTGGCCGACACCGAGTTCGCGGACTTTCTCAAGATTAGCGTCACCGACAGCGACATCTGCATCTCGCCGGAGGGGCTGGAGGAGCTGTTCAAGCCTTTCAGTCAGATCGACAGCGGCCTGGCGCGGAAATTCGAGGGCACAGGACTGGGTTTGGCCATGGTCAAACTCCTCGCCGAGTTGCACAGCGGCGCGGTGGCGGTGGAAAGCGCCGTGGGCGAGGGCTCCTGCTTCACGGTCTGGCTGCCGCTCCGGGCGCCGGAGGAAGAGGCGCTCACGCCGGCCAAAGCGCCGGCGGCCCCCCGTATCGAGGTGGTGACGGGAGCGCGCATCGCGCTGGTGGTGGAAGACGACTTGAAATCCGCCGATCTGATCCGCGTGCAACTCGAGGCGGAGGGCTTCAAGGTGCTGCACGCCGCCTCCGCCGAGGCCGCGCTGGTTCTCGCGGTGCAGCAGCCGTTGTCGCTGATCACCCTGGACATCATGCTGCCCAACATGGACGGCTGGGAATTCCTCAGTTCGATTAAGCAGGTGCAGGGTCTGCGGCGCGTCCCGGTCGTGATCATTTCAGTCGTGGCGGATCGCAACAAGAGCTTCGCGCTCGGCGCCGCGGCGGTCATGCAAAAGCCCATATCCCGGCAGGAGTTGTACGAGTTGCTCGTGGATCTGGGTCTGTTTCCTGCCTCACAGGAACGCACGCTGAAAGTCCTGATCGTTGATGACGATCCCAATGCGGTGGATCTGATCGCCGTCCGCATCCAGGGCTTGGCCGGCACCGTCCTGCGCGCGTACGGCGGCCGCGAGGGGATCGTCGCCGCGCGGCAGGAGCTGCCGGACTTCATCGTGCTCGATCTGATGATGCCGGTGAACGGCTTCGACGTGGTGGAGGCGCTCAAGGAACATCCCGACACGGCTCGCATTCCGATCCTGGTGGTCACAGCCAAGCGGATCACCGCCGAGGAGCGCGCCAAGCTGCATGGCCCTTTGACGACGATCATGGAAAAGGGCGAGTTCGACCGGGACCGCTTTACGGCCGAAGTTCGGCGGGCCTTGTTGGGGCGCAAAGTGGTCGCCTGACATGGCGAAAGTCCTAATCGTCGAGGACAACCCAGCCAATATGACGTTGGCGGTATTCCTGCTGAAGTCGGCGGGCCATACCGTGCTCAGCGCTACGGATGCAGAGGCCGGGCTGACGTTGGCACGCGACGAGCACCCCAACCTGATCCTGATGGATATCCAGCTTCCCGGCATGGACGGCCTCGAAGCCACTGTGCTGCTCAAGCGGGACGACGCGACGCGCGCCATTCCGGTGATTGCCCTTACCGCCCTGGCGATGAAGGGCGACGAGGAGCGCATTCGAGCCGCAGGGTGCGATGGCTACATCGCCAAGCCGATGCGCTATCAGGAATTTCTGGCGACCATCGCCGCGCAGCTTGCCCCAGCATGAACCCGGGCCCCGCAGCACCTCAACGACTGGGTATAGTTCAGGGGATCGAAAATTGGGGATTGGGGATTGGGGATTGAATGTCCGATTGCGGATTTCGGATTGCGGAGTTGATTTCCGATTGCGGATTGGGAAATTGAGGATTGTATTTGGGATTGCCGATTTGGACGCGACCGCAGTGATTTGATGTCTGCCAATTATCGCCAGCTGAATTCACAATCGATCAATAAAATCCTCAATTCGTCAATCCGCAATCCTCAATACAATCCTCAATTCTCCAATCCACAATCGCCAATCAACTCCGCAATCCGAAATCCGCAATCGGAAATTCAATCCCCAATCTCCAATCCCCAATCCCCAATTCTTCATTGAGTCACCATCCTTCAGTTCTCGCCTGCTTCAACAGGCGCAGGGGGACGCTCAAAGCCTGGAGCCTGGAGCCTGTTTCTCATCCCAAATACTTTTCGACGGCGGCATAAGTGGCTTGCAGCGCTTCGTCCAACCGGGACGGGTCCTTGCCTCCGGCCTCGGCCAGTTCGGGTTTGCCGCCGCCGCCGCCTCCGACAATAGGGGCGATGTCGCGGATCAGTTTGCTGGCGTCAAGCGCCGGCACCAGGTCCGAGGACACCATCACGACCAGCGACACTTTTCCGTCGACCGGGCTGCCCAGCACGACGACGCCGGATTTCATTTCCGTTCGGAGCCGGTCGGCCAAAACTCGCAGGTTGTTGCGGTCAACATTTTCGACTCTGCGCGCCAGCACCTTGACTCCCTTGACCTCACGCGCCTGGTCGAGCGCACCGCGCGACTGCAGGCTGGCCAGCTTGAGCTGCAGCGACTCAAGCTGCTTGTGCGCTTCCTTGAGTTGCACGGCGATGCGCTCGACCTGACCGAGGATCTCCGGGCGAGTGACGCGCAGAGCCGATGCGACTTCACTCAGCGCATGGTCGTCTTCGATGAAACGCTCGACGGCCGCGGCGCCCGTGATAGCTTCGATGCGGCGCACGCCGGCGGCGATGCCGCCTTCGGCCACAACCTTGAATACACCGATGTCGCCGCCCCGGTGGACATGGGTCCCGCCGCAGAGTTCCTTGCTGAAGTCGCCGACGCCGACGACACGGACCTGCTCGCCATACTTGTCGCCAAAAAACGCCAGCGCGCCCGACGTGAGGGCCTCCTCGATCGGCATCTGGCGAGTCTCGACCGCGTAGTTGTCACGGATTTCCCGGTTGACACGCTCCTCGATTCGATCCAGTTCTTTGGAATTCATGGGAGCGAAATGCGTAAAGTCGAAGCGCAACCGGTCGGGCGCAACCAGCGATCCCGCCTGCTTGACGTGTTCGCCCAACTCCTCGCGCAAGGCCGCGTGCATCAGGTGCGTGGCGGTGTGATTGCGCGCCGTGCTGCGGCGAGTTTCCAGGCTCACCGAACATTGAACGATATCTCCGCTGCGGAGCTTGCCGCGTTCTACCCGCACACGCGCCACATTAAGACCGCCGACGGGACTGAAGCAGTCGATGACGCGCGCCAGTGCTTCGTCGGTTTCCACCGTGCCTCGATCGCCGACCTGTCCGCCGCTTTCGGCATAAAACGGCGTAGGATCGATGACGACTTCAGCTTCTCCGCCAGCCCCGATTTCTTCGATCCGCGCGTCGTCCTGTACGATTGCCAGGATCTTTGCGGAAGCCTGCAGCTGGTCGTAGCCGATAAATCGGTTGGGCTGCTCTTCGCGAATCTTCTGGTAGAGGGGACGGGCCACCTTCTCTCCGCCTTTCCAACTGGCGCGGGCGCGCTCGCGCTGTTTGTCCATCTCGCGCTGGAAGCCTGCTTCGTCCAGCTCAAGGCCTCGTTCCTCGGCAATCTCGCGCGCCAGATCCAGCGGAAATCCGTACGTGTCGTAGAGCTTGAACAATTCGGCGCCGGGGATGGAACGCTGGCCGGCCGTCTGTTTGGCGATGACGTCTTCGATCAGACGCAGGCCGTACTCCAGGGTCGAGGAGAACTTTTCTTCCTCGTTGAGGACGACGCGCGAAACGTACTCGCGGCTCTCCTCGTTTTCCGGATAGGCCTCCTTCATCGTGGAAGCGACGTGAGCGGTCAGCCGGAACAGGAACGGATCGGACAACCCGAGCCGCTTGCCGTGGCGCAGTGCCCGCCGGATGATTTTTCGCAGGACATACCCACGGCCCTCGTTGGCGGGCAGAACCCCGTCGCCGATCACAAAGCAGGCTGCCCGGCTGTGATCGGCGATGATGCGCAGCGACGTGTCGTCGTCCGCGTTTTCGCCGTAAGTCTTGCCGGCCAGCTGGCAGGTCTCGTCGATGACGCCGGTAAACAGATCGGTATCGTAATTGCTGAGTTTGCCCTGAAGGATGGAAGTGATCCGTTCCAGCCCCATGCCGGTATCGATCGATGGCCGCGGCAGGGGAGTCATCGCTCCCGAAGGATCCCGGTTGAACTGCATAAACACGAGATTCCAGATTTCAACCCAGCGGCCGCAACTGCAGGTCAGGTCGCAATCGGCGTGTCCCGCCGGGCTTACCCCAAGGTCGTAGTGAATCTCCGAACAGGGTCCGCAGGGTCCCGTGTCGCCCATCGCCCAGAAGTTGTCGGCCTCGTCCAGGCGGAAGATCCAGTCTGGCTGAATTCCGACGCCTTTGTGCCAGATCTGGAAAGCGTCGTCGTCTTCGCGGAACACGGTGATGCGCAGGCGCTTTTTGTCCAGACCGTACTGCCCTGTCAGAAGTTCCCAGGCAAACGCGATCGCGTCCTTTTTGAAGTAATCGCCAAAGGAGAAATTGCCCAGCATTTCAAAGAAAGTGTGGTGGCGCGCCGTCCGGCCCACGGTTTCCAGATCGTTGTGCTTGCCGCTGACGCGCATGCATTTCTGCGACGTGGCCGCGCGGTTGTAGACGCGCTTTTCCTGGCCAAGAAACACGTCCTTGAACTGGTTCATGCCCGCATTGGTAAACAACAGCGTCGGATCATTGTCCGGAACCAGAGAAGCGCTCTTGACGACGCGGTGCCCGCGCTCGGCGAAAAACTCGAGAAAACTCCGGCGTACTTCATTGCCTGTCATGAGTGATCGTCCCAATCGATATCGGAGAACATTCCGCTCAGGCGCCGGCGGATCTGCGACGGCCGAAATCCGTTGCGGCGCAGGCGGTCAAACAGACTTTTGAGGGCCTGTTGGGTTCGGGGCGCGCCTCGCTTGAGCGTCCATTGTTCAATCGCGCTGGCCAGTAACTCGTCTTCCTTGTCTTCGGAGTAGGCCTCCGCCAGAACCAAGCCCGCGATTGTACCATCAATACCGCGCCGCATTAAGTCGCGCTCGACGCGCGTTGGGCCCCAGCCGCGGTGTTGCGTGCGAAAGGAAACCATTTGCTCGGCCAAGGCCCGGTCATTCAGGTAACGAAGTTCGGAAAGATACGCTACGGTTTCTTCCAACTCCGGAGGCGTGGCGCCCAGTTGCTTCAGTTTGGTTCGCACTTCGCGAACGCTGCGGGGCCGAAGCGAAAGGTACCGCAAGGTTTGGTTGAGGAGTTTCTGATTCATGAATCAGTCGCGACTCGCGACTATTACGCGAAATCGATGGCTTCCGCAGAGGAGACGATGCCCTTGATCCGCATTTTCAGTTCGTCCGGATTGGTGGCGTAATAGAGGGCTTCGTCGTAGGTGATCCGTCCGCCATTGTAGTGCTGCAGGATGGACTGATCGAAGGTCTGCATGCCGTACTGGCTCGAACCTGCCGCGATGGCAGTGGAGATTTCCTTGGTGCGCTCCGGCACGATGATGCAGTTGCGAATGAACTCGGTATTGATCAGGACTTCGATGGCAGGCAGGCGGCCCTTTTCGCTGCGCATCAGACGCATCGAAATAACGGCCTTCAATACGGCGGCCAGCTGCAGCCGGATCTGGCCTTGCTGATGCGTTGGAAACAGGCCGATGATGCGGTTGATCGTTTCGGTGGCATCCAGCGTGTGCAAGGTGCTCAGCACAAGGTGTCCGGTTTCGGCCGCATGCAGCGCTGTCTCGACGGTCACCAAGTCGCGCATTTCGCCGACCATGATCGCGTCCGGATCCTGGCGCAGCGAGGCGCGCAGCGCTGTAGCGAAATCGTCGGTGTCCACCGAGATTTCCCTCTGTGTGATGAAAGACCTTTTGTCCCGGTGCAGAAACTCGATTGGATCCTCGATGGTCAGGATGTGCAGGGCCCGGTTGTCGTTCATCCAGTTCATCATCGCCGCCAGAGTCGTCGATTTGCCGCTGCCGGTCGTTCCGGTCACCAGCACCATGCCGCGGCTTTCGGTGCAGATCTTCTCCAGCACGGGCGGCAACGTCAGTTCGGCCATCGTCTGAATCCGGGACGGGATGACGCGCAGAACCAGCGAGGTCGCTTCCCGTTGGTGGAACACGTTGACGCGAAAGCGGCCGACAGCCGCGATCTGATAGGAAAGATCGAGTTCAGCCTTCTCGCGGAAGGACTGCTTCTGACGGTTGTTCATGATGCCGCTGGCCATGCGCACAGTGTCTGCTTTTTCCAGCCGGGCGAACTCGGCCAGTGGCGTCAGGACGCCCTGAATGCGGGCGTGCGGCAGCGCTCCCACCTTAAGATGCAGATCGGAGGCCCCTTTGGAGACTGCGATCTTGATCAGCTGATCAAGTTCGATCTGCTTCCGTTCTGTATCGGCTTGTGACATGAGCTAGGTGAGCATTTCCTTCTTTGTGTACACGGGCGTCAGCCAGCCATGGCGGTCTTCGACGCGCCCTTCGACGTAGTCGAAGAAGGCCTGCTGCACCTGCTTCGTGATCGGACCGCGCCGGCCAGCACCGATTTCGATCTTATCGATGGACCGGATCGGCGTGACTTCGGCGGCAGTGCCTGAAAAGAACACTTCGTCGGCGATGTACAGCATTTCGCGCGGAATTGCCGTCTCGACGACTTCCAGTCCCAGGCCTCGCGCCAGTGTGATGATGGAATCGCGCGTGATTCCAGGCAGCACCGACGAGCTGAGCGGGGGGGTGAGGACGCGGCCGCGATGGACCAAAAACAGGTTTTCGCCGCTTCCTTCGCTGACTTGGCCGGAGGCGTCCAGCGCGATCCCTTCGACATATCCGTTTTTGATGGCTTCCATCTTTATCAACTGCGAGTTCATGTAGTTGGCCCCGGACTTGGCCAGCGCCGGCAGCGTGTTGGGCGCCATACGGCTCCACGATGAAACGCAAACGTCGACGCCCTGTTCGATCGCTTCGGTGCCCAGGTACTTACCCCATTCCCAGGTGCAGATGTAGGTTTCGACAGGAGATCCGAATGGGTTGACGCCAAAGGTTCCGTATCCGCGGAACACAATCGGCCGGACGTAGCAGGCTTCGAGGCGGTTGACGCGAATGGTCTCGACGACTGCTTCTTCCAGTTCGGTTCGCGAGAACGGCACGTCGGTCCGGTAAATCTTGCACGAGTTAAGCAGCCGCTCGATGTGAGCGTCCAGACGGAAAACTTCCGATCCACGCTGGGTTTTGTAGCAGCGGATTCCTTCAAACAGCGACGAGCCGTAATGAACGACATGGCTCATGACATGGACGGTGGCCTTGTCCCAGTCGATCAACTGCCCGTTGTGCCAGATTTTTTCCGACCCTTTTTGGGACATGTCGCGGCGTCCTTTCCCGATGCTAAGGTATTCGGCGGGCCCGTGCGCGTGCGAGCCGTCACAAGACTCCTTCAGAATAACATAGGAGTGTCGAATTCGGGCGACAGGTGATGCCAGTCCAAGTTGCAGGTGGTCAGTGGCAAGGATACAAGGAAGACCTAAGGTAGAGGTCAGGCTTCACTGCCACGGCAAGGAGTGGCACCGGCCGCCAGGCCGGCGGTCTCTACAGATCCGCTTCCACGGTTCGATGTGGACGGGCAGGATCTGAATCCCTCCGCACCTGCGAACCGCGCCGCAATTAACGGTGCCGCGAGCGACGCGAGCGGGTCCATTGCGTTCATTTTGATCTACACGTTTCATACACACAAATGGTGGCAGCCCTCGTTTGCCGGCCCGAGAGCTTGGTCGGAAAATGCAAGCGCGGATTGACACGGATTGACACGGATTAACCCCTTTAGTCTGGGGCTGCGGCAATCCAACGTCCTTAATCCGCTAAATCCGTGTTCATCCGCGCCGACAAGTTGTCGCGACCGGCGGCACTGACCCGCTCGCGTCGCTCGCGGCACTGTTGCTGCTCGCGTCGCTCGCGGCACTGTTGCTGCTCGCGTCGCTCGTTGACGTGCACGCGCTCGTGGACGTATCCGGCTTCTCTCTGGCGACTGGCGACTCATTTGCATGAGCAGAGTCATCGCCATGGAAAGCAGGGGTCAGGCTTCAGGGGTCAGGGAATTGCGGATTGCGAATTCATTGCGGATTAAATGATAAATACCCTTGATCCCTGACCCCTGAAGCAGCCTGACCCCTATTTCGCGTAATACCCGCGCTTGGCCCTGATTTTGAGCTTGGGATCGTTGAGCGCAACGCGGATGTCGCGCCACTTGCCGTCTTTGACCAGGTTGTTGGAGATGTAGGCGATGCGGTATTGATTTCGGAGTTCATGGGCAATGGCTTTGAACGCGGCCGGCAGCGATTCGGGGGTCTCTGCCAAAAAGCTCTTGCCGCCGGTCAATTCAGCAATCACGTCCATCTTTTCGACGACCTTCTGGCGCTCGGACTTACGGGCGCCGAAAAAACCTCCCGACTTGTCCAGGCTCGCGTCGAGAAACGTCACAATGTAGACCTGCACGTCGGTTTCCTTGATTTTCTCGGCGAGGTTCTCGTGCGAGTAATAGCTGTCGCGGTCCTCGCCGTCGCTGAACACAACCAGGGCCTTCTTGGGTTCGCTACCGGCTTTGGCTTTGTCGATCCCCAGATGGATCGCGTCGTACAGCGCCGTACCGCCGGAGACAATGATGTTGTTGAGGCCGTCTTTGATATCCAGTACATCCTTGGTCAGATCTTCCTCAAGTTTCACCTCGTCGTTGAACGTGATGAGGAACAGCTCGTTATCCTTATTGGACGACTCCAGGAACAGGTTGACGGCGCTCAACATGTCGTCGACGCGGTTTTTCATGCTGCCGCTGGTGTCGACGATCAGGCCGATCGTCGATGGCATGTCGACCAGACTGAAGTTGGTGATGGCCTGCTGAGTCTTGTCTTCGAATATCGTGAACCGGTCCTTGGTCAGGCCTGTCACCAAGCGGCCTTCCTTGTCGTGCACCGTGGCGTTGAGGATGACTTGATCGACTTTGACGCCGATGCGGAAACCGCCCGGACGGTCTCCATCTTCTGCCGGCGTGGCAGGCGGAGCGCCGCTTTCCAGTGTGGGGGGAGCTTTAGGCCGCTGTGAATTCTTATCGGACTGGCCGGTGGCGGAAACGGCCAGAAGCAAAACGGCAATTGCAACCGCGGCGGAACCGCGGGAAAACTTGCTGGACATGGCTAGAACCTCTTTCCACTACTTTTTGGGTGCGAAGTAGCCCTCTTTGGCCCGGACAACAAGCTTGGGAAGACCCTCAGGAGGTTCCAGCCTGATTCTCAATTTTCTCCACCTGCCGTCAAAGTTTCGATTGTTGGAGGTATAACCGAGGACGTACTGGTTGCGCAGTTCGGTGTGGATGAGATCGCAATAGTAGTCGAGCTGTTTGAAGCTGTTCGGGAAAAACGCGCGCCCGCCCGTCAGGCTGACGATGTCGCTGATGATGGCGCGTCCGAAACCCATGTCGCCTTTCTCCCCGATGACGTAGATCTGCACGTCCGACTCCTTGGCGAAATCCTTGACCTCGCTGAAGGTATAACGGCTGCTGTTGTCTTCTCCATCGGTTATGATGATCAAAGCCTTCTTATCGTTGCGTCCTTCGCGAATTTTTTGCAATCCCAGGTAGAGGGCGTCATACAGGGCCGTTCGCCCCTTGGCATCGTGGAACGTGATTTCGTTGCGGATGCTCTCGCCTCGCGGCGTAAAGTCCTGCATCAATGCGGTGCGTTCGTTGAAGGTAACCAGGAAGTACTCGTCTTCCTTGCCGCCCTGTTCGAGAAATCGGATGACCGAGTTGCGCGCGCTGATCAGGTTGTCGCCCATGCTTCCGCTGACGTCGAAAATGACTCCGACGCTGAGCGCGGAAGTGTCATTGGTGAAATGCGTCAATTGCTGCTCGATCTTGTCTTCATAGACACGGAAGTGGTCCTTGTCGAGACCAACGACGTAGCGATTGAGCGGATCGGTGACAGCCGCGCGGATGACGACCGTATCGACCTTGACGCGAATGACGGGCGGACCGGAAGTTGGCGCGGGCGGTTGCTGGGACAGAACGAACAAGGCCCCGAAAAGCAGAGTCCCGCAAACGCTGAAAAGCCAGCGGAATCGGATGGCCGATCTCATGGATGCCTCCGAGGCAAAAGCGATAGACCTATTCTAGGAGAGAAACGGTCACGGCGTCAATGCCGGCGTAATGCAATCCTAGCGCTTCGTTTTTGTCCTCGGGTCAACTATTCCCGTATTTCTACTTTCTCAAAGCCCAGCCCCTGCAGCAGGCTGATCAACGTTTCCGTCGCGTTGCGCCGCGCCTTCTCCAAAATGCCATCTTCAAGCGCGGCCTGGCGCAACTGCCGCTCCGCTTCGCGGCGGACCTCGGTCTCCAGGCTGGGGTCCAACGCAACCAGGATGCCTGTGCTTCTGCTGTAGACACGGGTCTTTGCGTTGTCGATCCGCGTTGAAAACAATTCCGCAGGCGGCAGTTGGACCGCCACGGTGCGGCCGCTGACGGTGATCTGTTCGCGGCCGACTCGACCCAGGTCGACCCCGGCGCTGACCTCGCCGTGCGCGATGAGCAGCATCCGGTCGCCGACGAGAAAACGCGGTAGCACGCCTCGGTCCCGTTCGCCTTCGACGATCTTTTCCATGGTGTAGCGTACGGTTTCCAGCCGCTCCAGTCTTTGAATCTGGCGCACGACGGTCGGCTGGGAAACGTTCAACAGCGTTCGATCCGATCCGAAGGCTCCGCGCATCCAACTGAAAAGACCGACCCCGGAGAAACTCCAGAGCAACGCCCCGGCCAGGATCACCGTCAAGACAATCCCCATGAAAAATCCAAGCGCCCAGCGCGTCCCGGACGAGGGTCGACCGAAAAAATCGCGCGCAAAAACTTTGCTGGACATGATGCTCACAGTATAGCAACGTTGAAAAGTGGCCACTGGCCACTTTTTGAATGAAGCGACGCACAACAATCATCCTCTTCTTCGCCATCCTCACCCTGGGCGCCTTTCTCCGGTTCTATCACCTGGGCGCCCGCCAGCTGTGGCTGGATGAGATTTTGCAGCTGCAGAGTTTTTCCCAACCGACCCTACAGGAAAACCTGCGGCGAGTTGCCGACGATCTGGCTCAAGTTCCGCTCAGCTATCTGGTCCAGGACCTCTTCATCGAAGCCTGGGGCCACTCGGAATGGCCCGCTCGATTTCATGCAGCCCTGGCCGGGACGCTGTCGCTGCCTCTGCTGTTCTGGCTGGGAAGTCGTCTATTCTCCGAGCGCGTCGCTTTGCTGGCCATGCTGGTCTACGCCGTCTACCCGCTGCATCAGCGCTATTCGCAGGAGGGCCGCAGCTATGCGCTGTTTGTTTTTCTGGCGTTGGCAGCCCAATGCCTGCTCCTTTGCGCGCTCGAACGGGGTAACCTGCGGCGCTGGGCTGCCTACGCGCTTTGCGTGACGCTTGCGCTCTACACCAATTACTTCGGTCTGCTGGTGTTGTTCTACCAGGGCTTTTTTGTTCTGGGATTACGCCGGCGGGGACTCCGCGCATGCGACTCGCGGCCCGCGACCCACGATTCCAACTGCGGGCAGGATGCCCGCACCATTTTCCCCGGCGGCCGGGACGTCCTGAATTTTGGACTGGCCGGAGGGGTTGCACTTGTGGGTTTTGCGCCCTGGGCCTGGATCACTTTCCGTACAACGCATTCGAATGTGAGCGAAGACATCCTTCCGATCGTGCTGCACCGCTTTGTTCGTGAAATCAGCGGCGGCAGCTATGCGCTGGGAATCCTGCTGGTCACGCTCTTTTGCCTGGGACTTTGGGCCCTTTGGCAAACAGGCCAACGCGGCCAGGTCTGGCTGTTGCTGTGCTGGTTTCTGTTGCCGCTGGCCGCAGCCTTATTCCTGGACTGGCTGCGCGATTATTTCTTCGCAATCCGGCAGGTCCTGTTTGCTACGCCCGCCCTCGCCTTGGGGGTAGCCGCTGGAATCGATGCTTTTCCCCGTCGATTGCCGCAAGCGGCGGCTCGCGCCGGGTTTGGCCTTCTGGTTGCGCTGGTCGTGATCGCTTCCTTGACGGTCGTCTATCGCCGCAGTGGCAAAGAGCCCGCCGACTGGAAGGCAGTGGCTTCCTATCTGAAGATCCACGTGCGACCCAACGATCGCGTTGCAGCGCCGAATACCTTGAACGTCCTCTCGTACTATTTTCCAGAAGTGGAGCAGAGGGGAATTGACATCGAAGCACTCAGCGAGCGGCAATCCTCGGGACGCGTCTATCTGGTCGCATCCATCTACATGACGCCCGAGCAACATCGCAAGGTAAGTACGCTGCTGGAGTCGAGCGGCGGAGTCGAGCGGATTGAATTCCGCGGGTTCAAGGTCCACATTCTCAAGGCGGATTAACGGTGCGGACTGAGCGGATTGACACGGATCATAGCGTATCGAGCTTTCGACCTACACGACGTAATCCGCTTAATCCGTATCAATCCGCGCTGAATCCATGTCAATCCGGGCTGCAAAATCCCAAGCGCGGATTAAGCGGATTTATACGGATTAGACATGGATTACGGCGTATTGAGCT
This sequence comes from Acidobacteriota bacterium, assembly GCA_051001345.1. Taxonomy (GTDB): domain Bacteria; phylum Acidobacteriota; class UBA6911; order JACQSX01; family JBPCNK01; genus JBPCNK01. The sequence goes on along the minus strand of JBPCNK010000363.1, from coordinate 2,545 downwards.
TTCTGCCCGCGTGAAGTAATCCGTTTAGTCCGTGCCAATCCGCGCTAAAGGTTTTTGAGTTCCATTCGCGACTCCGTGCAAAGGAGGCGCTTGTACTCGAGCGAGAAAGTCCCAAAGTTGAGCAACAAGCCTACTTCCAAACCAGTTCCTACGAGGTAATTGTAGGCCTGCGCGTAGTGCATCTTGGTCAATTGGGGAAGTGCCTTGATTTCAACGAGAATGGCATCGCCTACGACAAAATCAATTCTGTAATCGCCGAGAGGTTGTTCCTTGTAGAACACTCGGCACAGCACTTCTCGCTTGAAGGAGAGATAACGGAGGCCGAACTCGTACGCCAAGGCCCGGCCATACAGCACTTCCAACATCCCGGTCCCAGATATCGATGGACCTCCATGGCTGCGCCGATTACGCTGTAAGACAGACTCTCGTGTGGAATTGTCACGCTACATACAACGGGCCACCCCTGACGCTGTACGAAATAATCAGTGCAATCCGTGTCGAATCCGCGCTTAGTCAAGTGTTAATCCGGGCTAAAAATCCCAAGCGCGGATTAAACGGATTAACACGGATTACGGCGTATTGAGCTTTCGGCCCGCGTGAAGTAATCCGTTTAATCCGTGTCAATCCGCGCTAAAGGTTTTTGAGTTCCATTCGCGACTCCGTGCAAAGGAGAGCCTGACCCCTATTTCTCCTTGTTGTCGATTTCCTGAAAATAGCTCGCGTTGACCCGCATCTCCCGCGGTTTGCTGCCGTCGGGAGGGCCGACCAGTCCGTCGCGTTCCATCATGTCGATCAGGCGGGCAGCCCGTCCATAGCCTACGCGCAGCCGCCGCTGCAGCAGCGACGTGCTGGCTTTGCCGACCTCGACGACAAAGCGGGCAGCCTCGTCGTACAACTCATCGCTGGCGTCATCGAGGTTCTCGATTCCCAACGTGTTTTCTTCGCAGGCCTTCAACACCTCTTCGTTGTAGTCGGGCCCGGTTTGGTCTTTCAGGAAGCTTGTGATGGCATGGATTTCCTTTTCACTGACATAGGCGCCATGTATGCGCAGCAGGCGCGAAGTTCCCGGGGGTAAAAAGAGCATGTCCCCGTTGCCCAGCAGTTGTTCGGCGCCATTGCGGTCCAGAATCGTCCGCGAATCGATCTTGGAGGACACGCGGAAGGCGATCCGGGACGGGAAGTTGGCCTTGATCAACCCGGTCAGTACATCGACGGACGGCCGCTGAGTGGCCAAAATCAGATGAATCCCGACGGCTCGCGCCATTTGTGCCAGCCGCGTGAGCGACTCTTCGACGTCTTTGGCAGCGACCATCATCAGATCGGCCAGCTCGTCGATGATGATCACGATGTAGGGGAGCGTCTTGCGTTCGGCCGGGTCCAGGTCGGAGGAGCTGGTGACTGACTTGATGAACGTGTTGTACTGATCGATATTGCGGACGCCAAAAGAGGCCAGGCGCTTGTAGCGGGACTCCATTTCGGAGACCGCCCAACTCAAGGCGTTGGAGGCTACGCGCGGCTCGGTCACAATGGGAACCAGCAGGTTGGGAATCCCGTCGTAGACTCCCAGCTCGAGTCGCTTGGGGTCGATCATAATGAAACGCACTTCTTCAGGCGTCGACTTATAAAGAATCGAACAAACCATCGAATTAAGACCGACGCTCTTGCCAGCGCCGGTCGCTCCGGCAATCAGCAAGTGAGGCATCTTGGCAAGATCTGTTACGTAAGTAGCGCCGTTAATGAGTTTCCCCAAAGCCATGGTCAGCTTGGAAGGCGACTTTTTGAAGGCTTCGGAATCGACAATCTCGCGCAGGAAAATCGTGTTGCGCTTGTGGTTGGGAACCTCGATTCCAACGGTGTTCTTACCGGGAAGGCGATCGATTCGAATGGACTCGGCGCGCATTCCCAGGCACAGGTCGTCGACCAGGTTGGTAATGCGGCTGTATTTGACGCCGGCGTCGGGCTTAAATTCATAGGTGGTGACGACCGGACCGGGATGGATCTGAATGACGCTTCCGGTCACGTCGAATTCCGCGCATTTGACCGATAATTCGTTGGCACGATCAAGCAGTTCTTCTTCGTTGACGACGGCCTGCTCGGGCGGCGCCTGCAGAAAATTAAGATCGGGTAATTTGTAGCGAACCTGAGCCGGTGAGGCCTCCTCATCGCGTGACTTGCGACGGGGAGCGGGACGGGTTTCAGTCAGTGCGGACTCAATGCGTGGCGGTGGCGCCAGGGCGGATGCCGCTGTTCTGTTATCTGTGGCGACCTGCGGAACAGGCAACGCCAGCGAAGTTTGATCTGCTTCAAGGGTTCGAGCCTCGCCGGTACGTGCCGCCGCCTCCGGCTTTTTGGGATCGGCCTGGGCGCGGGCCCGGCGCTCGCGCCAATTTGCCCACCACTGGCTGCCGCGTGCAGGCAGATTGAGCGGGCTGGCCTGCAGGCGGGCAAACATCCACTCAAACGAGAAGGGCGTAGCGCCGAGCAGCGACAGCAACAGGATGGTCGCAAGCAGAATAATGGTCCCGCCCCGATTGAGGTAAGCGGT
>JBPCNK010000362.1:0-6201 GCA_051001345.1 Acidobacteriota bacterium | reverse complement strand
CAGCACCTGCGGTTCGACGGCGATAGTGCGCGCGATGCACAGCCGCTGCTGTTGTCCGCCCGACAGGGCAAGGGCCGAAGCATGCAGCCGGTCCTTCACCTCGTCCCATAGAGCGGCATCCGCCAGGCTCCGCTCGATGCGTTCCTCCAGAAAGTGACGGTCGCTATTGCCGTTGATTCGCAATCCGTACGCCACGTTCTCGAAAATTGATTTGGGGAAGGGATTCGATTTCTGAAAAACCATGCCGACCTGTCGCCGCAGCGCCACAACATCAACCTCTTTGGCGTAAATATCACGGCCGTCCAAAAGGATCTCTCCTTGGACGCGCGTGTCCGGCAGAATTTCATTCATTCGATTCAGCGTTCTAAGAAAGGTGGATTTTCCGCACCCGCTCGGGCCAATCAGCGCCGTGACCTGGTTGGATGCAATGTCCAAAGAGACACCTTTGAGGGCCTGCATGGCGCCATAGAAAAAGTCGACCTTGCGTACGGAAATCTTCGGAACTGGTTTGACGTCATTCATCGCAGTTTCTTTTGATACCGATGTCTCAACCAGATGGCAAACCCGTTCATCAAGAGCAGGATCGGCAAAAAGACCGCTATGGCCGCGGCGGCGTTGGTATGAAAGCCCGACTGAGGTCGGGAAATCCAGCTGAAAATCTGGATCGGAAGAGCCGTGAAAGGAGACAGAACATTCTCCGGCAAAAACGCTACATAGGTCAGGGCGCCGATGGCTACCAGCGGGGCGGTTTCTCCGATGGCCCGCGAAAGGGCCAGGATCGTGCCAGTAAGAATGCCGGGCATCGCCATGGGGAGCACTTGATGGCGGATGGTTTCCCAGCGCGTAGCGCCCAACGCGTAGGACGCTTCGCGGATGCTGAAGGGCACGGTTCGCAGAGCTTCACGCGAAGAAATAATCACGACGGGTAGGACCAGAAGCGCCAGTGTCAGGCCGCCCGCAAGCAGGCTTCGGCCCAGTGCGAAGAAGCGCACGAAAATGGCCAGACCCAGCAGTCCGTAAATGATCGAAGGCACCCCTGCCAAATTCGCGATATTGACCTCGATGGCACGCGATAGCCAGCGGCTCACAGCGCCTCCGCTCCCCGTGTATTCTTCGAGATAGATCGCCCCGGCTACTCCCAGTGGAAATGCAAACAGCGCTGTCAGCAACATCACGTAGACGGTGCCGACCAACGACGGCAGTATGCCCGCGCGTTCGGGAAAACGGGACGGATAGCTGCTCAGAAACGTCCAGCCCAGGCGAGACCAACCGTCATAGAACACACGGAACAGAAGAACGGCAAGGACCACCAGCGCCAGAAAAAGAATGGAGACGCAGACGGCCACAAAAGCGCGCTCCTGGAATCGCCGCCACAAAGCCAACGATCGCGCCGACTGGGCCGTCACTGGTAGACCTCACGGTAACGGGACCGCAGCCACTGGCTGATCATGTTCAGCAGCAGCGTCGTCAGAAACAACATCATACCAACCACAAAAATGGTCCTGTATTCCAGGCTGCCCGCCGGTGTGTCTCCCAAACTAACTTGCACGATATAGGCGGTCATTGTTTCGACCGGGACCAGGGGATTGAGCGTCAGCCGGGGTTGCTGGCCTGCGGCAATGGCAACGATCATGGTTTCGCCGATGGCGCGCGAGACGGCCAGGACAAAGGAAGCCGTGATCCCCGAAAAAGCAGCCGGGATCACGACTCCAAACGACACCTGGAGTTTGGTGGCCCCCAGCGCATAGGCGCCTTCACGCAGGCTGACGGGCACGGCGCGCAGGGCATCTTCACTGAGGGAAGAAACCATGGGAAGAATCATGATTCCCATGACGATGCCCGGGCCCAGCGCGTTGAAACCCGCCAAGCCGGGAATCACCCGTTGCAGGAGGGGAGTCACAAAAAGCAGTGCGAAGTATCCGTAAACCACCGTCGGGATTCCAGCCAGAATCTCCAGAGTGGGTGTGACCAGACGGCGAAGCTTCCGCGGAGAGTATTCGCTCAGGTACAGGGCGCACAGCAGTCCGGCCGGAAGGGCCACCAGCATCGCAATGGCCGAAATGAGAACGGTCCCCGACAGCAGCGGCAAAATGCCGAAGTGTTTGTCGGCAAACAGCGGCGTCCACTGCCGGTCGGTGAGAAAGGCCACGATCGAGACTTCTTTGAAAAACTCGAACGTTTCAAACAGCAGCACAGACACAATACCGGCCGTCGTAAAGATGGAAAGGCTCGCGCAAAATAACAAAAACAACTCGATCAGGCGGTCGCGGCGCCTGCGCAGATTGCGCCCTCGGTCTGACGCTGTCATTTAGCCGGTCCGGATGCCTTCATCAGATCGGTCAACGAAACGTTTACCTGAGAGCCGCCCTGTTCAAAAATCGAACCGGACGTTCTGGCTTGAAATCGCTCCCGGACCAAAGCATACGTGGCGTCGGGAAGCGGCACGTAACCGACTTCGCGGACCAATTTCGGCGCTTCCTGTAAAAAGAACTCTACGAACTGCAAAACCTCGGGCCGTTCGGCAGCCTTCTTCGCCACGTAAATGAAAAGGGGCCGGGACAGCGGCTGGTAGGTTGCTCCTGCAATGGTTTCCGGACTGGGCAGTATCGGCCCGTCGCCGTTGACGGCGTTCCCATCGTCGATGGCTACTAGTTTGACCCGGGTCTTATTTTCTTCGTAGTATGCGTATCCAAAAAATCCCAGCGCGAACTCGTCGGCGGCTACGCCCTGCACCAGCACGTTGTCGTCCTCACTGGCGGTGAAGTCCCCCCTGCTTGCTCCTTCCTTGCCGACAACGGCACTGGTGAAGTAGTCGTAGGTCCCGGAGTCCGTGCCTGCTCCGAACAGATGAATCTCCTTATCCGGCCAATCCGGCCGAATCTGGCGCCAGCGCGTGACCTTACCCTGCGCCCCAGGCTTCCAGACCCGCTTGAGTTCCTCGACTGTCATAGTCGAACACCAGGAATTCTTGGGATTGACCACGACGGAAAGACCATCGAAGGCGACTGCAAGCTCGACGAATTCGATGTTCTTCTCGCGGGCTAGTTTCAATTCCGATTCCTTGATCGGACGAGAGGCTGCGGCAATGTCAATCTCACCGCGCAGGAACTTTTGAAAGCCGCCACCCGTTCCCGAAAGCCCCACAGGCACCCGAACGTTGGGGCTGTGGCTGCGGAACTGCTCGGCTACCGCTTCGGAGATAGGAAACACTGTACTCGAACCGTCGATGTTGACAGTGCCTGACAGACCCGCTGTTCCCGACTTCTCAGAGCGGCACGCCGCCACCACAAGCAACAAACATCCGAACGCCAGCAGGGCCCACGCTGTTCTTTTCATGGTTGAGTCCTCACAAATTAATATCTCATATTTCGGTTGTAAAAAATCTACCGGGCCGATGTCACAAACACGTCACAGCCGTGTCAATTTTCAAACCAGGCTTCCTCAGGACTTCACAGGTACAGTAGCGAACGCGTGTGCCAGTTTCATTAAGGCGCGATTAAAAGGCGCCAACGTCTCTGGAACTGCTGTTAAGATCCAGGCTCCAGGGCTCAAGCAAACAACGAACGTACCTTGGGTCGTCAGCAGGCAGCCCTGAAGCCTGAAGCCTGGAGCCTGAAGCGAGCCTGAAGTGGGCCATCGAATTCTGATCGTCGAGGACGAGAAGGACATCGCCACCCTCGTCAGCTTCCACCTGTCCCGGGTCGGCTTTCAGACGGAGATCTGTCATGAAGGTCTAGCGGCTCTCGACAGTCTGCGCAAGCACCCGCCGTCGCTGGTTGTCCTTGACCTGATGCTTCCCGACATGGACGGGATAGAAATCTGCAAGCGCATAAAATTTCAAAGCTCCACGCAGCAGATTCCGATTTTGATCCTGACTTCCAAGAGCACCGAAATGGATCGCATCCTGGGCCTGGAGCTTGGCGCCGACGACTATCTGCCAAAGCCGTTCAGCCCGCGCGAATTGGTGCTTCGGGTGCAGTCCATCCTTAGGCGCCTGGACAGCCGCGGTCTCCAGCAGACTCCTCTGAAGGTCGGGGCGTTGACCATCGACACAGAAAGCCACCACGTCTATCTGCATGACAAGCCGATCGACCTGACAGCCACCGAGTTCAAACTGCTGCATTACCTGACCGAGCGCCGGGGCAAAGTAGTTCGCCGCGAGGATTTGTTGAGTTCCGTCTGGGGCTACAGCTACGTGGGAGGCACTCGCACGGTCGACTCCCACATGCAAAGGCTGCGCCAAAAACTGGAGGGAGCCGCCGACTGCATCGACACGGTACGCAGCGTTGGTTACCGCCTGCGGGACCCCGACTCGGAATCAGAATGAAACTCCAGCTCCAGATTTTTCTCCTTGTGCTAGCCACGTCGGCGGCACTGCTGGTGACACTTGCCGTCGTCCTGCCTGGCCGGGTCGAGCCCTACCTGGTCGAACGACTTGCGATTGAACTGAAACAGGAAGCGCTGCTGGTGCGCGACACGCTGGAGCGATTTGTGCGCTCGGAGTCGGAAATACACAATTATGCCAATCAGATCGGCGCACTTCTCGATCGAAGGGTCACCATCATCGCCCCAGATGGAAGGGTACTTGGCGACAATTCCGCCGCCAGCGCCTCCATGGAGGACCACGACGGCCGGCCCGAGGTCCAACAGGCGCGAAACAGCGGCTATGGCAGATCGATTCGGCAAAGCCAGACCCTCGGCACGGAAATGTTGTACGTCGCCGTCCCATTTAGAACACCGAGCGCAGAAATGGGGGTTGTGCGCCTGTCACTTGAATACCAGGTCATTCGACAAAGTGGCGCCGAGATGCGCCACGTGATTTATTGGCTGAGTCTGGTTGCTTTTTCTATTACGGCAGCCCTGGCGTATTTTCTTTCCCACCGCTTTTCCCTTTCCGCGGCAGAGATGGCGCAGAGTGCGCATCGCGTCGCGTCAGGCGACCTGGAAGCCAGAGCGCCCATCCGGGGCTCTTTGGAGCTGCGGACACTTGGGCGCGCCTTCAATGGAATGACCGAAAGGTTGATCTGGCAGATTCGCGACGGGGCGGCAGAGCGTCAGAAGCTTCAGGCCGTTCTGGAGGGTATGAGAGAAGGCGTGCTGATGACGGACCCGCGCGGCAAAGTGGAGTTCATGAATCCGTCGTGCTACGAAATGTTCAGCCTGCAGCACCCGGCCGAAGGCCGCAGACTCAGCGAAGTCGTGAGGCAATCGGATCTTGCAAAGGCCGTCCAGCAGACCGTGGCAAGCCAGGAAAGTCAACAGCTTGAAATCGAGCTCCACGCGGCACGCAAAATCCTCTTGGCCAGCCTCCACCCCGTCTTGCAGGAAGACAGAGCAAAAGGCGTGGTTGTCGTTTTTCTGGACGTGACGGAGTTGCGCAGGCTGGAAAATGTCCGAAAAGATTTTGTCGCCAACGTCTCGCATGAACTGCGCACGCCATTGACATCAATACAAGGTTATGCGGAAACGCTTCTGGAGCATCCGAATCTGGACGCCCCTATTCGCTCCAATTTTATTTCCATCATCGACAAGCAGGCCCGTTGGCTCAACAATCTGATTGAAGATCTGCTAAAGCTCTCTTCTCTGGAGTCAGGGCGTGCGGAATCGGAAACGGAAACCGTTGATATCGCCGAGGTGGCGCGGTCGGTAACCGATTCCATGCAGAACTTGTTTGACGCCAAAAGTATTGCGTGTACCTGTGAAGCCAACGGGAACGCCAAGGCGCGCGCCAATCGCCGCGGCGTCGAACAGGTCCTTTACAACCTGCTCGATAACACCCTCAAGTACACACCCCAGGGTGGGTCCGTGCAAGTCAGGGTTGGCCGGAGCGAGGACCGAGTGGAGATTACCGTCCAGGACACCGGCATCGGCATACCGGCCGAAGACCTGCCCCGAATCTTCGAGCGCTTCTACCGGGTGGACAGATCTCGGAGCCGAAAGCTAGGCGGAACGGGCCTCGGGCTGGCGATCGCCAAGCATGTCTTGCAGCAACAGGGAGGCACGATTCGGGTCGAAAGCAGACTGGACGAGGGAAGTACGTTTACGTTTCAATTACCCGCAGCCTGAAGGGAGTCGGCGCAGCTTTCGGCGCCACACTTGTTGTCCGCAAGCGACCAAGTCCGGGCCGCGCGCGTAAGCGAGCGGGCAATCAGAGGCAGCATTCACACACTTGAGCATCCAACGGCTCGCACGGTAACCGGC
>JBPCNK010000361.1:0-10769 GCA_051001345.1 Acidobacteriota bacterium | reverse complement strand
ACCCGCAGTTGTGGGGGTGGGGAGGGAGGGGGGGGGGGGGGAGAGCGGGTGTTGAGGACACACCAAACCAAGCACGGGCTTTGGGGGGAGAACCCCCCCCGCTCCCAGGAGCTTTCTTGTGTACGATCCGGCCCCGATGAATCACAATAACGGCGGCGTCGGGATTTTCTCCCTGCGTCCAGGAAGTCAGCAGAGCGTCGACATCATTGGACAGCCGCCTGTCCCGAAAGCTTTCTGTCAATTTTACGTTTCATGCGATCCTCGATAAGGCATTCATGGTAAGTCGTTGGAGCATCGTCTTGCAAGTGGAGTGCAGGTGGGACAGGCTTCCAGCACGTCGGTTTTGTACCTCTTCGGTTGACAGGCCGGGGGCCTGACCATTTGACAGGCTGGAAGCCTGTCCTACTAGCGACTATGCCGCACGAGCTGCCGCTGCTTCGAGACCTGCTGGTGTTGCTGCTGGCGGCCGTCCCGATCGCTTTCCTGCTCAACCGCTTGCGTCTGCCGGTCATCGTCGGATTCATGGTCACAGGAATTCTGATCGGCCCTTATGGATTCGGTCTTATTAGAGACGTGGCGGCCGTCGATGCGCTGGCCGAAATAGGCGTCGTTTTACTGCTGTTCACCATCGGACTGGAATTCTCGCTGCGCCGGATCATCGAGATGAAACGCCTCGTTCTGTGGGGCGGCGGCCTGCAGGTCCTGATGACGATCCTGCTAATGAGCGTTCTGGCGTACGGGTTCGTGCGGACGGGACGGCAGGCTGTCTTCATCGGATTTCTTCTTGCGTTGTCCAGCACTGCGATCGTTTTGAAGTCCTACTTTGATCGAGCGGAGATCGACGCTCCACACGGCCGGGCTGCTATCGCCATCCTCCTGTTTCAGGATTTCTGCGTCGTTCCCATGATGCTGCTGGTACCGCTTATGGCGGGTGGCCAGGGACTCTCGACCGCATCGGTGGCCGTGACGCTGGGAACTGCGGCGGTAGCCGTGACAGCCATTGTTTTCACATCGCGGCGGATTGTGCCGGCTCTGCTGGCCCGCATCGTTGCATCGCGCAGCTCAGAGGTGTTCGTTCTATTCATCGTGCTTGTCGCAATGGGTACCTCGTGGCTGACGTGGCGCTTCGGGTTGTCGCTGGCATTGGGTGCATTTATCGCCGGCCTGGTTTTGTCCGATTCCGAGTACAGCCACCAGATCGTCTCGGATCTGTTGCCCTTCCGAGACGTTTTCAACAGCATCTTTTTCATCTCCATCGGCATGCTGCTGTCGATGACCGCCTTTATCGGCGACGCCGCGGCGGTGCTGGCCTGGCTGGGCGCGGTTGTTTTCGGAAAGATCCTAGTCGTTGTAGCGGTGCTGACATTGCTGCGCTCTCCGCTGCGAGTGGCGGTGATGGCCGCCCTTGGCCTGGCTCAGATCGGCGAGTTTTCGTTCATCCTTGCGCGTACCGGCTTCTCCCAGGGCTTGTTGTCAGAGACCGATTATCACCGCCTTCTCGCGGCTTCAATTCTCTCGATGATGGCCACTCCGTTTCTCATCAAGTCTGCTCCGGCCATTGCTTATTCGGTTCAGACGTTTGTCTCCAAGCGGACGGGCCACTACCCGGAAACGGCCGCATCACCCGAACCTTCACTGCGCGGCCACGTGGTCATTGTCGGCTATGGCCTCAATGGCCGCAACCTGGCCGGAGTTTTACGCAAGGTGGAAATCCCCTATTGCGTCCTGGATCTCAATCCCGAGACAGTCCGCCGGGCAAGCGCCCAAGGAGAACCAATCGCCTACGGAGATTCGACGCGCAAGCAGGTGTTGCACTCCGTCGGGCTCCAGCGGGCGCGCGTCGTCGTTTTGGCCATCTCCGATCCGATTGCCACACGACGGACACTGGCGCTGGCAAAGGAGCTCAATCCGGAGATCCACTCCATCGTTCGCACGCGGTACATGTCCGAGTTGTCTGATTTATACAAACTCGGCGCCGGCGAGGTCATTCCTGAGGAATTTGAAACCAGTATTGAGATTTTCGCGCGCGTGCTCCGCCAGTACGGAGTCGCCCGCAACCTAATCCAGCAACGCGTCGAAGAAATCCGCCGCGAGGGCTATCAGGTACTACGCGGGCCGTCGTTGCCGCTGCTGGGGTCGGCCGAATTGGCCGAGGCGCTGCAGTCAGCCGCGACCGAAACGTTGTTTCTCGAGTCCGGGTGGGCCGCCGTAGGCAAAACTCTCGAGGAGCTGGATCTGCGCAGACAAACCGGCGCGACTGTTATCACCGTGGTACGCGATACGCAAACCGAGATCAATCCTGGCCCGGCCTTTCGTCTGGAAGTCCACGACATTCTGGTGCTGCTGGGAGGTCCGGAGCAGATCGACCGGGCCCTGGAGCAATTGAAGGGGTAGTGCAGTCGCGAGTCGCGTGCCGCGAGAAAAGCCGTATCGAAATACAGTTTCACTCGCGGTCCTCTTCGAGGATTCGACCGCTGTCGATGTCAATCCGCGGAAACTTGGCCAACATGGTCTCTCTGTCAGGAAGATGCCGCGCTGCGGGGAGCGATCCGAAAGGCCGCAACTCTGCCACAGGAATTCCCCGTCGTTCGATGACGAACACCTGTCCCTCTGCCGTTTCTTTGATAATGGCGCTCGTCTGAAGATGCAGCTCGCGCACGTTGGTCTTTTTCATTTGTCACATTGTGACATAAGGAGGACTTGATCAACCGTCGTTTAGCTCACCAGTCGTGTTCGGTGGCACCGACCCGCTCGCGTCGCTCGCGGCACCGTTGATGGCTGCCGCTTTGGCACGCGCGGGAACTTGGATCAGTCCGGATTTTTTCTATGTGCAAAATCGTCGACGGCTAGTCAGACCCCGCGCTGTTGTCGGCGCCACAAGTAACGGTGCCGCGAGCGACCGCGAGCGGGTCCGCTGCGATCATTTGGCGAGATAGTTCGGGCAAATAACATCAATCTCAAATAACCGCCAACAGAGTTGCTGAAGTCGCACAGTCCCTCTCCATTGCCCGACCCCTAATCCCTAACCCCTGCCTTTCATGGCAAATCAAACAGCAGAACCTCGGCAGCAGCGATGGCCTTCAAGTGCACCTTTTCCTCATTACTCACTTCGCCGCCATCACCGGCCTGTAGTGGCACGTCTCTGTTTGTCGTCACAGATCCTTTCAGAATCTGCAGCCAGGCATGCCGGCCGGCTTGCAACTGGTGGAACACTTCTGTCCCCGGCTCCAACAGGCCCGTGTAGAGTCCGACATTCTGATGGACTGTGACCGAACCATCCCGCCCGTCGCGCGACGCAACCAAACTAAGCCGTCCCGTCCGGTCTGCCTCCGAGAAACTGCGCTGTTCGTAACCCGGTTCCAAGCCAAGTCGCTCCGGCAAAATCCAGATCTGAACCAGGTGGACCGGTGCGGTCCCCGATTGGTTATATTCGCTGTGCGTGATTCCTGTGCCAGCAGTCATGCGCTGCACATCCCCCGGCCGGATGATCGAACCGGTTCCGAGACTGTCACGGTGCTCCAGCGCGCCGTCGAGAACCAAAGTGACAATTTCCATATCACGGTGCGGATGCGTGCCGAAACCTCGCCCCGGCTCGATCCAGTCTTCGTTGATGACTCGCAGTCCCTGAAAGCCGTTGAACCTGGGATCGAAGTACTCGCCGAAGGAAAACGTGTGATAGCTGTCCAGCCAGCCCCACTGGGTGTGACCGCGCTCGTTGCCCGGTCTGGGTGTGATCATGCGTTGGTATCCTCCTCAGTGAGATTATGCCGATTTCCGTTATTGGTTGCACACCGGCAGCCGAACTGGCCACTGGCCACTGTGTTTATGCTAAGGTAGAGACCCTGACATGAACGAGACTCCGGCGTTGGTTCCTGCCGATACTTGTCCTTACTGCCGCGGCAGCGGATGGGAGCCTGTCGATGATTCCACGGGCGTGCGGCGCTGCCGCTGCAGGCTGCAATCCTCACACAGCCGCCTGCTGGAGATCGCAAACATCCCGTCGCGCTATGAGAACTGCACGCTGGAGAGCTACTCGTCCCGCACTGATTCGGAGAAAGCCGCCTGGCTTATGGCGCGCCGCTTTGCCGAGGAATATCCTGTATTTGAATCCGGACTGGGACTTCTCATCACTGGCCCCTGCGGCGTAGGAAAGACGCACCTTGCTGTAGCGATTCTCCGCAAGCTGATCGACGAGAAGAAGACGCGTTGCCTGTTCAGCGACTTCCGTGATCTGTTGCGCGATATTCAAAACAGCTACAACCCCATTTCGGGAACTTCCGAAGCCAAGATCCTTGAACCGATTCTCAAAGCCGAAGTGCTCGTCCTGGACGAACTGGGCGCTAGTAAAATGACCGAGTGGGTGCGCGACACGGTCAGCTACATCATCAACTCGCGCTACAACGACCGACGCACGACGCTGTTTACCTCCAACTATCTCGATGCGGCCGAAAATGGACAGGAGACGCTGTCTGACCGGATCGGAGTTCGGATGCGGTCGCGGCTGTATGAGGTATGCCGACTGCTTGAAATCCAAGGCGGAGATTTCCGTCGCGAGATTCGCTCGGCCGATCATCGGCCGTTTGGCAAGAAGATTTAGATCCTGTGTAAGACTAGTTCTGCCCTCGCGGGTATTCACCCCAGAGGCGCAGCATGGCAAGGCCGCAACCAAACGGTCGGCAGTGGGCAACGTAATGCTGATGGGGCAGCGCCTATTGCATGGAAAAAGCAAAAGCAGTCACGAATTACACGAATGAACCCGAATGGCCCGAACGCTCCTAGGTCGATCGTACCCGGTTGGCAACACCCCTTTTGACCAGAGAGCAAATCCCGATCAGTGGATTTCGGGTTAATTCGTTTCATTCGTGTAATTCGTGACTGCTTTTGCTTTTCGTTTCAATCATCCGAGGAAAAGCACACCAGGCGTGGGCTCAAAATTTTCAGCCGGAGTGGCGAATCTCCGGATTCATGAACGCTGTGGGGAATTCACTTGCGAATAATCATCGCCTGATGACTGGGCGACTTTTGTTCCACGAAGGACTAGGATCGCAGGCGCCGGCTTTGTTCGGGAGCGGCGATCATTGGGATTTCCAGAGTCTGCTCGCGTCCATCTCGCAGGATCTTGAAACGGACGCTGTCGCCCGGGCGGCGATTGTTCAGGTACAGCTCGAGATCCTCGCGGGTCTCCACCTGTTTGCCGTCGACCTCGACGATGATGTCCCCATCGATGATCAGGACGGTGTTGGCCAGCACGACCTGACGGCGGCCGCCGCGTAGCCCGCCCCGCTCGGCTGAGCTGCCTCGCTCAACTTGCTCGATAAGCACCCCCCGTGTGACCGGCAAACTCAGCACTTCTGCCAGCTGCGGAAAGATGGTTCGTCCGCGCACACCCAGCCAGGGACGAATCACCCGCCCCTGTTTGAGCAGATCGGGAACGACGCGATGCAACGTGCGGGCCGAAACCGCAAAGCCTATTCCGATGCTCCCGCCTTCCTGCGACGGCGAATAAATGATCGTGTTGATTCCGATCATCTCTCCGGCGGCATTGAGCAGCGGACCTCCGCTGTTGCCCTTGTTGATGGCTGCGTCGGTTTGAATAACGTCGTCGATCAGATTCCCTCGATCCGTCTGGATGGTGCGGCCCGTGGAGCTGACAATCCCAGTCGTCAGGGTGCGATCCAAACCGAATGGATTGCCGATGGCCAGCACCTTTTGCCCCACCCGGATGTCCTGGCCGCTAGCCAGTTTGATCGGCTGCAGCTTTTCAGCCGGCGCCTTGATCCGAATGATGGCAATGTCATTGATCGGGTCGACACCGGCCGGCTCCGCTTCATACTTGCTCTGATCGCTTAGAGTCACCTGGATCTTCCCGTCTTCGATGACGTGGTAATTGGTCAGGATGTGACCTTCGCGATCCAGAATGCAGCCCGAGCCGATGCCCCGTTGCGGCACCGCCCGAAAAAACAAATCGTAATCGATCACAACCGTTGTGATGTTGACGACTCCGGGGCTGACCCGGTTGTAGATCTCCACGTTGTTGCGCTCGTCGTCGGACAGAGCGGAGCCTCGGGATGCCTGCGCAGCGGGAGGCGCCTGGCTGGCCGAAGAAGGCGGGGGTTGCGGCCAGCGCTGTGCGAAGGTCACGACAAGCGCGGTCACCAGGATCGTGGCCAGCAGAACCTTCAGGTTAACGGGAACCTTCATTCGGCCTGTCTCTTGATGTAGCGAATCAGTTCCGGAGAGTCACCGAACCATTTCTTAACCATCTGATCGTATTTACCGCTTTGCTTCAACTCGGCGAGTGTGTCGTTGACGATTTTCAGCAATGCTGCTTCCCCCAGACGGACAACGACGCCGTAGGGTTCAACGGTCAGGGGTTCCCCGATAGTGTGAACGTGGGGAAAGCCGGTTCGGATGCTGCTTACTACGACCGGAAAGTCGCCGATGACGGCGTCGATCGAACCGCTGTTGAGGCTCAGCAGCGCCGCATCGACGCTGTCAAATACCAGGATCTCGGCGCGTGAAGCGGCCCCGTGAGCCCGCGCGAAGCTTTCGCTCGTCGTGGCAGCGTGGACCCCGACTTTCTTTCCCGCCAGATCGTCCGCCGACTTGATACTCTTGTCTTCTTTACGCGCCGCCAGGATCTGTCCCGACGTGAAATAGGGATCGGAAAAGGCCACTCTCTTTTTCCGCTCCTCGTTGATCGTAATGTTGGCGATGGCCAGGTCGTACTTGTTTCCGACGACCAAATCGAAGTGCTTGTCGAAGGAGTTTTTGACCCAACGCGGTTTCACGCCGAGTTTCTCGGCGATGGCGTTGCCCAGATCAACATCGAAACCCTGCTCGCCGCTCCCCCCGAGGTACGAAAACGGAACATTGGTGCCGGTCGTCGTGATCAAAAGCTGTCTGGCCTTCTTGATGGCCGTGATTTCGTTATCCGGTTCGCCCGTGCCGCATGCCGCCATCAGGACAACCAGCAAAGGGCCAACCCACCGAATTGCTTTTCTCACCGCGTTCCCCTCCGGATATGCGCAGATTATTTCAGAACCAACGCCAGCCCACAAGCTAGTGGACTGTAACATCTGAATTGATAGCAACAGCATTGCTCTTAGTGATCTTTGCGGTGCAGTGAAAAACGGCTTCACCACAGAGGCACTGAGGGCACAGAGAAAACACAGAGAAAAACTTCATACAAACGACCGGCTGTCCGGCATTCAAAGTATGCAACTCAACAACCTACTAGGGCAGTCATCGGTGCTGCGATCAAAGTTGATAAGACTCGTAAGCCTGCTTTTCTCTGTGTTCCTCTGTGGCTCTGTGGTGAAGCCGGTCAAAAATCGGCGGCAGTTTTTCCATCCCGCCCGCGGACGCGGATCAATATTGTTGGTACTAATTCAACGATGTCCCTTACCCTGCCCTGCGGTCAGCAGGAACATCCAAAGTCGCTGAAGGGCAGCAAGAACCAAAAGCCACCTAGCGCCCATAACTCAAAAAATTGACCAGCATCCGATACCCGGCCGGATGAAAAGCCCGGATCTGGCGGTGCCATGCAAACGAAGTGTAAATGTATGTCCCTTTTCCGTAGTTGGCGACAAGCAACCCGCCGCTCAAGCTCTTTTCCCCAGGATCGGCCGTGGCCAGCAGCGCCTGGTAGCGCGAGTCCCACTCTTGCGGAAAGTACAGTCCTCGCTCCTGCACCCACCCTTCAAAGTCACGGCCACCGATCGCATGGGGTGTCTTCAGGAGCGGATGGTCTGGCAGCAGAAGGCCGACCGGGGCTTCTTCGACGCTGACACGGTCGGAAGATAATTTCAGCGGATAAGGCGCCAGCTCCGGATAGCCTGCGTCAACGTTGAACTCCTGCGCGCGCTGGTAAAAGACGACCAGGTGGCCCCCATCCCGCACGTAATCCAGGAACCTCCGGTTGTTGGAAGCAAGCGACGAGTTGAGAAAATAGGCGCGGCTATCGATGAGAATCACGTCATAAAGGGAAAGGTTTTCCGAAAGAATCTCTTCCTCGCCGAGCTTCCGAAACGGCACACCGAGCTGCCGCAGACCGTCTTCGATCGACCCTTCCGCACCGGGAATCAACCCCACCAGCGAAACAGTCGGGCGGTGCACTTCCAGTATCTGAAGTTTGGCCTCGGCACTGCGCACAACACCGCCGGCGCTCACGTCTATTCGGATGGCGGGAGACGCGGGGTTGTCGCGAACTTGTCCCTGCAGAGCAAGGAAGCTCGGATCGCGGAATTTCAGATCCGAGAGCCTGAGCGGACTCTCAGCCATCTGAACGCCCTGCGGCACGTTGAACTTGATCTCGCCATTGGGAGCGTCCGGAGAGTATCGGAACAGCCGGGCATGCAACTGGAACGGCGCGGGAATATCGCCCCGGACAATCATCCGTGCCGACGGCGTTACGCTTACGGCAACGGGCGGACGGACAAAAAGGCGTACCGGATGCCGTATTGCCCACTCGCTGCCCGCCCGCTGGGATCGCAACTTTAATTGCAATTGGGGTTGCAGAAAACTATCCCGGTAAATCACTTCGGTCTCCGGCGTATTGACTTCGGTCGATGCGGGAACGTCAAACAGCAGGTAGAACGTTCGATACGAATCGGCGCCGGATGCGGCGTCGTCCAATCGACGCAGCAGCGTCCATCCCGCTGGAAACTCGACGTCCAGTTCGGAAGTGGCTGGGATAATCTGGCTCCGAACGACTCGCAGCACAGCGGGCGACCCGCTCACCACTTCGTTTCGCGCTCGGTTTTGTACCAAATCTGCGAAATCTGCCGCCCTGAACTTCTCGACGTTCGCCCGAGGCAGCGGCGCCACATCGATGGTAAGACGCTGCCCTGGAGACGCGGAGGGAGCGAAGTGCCAACGCTGGTGGCGCTGCTGCAGAGGTTGGGTCGGTGTGGCGCGGCGTTCGGCTGGAATGCCCATCCGGGGCAGGCCTTCCAAAACCTGGGCGACGCTGCGCGATTCGATCGCGAGCCCCTCCAGAATCTGGGTTCTCGAGCTGGTCGATGCAACGAGCGCCTCGGCGCGCCGCCTGAGAGTCCCTTCCATCTGCCGGAGTTGGGCCGGAGCAACCGGCGGCAGTCCGTCAAACAAATCTCGGTCGGCTTCGGCCGGTGGTTGGGCGCCTCCCAAGAACTGATAGTGCCTTTTTCCGGGTGGAATCCGCACTGCCGACGGAGCGGTTTGTGACCGGTGGAATGAATACCCGCGAGCTCCGATTTCGGCATAGCTGATTCCTCGAACCGGATGGATCTCGTCGGTGGGGACATCAAAGACACGCCCCGCTTCGGCGCCTTGCCTGCCTGCGCGCTCCGAAAAACGCAAAAACAAGCGCGGAGTTACCCACGGAGACAGCCCGTCCCGCAGTTGATCGGAAAAGGCTGTGGCGTCGCCGGCCTGGCGAAGCGCCTCCGGCAACGTGGCGCCCACGGCCTGGTGATTGCCATGCCCGCTGCGGTCATCGTGATTGGTAATGATCACGTGCGGACGATACTTCCTAATCACGCGAACAAGCGTTCCCACGACCTTGTCGCGGCCGCCCCATTTCTCAAAAGTCTCCTGTGCGGTTTTGGAGAAACCGAAATCGACAAACTTCAGATTTTCAAGAGCAGCTCCATAGGTCTCCCCGGCACGCTGCAGCTCGTGCGCTCGGATGACACCCAACTCGGTGTACAATTCCGGACCGATTGCATTCTGCCCGCCCTCGCCATAGCTGGAGGTGATCAGCGTGGTGGTAATACCTCGGTGTTGACGGTAGAACGTCAACGTTGCGGCATCTTCATCATCGGGATGAGCGGCCACAGCCATGAGACGATACGAAGTGGTCAGATCCAGCAGCGCCTGATGTACCTGTACACGGTTGTCTTCTTGTTCAAGATGTTGGGCGGTAGAAACAATGCAGGCGACCAGGCAGACCAGAAGAAAGACATGTCTTGCGGGTCTCATCATGGCTGTCATGTTGGCCTTTTAGGTCGGCCAAGGTCAAGGCTACAGATGCAAACGCATCAGAACAGCGGCTTCCACGGGGCCGGTGTAATAGGTCGGCCGCAAACCGTAGTGTTCGAATCCGAGCGCGCGGTAAAAGCTCTGAGCGGCAAGGTTGCTTTCGCGGACTTCCAGAAAGCAGGTGTCGGCGCCGAGACTTCGACCGAGATTCAAGCTGTGCACGAGCATCTCGTGTCCCAGGCCGCGACGTCGACAGGAGGAGTCCACCACTAATTTGTAAATCTCCATCTCGGGCAATGCAATTCGGCCCAGGATACATCCGACGATGCGCACCACTGGAGCCCCTTCCGCCACAAGACAGATCGAGGCGGCCGCCGACATCAGCTCGTCGTAATGGCTTGCTCGCCACGGGGTCATTCCGGAGCGCTGCTCCAAGGCAATCACCTGGCCGGTGTCGCGAGCCTCCATCGGGCGGAGTAGTGGTTTCATATCAGAGTCGCCAAGCAAACTGGGTCTTCACCGCAGAGACACAGCGCGGCATAGCGCAACCGTATGCCGTATGCCGTATGCCGGCGACGGAGCAACAACAGAGCCGCGACCGTGAGGGAGCGTGCCGGCAGTTTGAAGGCGTAATCGAGAATCGTCGCGAAGTGGGAAGGTTTCACTCTCTGCGGCCTCTTGGTGAAATCTTGTTTTTGCAGCAAGATTTTTCATCTTGCTTCCTATTTACCATCCCCCGACCTTCGAGCTGCGGCACTGATGGCGCTCCGTCGCCGGCCTCCGGCATACGGCATACGGCATACGGT
>JBPCNK010000360.1:0-8725 GCA_051001345.1 Acidobacteriota bacterium | reverse complement strand
CGCAACCGTATGCCGTATGCCGTATGCCGCAGGCCGGCGACGGAGCACCAACAGAGCCGCGACCGTAGGGGAGCGGGCCGGCTGATCGAAGAGGTGATCGAAAATGGTCGCGAAATGACAACATTTCACCCATTTCTAATGCAAAGAGCGCAGACAGAGCCGCGGCCGGAAGGCTGCGGACGCCCGGCATACGGCATACGGCATACGGCATACGGTTGCGCTTATGCCGCGCTGCGTCTCTGCGGTGAATACCTATTCCAGGCAACGAACTAACCCATGCGCAAAATTCGAGTCCTGGTCGCCAAGCCGGGTCTGGATGGTCACGACCGCGGCGCCAAGATCATCGCGCGGGCTCTGCGCGACAGCGGCATGGAAGTTGTTTACACCGGACTGCGCCAGACCCCCGAGCAGATCGTGCAGGCGGCGCTTCAAGAAGACGTCGATGTCATCGGACTGTCCATCCTGTCGGGCGCGCACATGCACCTTTTGCCGCGCATTCTGGATCTGCTTCGGCACGAGAAACTCGACGACGTTCTGGTCGTTGTGGGCGGCATCATCCCCGATCCCGATATTCCCGAATTAAAGAAACTGGGCGTTTCCGAGGTCTTCCCACCCGGCGCTCTGACAAAATCGATCATCGATTACATCGAGGGCCACATCCGGCCATGAGCCGCCGCGCCGCCGGACACGATGTCCTCTGATTCCCCCGATTGCGTGCGCGTTCCCTTGCGTGTCCGCTACGCCGAGACCGACCAGATGGGGGTGGTCTACTACGCCAATTATCTGGTGTGGTTCGAAGTGGGCCGGGCCGAGTTTTGCCGCAAGAGCGGCTTCGCCTACGCGGACATGGAACGCGACCACGCGCTGCACCTGGCAGTAGTCGAATCGCACTGCCGCTACAGGCGGCCAGCGCGCTACGACGATCTGCTGAGCATCGAAACCAGCCTCGAGTACGCCAACCGGAAGATGGTTGCATTTTTGTACCGCGTCTGTCGCGACACGGATGGCGAAGTCCTGGCGGAAGGACAAACCGTTCACGTCGTGCTCGACAAAGAAGGCAAGCTGGCTTCCATGCCCGAACGCTACGTCCAGTTGCTGACACGATGACTCCGCAGCAATTGACGCTGCCCCTGGACCGGCTTCCCGAAGCGCAGATTCGCGGCCTGTTTGAAGAGGTCTTCAGGCAACTCAAACCGCGCACGCCTCTTCCTCCCATCGCGGTCGAGTTTTATCCCTATGCGAGCCTGAACCACTCGATCCGCAGGCGATCGGGCCGCGTTCTTGTGCGCCTCAGCGACATCATGCGGGATGCACAGCCTGCCGACCTCGAAGCTATCGCCGCCATCCTGATTTGCAAACTCTATCGCCGCACGATCCCCGAAAAGGTCGAGCGGCGCTACCGCCGCTACGCCAACCAACCGGAGGTTCGCGATCGCATCCACGAGGTTCGGCGGCGGCGCAGCCGCCCGTCCCGAGGGCGTTCCAAGGGCCGCACCTATGATTTGCATTTAATGCTCGAGGCCGTTGCGCGCAAGTATCATGTCGATTTGGCGAACATTGCCAAAATCTACTGGACCCCCACCGTGTCGCGAAGTGTCCTGGGCCGCTACGATCGTGCCCACTACAGCATCGCCGTCAACCGGGCGCTCGATCACCCCGACATTCCGGCCTACTTTGTCGAATACATCGTCTATCACGAGATGCTCCACTCCGTGTTCGACGACGTCTTCGAGGATGACACCCGCCGCTCGCACCATGCAGCTTTCCGAGCCGCGGAAAAACGGTTCACCGACTACGAAAAGTCGCAGAAATTCCTCAAGTCGATTTCGCGATGGATCTCGGGACGCCGCTGGACAGTCGACTGATGATCTCGATATTGGTTCCGACGTTAAACGAAGGCGCGGTGCTGGCTCGCTGCCTGGGAGCCGTTCGGCACGCTTTCGCCGCCCAGCCCTTCGAGCTGCTTGTGGTGGATGGAGGCAGCCGCGACGAGACCGTCAAAATCGCGCAGCGTTACGGCCGGGTCATCGCCTCGACGCCGCCGCGCGCGCATCAGCTCAACGCCGCCGCGCAGCAGGCTCGGGGCGAAGTTCTTCTGTTTCTTCACGCCGACGTGATCGCTCCGGAGCAGACACCTCTGCTGATCGACCAGGCGCTCGAGGACCCGGCAACAGTCGGCGGATTCTTTCGCGTCACCTTCGGCGAACAAGTCGCTTCGACGGCTGCTTTGCGCCTGATCGAAAAGGGCATCAACTTCCGCTCGCGCGTTGCCAGAAGCGGAACCGGCGACCAGGCTTTGTTTGTCCGCCGTAGCGTATTTGAGGAACTGCGAGGGTTTCGGGAAATGCCCTTCCTGGAAGACGTCGAATTCTTCAAACGTCTGGGCCGCCGCGGCCGAGTTGTTCTTGTCGAGACGCCCGTCGAACTTTCAGCCCGACGATGGGTCAAGCACGGCCCGGTGAGAACTACGCTACTGATGTGGGGCCTGCGAGCGGCCTTCAAGGCGGGTGTCAATCCCGTCCGGCTGCAGAGATACTTCGCCGATGTGAGACAGTAACGCCCCACCGTCAATCAGAGGCAGCCATCACAGTGCCGCCATCACAGGGCCACAAGCGTAAGCGAGTGGGCAATCAGAGCCTCCCAATTTCCGGGCCACGAGCATGAGCGAGTGGGCAATCAGTGGCTGGATCTTGAATTACAAAATTACGAGTTACGAGTTACGACGCGACTTTCATATTTCGTAACTCGTAATTGTTGCCTCTGATTGCCCACTCGCTTACGCTCGTAGCCCTTTGATGGTTGCCACTGATTGCCCGCTCCCTTACGAACGACGGCAACGACCTGAGATGAATGCCAAGGGCAATCGTTACTTATGGAACTGGATATTCCCTCGGCTAATGACGCGCTGCGACCTAACCTCGGACAGCGCACCGGTCACCGTGATCCCGAACTCATCGATCCTGCCGGGCTCGCCGTGGTCTTCCACCGTGACGGAGAAGGAGCACGACGGCGAGCTGCCGCCGCAGGTCCCGGAGAACCGGACGGTCTTCGGCGACCCGTCTAGGTTCGTCGCGATCACCACGACGTCGTCGACCGGGCCGTTGACGTGCAGACCGGTCACGTGGTTGAGGTAGTTGAAGTGACCGGTCGCCGTGCCATCCTTGTTTGGCTTCGCATTGAACCCGAAGGTGGCCCTGCCCGTGCCGGTGGCATTCGGGACGTTGGAGTCTGGATTAGGCACCGGGATTTGGCCACCGCCCGTCACCTTGATCGAGCTCGGGTGGAAGACGTTGCCGGAACTGCAGACGGAGACCTTGTTGGTATCCATCGTCACCGCACCACGGAGCGCGAAGGCTCGCCCGGCCACGCTTGCGCCGGTCGTCAGGGTGATGCTCGTGAACGCGAGAATATTTCCCGAGAACGCAGTGCCAGTACCGAGAGTCGCGGAGCTACCGACCTGCCAGAACACGTTGAACCCGTCACAGTTTTGGCCGGCATTGATCACGACAACAGACGAGTTGCTTGCGGTCGTCAGCGTGCTCCCGATCTGGAAGATGAACACCGCATCGGGGTCGTTCTGGGCGTCGAGAACGAGTGTTCCCGTCAACTGAGCCGACGACGAGAAACAATAGACGCCTGGCGTGAGCGTCGGGAGTGTGCCCAGATCCTGACCAGTCAAGTTGGTCGTGCATGGCTCGTCTACGAGAGCATTGTACGCAACGGCGGCATCGCTCTGAGCCTGAATCGCGACTGTATCATTTAGATGTATCGCCCCGTTCACGATCCCTGGCGGAAAGCCCGTGATCGCGCTACCCGGGCTGACACCCAGATCTCCGGTGATGATGGTCCCGAGGGCGGGAACATTGGTCACCGTCGAGGCGCCCAGGACCGCGAAGCTCTGCGCCGAACCCAGTGATGGCTGGGCCAATGCTGGGGAGGGGCTGCAAAGAAGCGCGGCGATCATGAGCAAACACGAGGAGAGATACTTCTGATGAGAATTCATGACGGACCTCCTGTTGTTGTAGGTTTTCTCCGACTTGCAAGGATTCGTTTGATTAGTCCTCATGGCCCCCCCCTGAGCTACGCCGTTACTCCACTAGTAAACTCCCATAGGGGGTAGATGTCCAGCCCTACCTGCAAGTGCAAGCGCATGTTCGAACGGGCTGGCGCGCTCGGGTTCACCGATTCCGACCACTACCTATGAGCTTTCGCGACGCCACCCAATCTCACTCTAGTCCTGCCAATGCCCGCACTGAGCCGCGAGTGGGCAATCAGTGGCAACCATCTCAGGGCCACGAGCGTAAGCGAGTGGGCAATCAGAGGCTGGATCTCGAATTATGCTATCAGTTACAAAAATCGATGAATTTTGATCATCGTTCTTCGGGCAATTAGAAAATGACCCACAATAATGTAGCGCGGATTCACACGGATTAAACGGATTAGGCGGCTTGCGTGTGAGTTGAACTCATCAGCAATCAATCCGTGTTAATCCGTGCTAATCCGATTAATCCGCGCCAAGACCATGCTCTAAAGCCGCAAGCAGGATATCGCTTGCAAAGATCATTGGAGCGACGTTCGCCATGCTGTCAGTCGCTAAAAACGTTGAATTCTATTCATCATTTTCAAGTCTCGATACGACGCAATTTCAGATTTCGTAACTCGTAATTCGCAACTCGTGATGGTTGCCTCTGATTGCCCGCTCCCTTACGGTCGCGGCTCTGTGATGTCGCGGCTCTGTGATGGTTGCCCTGCGATGGTTGCCGTGTGCTATCGAAACGTGCCAAGCAACTCTTCCCGCGTCACGGCCGCAGCGCCCAGCTTTCCGACTACCACTCCCGCCGCATGGTTGGAAATCTCGGCGGCTTCCTTCATCGATGCGCCTCCGGCATGGGCCAGCATCAGCGTCGCAATGACCGTGTCGCCTGCTCCGGTCACGTCGAATACTTCCTGCCGCAGAGCTCCAATGTCGTGGCGCCGCTTTTCGTCAAACAGACTCATCCCGTCTTCGCCTCGCGTGACCAGCAGGTAGCTGCAGCCAGCCTGGGCCAGAATTTTCCTGGCGGCCGTATCGAGCGAGGACGGGGCGCCGATGGCGCCTCCCGATGCGCGCTCCGCCTCGAGTTTGTTGGGCGTGAGAACGGTCGCGCCACGATAGCAACCAAGTTTCAGGTGTTGAAACTTCGGATCGACGCCGACAGGAATCCTGGCTCTGGCTGCCTGGCGCAGTACGTTGCGCAACAGCGACTGGGTCACCATACCTTTGGCATAATCGGAAACGACGATGGCGTTGACGCGCCCGATGGCGAGCCGACAGAAATCCCAGATCCGGTTCTCAAGCGCCTTGCCGATCTCAGCAGTCGAACCCCGATCGAGCCGGCAAATCTGTTGCCGGCGGTTGGCCAGGATGCGGGTCTTGCGGCTGGTAGTCCGGCGCGGGTCGTCAAAGACGCCCGATTGCAGGCCCGGCCCGAGCAGGTCGCGAATGCGTTCTCCGGTTTCATCGGCGCCGACAACCCCGACGGGAATCACTCGGCCGCCCAGCACCAGGATGTTGCGCACGACGTTGCCTGCGCCGCCAAGGTCCACCGTCACGCCGTCGACGATGTCCAGTACCGGCACGGGAGCCTCCGGCGAAATTCGCTGGACCTGGCCTTGGACATATTCATCCAGCATCAGATCCCCCAGCACGAGGATCGTCAGCGTTTCAAAGCGCGCGAGAATCTTCTCAACTTTTTTGGCGGGGAGCATGGGCGGAGCCGGCAGCGGCGTCTCAGGACTTGGGTCCGGATTCCTCGACGTTGGCCTCTTCGGGGATCATAACGGGGATCCCCTCCTGAATCGGATAAATGCGATTGCACTTGACGCACTTGAGGCCCTGGCCGTCCGGAGTCAGTTTGACTTCCGCGATGCAGACGGGGCAGGCCAATATGTCGAGTAATTCCTGACGGATCGTCATGGTGCCTCCTTGGGAGCCTGAAACTTGTTTTCCCTACCCTGATACAACCGGCGCAGATTGGTATGGTGCTTGGCGATAACGAGGCCGGCGCCGGCCAGCGCGCCCAGCACCATCACGGGCGGTTGTCCCGTCAGCCCGCTAGCAATCGGAACAGACGCCGAAGCCAGAACCGAGCCGAGCGAAACGTAACGGGTCACGGCGACTGTCGCGATAAAGACCAGCGCGGCAGTCAGAATCGCAAACGGGGCGATCACCAGGAAAGCGCCGCACCCGGTGGCTACTCCTTTCCCCCCCTGGAATTTCAGAAAGACTGGAAAGACATGCCCCACGATTGCGGCGACGCCGGCCAGGACCATCCAACCCATCGCATCGCTGCCCATCCATTCGCGGGCTATGAGAACGGCGGCGGCGCCTTTGGCCGCGTCCAGCGCCAGAGTGGCTACGCCGGCGACCTTGCTGGTCGAACGCAAAACATTGGTGGCGCCCACATTGCCGCTGCCGAGGTCACGGATGTCAGCTCCGGAGACGAACCGGACGACCAGGTAAGCAAACGGGATCGAACCCAGCAGATAGGAAATCAGTAGGACAAAAATCTGGCTGGTCATGGCCGACCAAGCGGGCACGAAACCAACTTACTGTAGACTGCGCCCCGGGGCCGTAATTGACTTTGATAAAGATACAGACTGCTCACCTCGCAGCAACCCAGCGTCATACCGGGCCCACTGATCGTAATATAATCGCTGAGGCCCTTCAAATTCTTTCTCCCGCGCACGCGCGCCAGCGTCAGGTGGGGCTTGTATTCACGTGTTTCCGGAGCCAACCCCAGACGGACGCATCCGGCTTCGACTTGTTCGTACAGGCTGCGCAACGCGACAAGGCCGCCGGCGATTCCGATCCATACCACGCGGGGCGCTCTGGAATTTGGAAACGCACCCAGCGTCTCGGCGCGCAGTTCAAACGGCTCGACCGATCGGGCGGCCGCTGCCAGAATGGCGCCAAGATCCTGCACCATTTCGTCGTTGACGTTTCCCAGAAACTTCAGCGTCAAGTGAATCGAGTCGACCGCGACGATCTTCAGATCCGCGTCCAATTCAGCCAGGGAGTGCGCCACGGCGCGCAGCCGTTCGCGAATTTCAGGACCGATGTCGACGGCAACAAAAGCTCGGATCATGGTCTTCACAAATTCCACGACAGCGCGTGTTAAATCCGATTAATCCGCGTTATTAAATCTTTACATTTCAGCCCGGTTCTCGAGCCGGCCATCTTTCGACCGGGCCGCGACCTTCCGGTGGCGGCACTGCCATCGCGGCCCATGTCTGGCGACCGGCGACTGGCCACTGACCACTGACCACTGGCCACTGACCACTGGCAACTAATTCAACAGTTTCCGCCGCACCAGATCGAGCGCCGTTTGGACCGTGCGCAAGCGGATGATCTCGCGATCGCCGCGGAAAGTGTAGCGCTCAACCTTCGTTCCACCCGAACCAGACAGGCCGATAAAGACCAGTCCCACGGGCTTGTCCTCGGTCCCGCCGTCCGGGCCGGCGATTCCCGTCACCGAAAGACCCAAACTAGCCCGACAGCGTTTGACGATCCCCGCGGCCATGGCGGCTGCCACCTCGGAGCTGACCGCGCCGTGGGCCTCGATCAGACTGGCTGGCACATCCACCAACTGTTCTTTGAGGTCATTGCTGTAGCAGACGACTCCGCCCAGAAAATAACGGGAGCTTCCCGGTACGCGCGTCAACCGCTCGCCGATGCCGCCACCCGTGCACGATTCAGCTACCGCCAGCGTGCGGCCTTGTTCGATCAGCAATCGGCCCACCACCTCTTCGAGCGTCTCGTCGGAGCCGAACACGGCGGGGCCCAGTTTCTCGCGCACGCGCGCGACCAGTTCCTCCAGCCGCCGGGTCGCCTCGTCTTCATCCAGTTCATGGGTGAAAAAGTCCAGCAGGATCTCACCAGGCCCGGCAAGGATCGTGGTCCGAACCTGCTCGTAGGACTGATAGACGGGCGCCGCAAGCGAATCGACTCGCGATTCGCTCAGGCCGCTGATTTTCAGCCGGCGATGGAAAATCCGCCGCGGCGGAACCAGGCGCCGCAGTGTTTCGGTAACGCCGGTTTCCATCATGGGTTGCATCTCACGCGGAGGTCCCGGCAACAAAAAGAGATGACGGCCGGCGGCTTCCAGATAAAGGCCCGGAGCGGTTCCTTTGGGATTGCTGTAGACCTGACAATCTTCAAATCGATGGGCCTGACGGCTGTTAATCGCCGGCATGTTCAAGCCGCTGGCCCGAAATTTTGCCTCGATATCCTCCAGGATTGTGGGGTCGAGAACCAATCGTCGATTGAGCACCTGCGCGACAGCTTCGCGCGTCCGGTCGTCCTCGGTCGGGCCCAGGCCGCCGGTTGTGAAAAGCAGCTCAGATCGTTCCAGCGCTTGCCTGATCGCGCCAGTGAGCGATTCAAGGTCATCTCCAACGATCGTTTTAAGGCGCAGGGGAATTCCCAGCGCGTAGAGTTTTTCGGTAATAAACAGCGAGTTGGTATCCTGGCGCTCATAACCAAGCAATTCGGATCCGACAGCGATGATTTCGGCGTTCATGCTTCAGGCTTCAGGCTCCAGGCTTCAGGCTTCAGGCTTCAGGCTCCAGGCTCCAGGCTCCAGGCTTCAGGCTTCAGGCTTCAGGGAATTGCGAATTGCGGAACTGTATGGTTTGAATTTGCTTGAATCGACAATCACAAACCAATCCGCAATTCCCTGAAGCC
>JBPCNK010000359.1:0-8545 GCA_051001345.1 Acidobacteriota bacterium | reverse complement strand
CGAAGGACGAGGTACGAGGTACGAAGGACGAGGTACGAGGTACGAAGGACGAGGTACGAGGGACGAGGTACGAGGGACGAGGTACGATTTTCCAAAGTCATTCGTGTACAATTTGAGCCTGGTACTTCGTACTTCGTGCTTTATTTCGGAGGGAGCGGATGCAGTCGAAAGTGGTTTCGATTCACATTGCGAGCAAAAAGGAGGTGCCGCTCGTTTCGGTCCCGGAGGTAGAAGCCGTAGCCGGACGGGGACTGCGGGGAGATCGCTACTATGATGCCGGCGGCACGTTTTCGCGCGGGGGCAACGCACCGGACCGGCACGTGACATTGATCGAGGCGGAAGCCATTGACGCGCTCGGGCGCGATTACACAGTCCAGATCGATCCCGGCCAGGCGCGCCGCAATATCGTGACCCGGGGCGTAGCGTTGAACCACCTGGTCGGACGCGAGTTCGTCGTGGGCCCGGTGCGCCTGAGGGGGATCAAACTGTGCGAGCCGTGCGGACATCTGGCTCGCCTGACAAGCGAGCAAACGTCGGGCGGGCTGGTCCACCGCGGCGGTCTGCGCTCGCAGATTCTCAACGACGGAATCATACGCGTCGGCGACGAGGTGAGACTCACTGGCGATTGAATCGTGTATTGCCGAGTACGAAGGACGGGTTGCGAACTGGGTTGTCCTTCGTCCCTCATCCTTGGTAGTCCTTAGTCCTTCGTCCTTAGTCCTTAGTAATTCGTACTTCGTACCTCGTACCTCGTACTTCGTAATTCGTACTTCGTAATTCGGACTTCGTAGATAATAGCCAGCGTGAGATCTTCCGTTTGCGTGACTCTTTCCGTGCTGTTGTGCTGGGCGCTTTTCGGCTGCGGCCGCCGATCCGACAACGTCCTTGTCATCTATTCGCCGCACGGTAAGGATCAGTTGTCTGCCTTCGAAAAGAGCTTCGAAAGCGCGCACCCCGGCGTCGATGTGCAGTGGCTGGACCTGGGATCGCAGGAAATCCTGGACCGACTCCGGTCCGAGAAAGCCAATCCGCAGGCCGATCTCTGGTGGGGCGCGCCGTCAACGTTGTTCTCTCGCGCCGCCCGCGAAAATCTGCTCGAGCCGTATCGACCCAGCTGGCACGACCAGGTGGGCGCAGAATCCCGCGGGTCGGGTGATTTCTGGTATGGGACGTACCTGACACCTGAAGTCATCGTCTACAACAGCACCTTGCTCAAGCGCCACGAAGTTCCGTCCGACTGGGACCAATTCGTCGATCCGCGCTGGAAAAACCGCATCATTTTGCGCGACCCGCTGGCTTCGGGAACGATGCAAATCATTTTCGCCTCAATCCTGTTGCGCTCGTTGCAAGAGCACCGCAGTCTGGAACCCGGCTACGCGTGGCTCCGCAAGCTGGACGCCAATAATAAGGAGTACGTTCTCAATCCGACGCTGCTGTATCAGAAGCTGGCGCGGGGCGAAGCCGCGCTGACACTCTGGAACCTGACCGACAGCGAAATCCAGCGGACGCGATACAACTACCCGTTCCAATACGTCGTCCCATCCAGCGGGACGCCGCTGGTGGCCGAAGGCATCGCCTTGGTGCGCGGCTCGCGCCGCGCGACCGTCGCTCGTCAAGTCTACGAATGGTGTACTGAGGAGCCGAACCTGGTGCTGGCCGCCGAACAGTTTTACCGCATCCCTTCGCGCCGCGATGTCAGTCCTGAGAAGCTGCCCGGATGGATCCGAATCGCCCTCGACCAAATCCAGCCCTGGGATCTGGACAACGAAGCCATCGAGCGCAACAGCGAATCCTGGATGCAGTATTGGGATACGCACATCCGCGGCCAGGGCAACGACTGACTTGGCAACGCTGGAACTCCGTCAACTCGATAAGACCTTCGGCAGCGTTCGCGCGCTGGCGGACTTTTCGCTGTCGGTTGACACCGGCCAGATCGTCAGCCTGCTGGGCCCAAGCGGCTGCGGAAAAACAACGGCGCTGCGAATCGTCGCCGGGCTGACCGAGCCCGACTCAGGGCGCGTGCTGCTTGACGGCGTCGACATCACCGCCTGGCCCGCCGCGCGCCGCCAGATGGGTTTCGTCTTTCAGAACTATGCGTTGTTTCCCCATCTGGATGTCTTCGAAAACGTCGCCTTCGGCCTGCGCGCCCGCGGCGTGCCGGGCCGAGAAGTCGCCGGGCGCGTCGGCGAAGCGCTGGCGCTCGTTCAACTCGACACGTTCGAGCGGCGCCGCGTTGACGAACTCAGCGGCGGCCAACAGCAGCGCGTGGCCATCGCACGCGCCGTGGTCACACGGCCGCAGGTTCTGCTGCTGGATGAACCACTCAGTAATCTGGACGCGGCGCTGCGCGAGAAAACGCGCGATCAACTTCGCGAGCTGATCGGACGGCTGCGCACGACCACGCTGTTTGTCACCCATGCCCAGGATGAGGCGCTGTCGCTGGCCGATCGAGTCGCCGTCATGCAGGCCGGGCGCCTGCTGCAGTCCGGATCGACGCGCGAGGTCTACCGCCATCCGGCCAGCCCGGATGTCGCGGCGCTGGTCGGCCGTCTGCAGTGGCTCGAAGGAGAGGTCGTGCTGCGCGACGGGGCTCCGCACCTGCAGGTTTCTCCAAACGCGGCCTTGCGTTTGCCTGCCGGTATCCGGCCGTCGACACGCCTGCGCGCGGCCTTGCGGCCGGACGCAGTTCAACTGCTGGCCGAGCGACAGGAGGGCGCCGTGCCGGTTGTCGTGCGCGGCCAGGCGTTCCTCGGGCCGGCCACACAACTGGAGTTGGAGGGCGACGGATTTCGATTGCAGGCGCTGGTTGCTTCGACCTCGGACGATTCCTGGAAAGAGGGACAATCGATTTTTGTCCTGATCCCGGAACAAGCCTGGATGTTCTGGAATGAAAGTAACTAGTGGACTGTACAATCTGAATTGGTACCAACAACATTGATCCGTCTCCGCGCGGGCGGCTATGGAAAAACTGGGGCTTCCGGAGCGCAGTTTGAGAGTGCGGTTGTCCGGGGGTTCGCGCTGCGCGCTCACCCTGGCATTCAGTTGCCGCGCTCGCGGCGTCTGCTCGAGCTGCCAGGCCAAGCGCGCGGCGCTGTTTGCCGAAAAGCTCACCACCGAGATCCTTCCTCCGGTGCCGTATCGAAACTGGACCTTCACCCCGCGAGCGATCCGTGGCCTGTTCGGAGGATTCCCCGTGTCCGTGAATGTCCCACCAACCTCTTTCCCCTGGTCTGGACCCCTCGACCTGCCGCGAACACACCTGGCATCCCCACGCCCAGGCTAGGATTTCCCTTGCTTCTCTCCTTCTCAAACCCTCCCGAGGTAGAAATGCTTATAAACAGAGAGCGAGAAAGATCTCGAGAGGGTTGAAAGGCTCGGGGCTGCACTGTAAGCCGCGACAGCTGAGAATTTTATGGACACGTCTGACATTTTCTTTAAGAATTCGCGAACAGGGGAGCATACCTTGATTGGCAAAATCATCGCGCACTATCGCATTCTGGAACCGCTCGGAAGCGGCGGCATGGGAGTGGTCTACAAGGCCGAGGATGCGCGCCTCGGCCGCAAGGTCGCTTTGAAGTTCTTGCCGGAAACGCTCTCCCGCGATCGCCAGGCTCTGCAGCGATTCCAGCGCGAGGCCCGCGCGGCTTCCGCTCTAAATCATCCGAACATTTGCACGATCCACGAACTGGGGGAGCACGAAGGACAGCCGTTTATCGTCATGGAGTTTCTGGACGGCCAGACGCTCAAGCAGCGCATTCGCGGGAAATCTTTGGAGCTGGAGCAAATTCTCGAGATCAGCATTCAGGTGGCCACCGGGCTGAACGCGGCTCACGCTCAGGGAATCATTCATCGCGACATCAAGCCTGCCAACATCTTCGTGACCGCAGACGGTTTCGCCAAGATCCTGGATTTTGGACTGGCGAAGCTTCTCGAGGAGATCCCGCAGGCGGATTCCGCCTTGCCCACCGAGTTCGCGTCCGAGAAGTTTTTGACCAGTCCCGGCACGGCCATGGGGACGGTCGCCTACATGTCGCCCGAGCAGGCCTTGGGAAAAGAATTGGACGCCCGAACCGACCTGTTTTCCCTCGGTGTAGTGCTCTATGAAACGGCGACCGGCACTTTGCCGTTCAAGGGCCAGACCACGGCCGCGATGTTTGATGAAATTCTTCACAAAGAGCCTCTTTCGCCGCTGCGTCTAAATCCCAATCTGCCGGACGAGTTCGAGCACATCATCAATAAGGCACTGGAAAAGGATGCCGAGATCCGTTACCAGTCGGCTGGGGAGTTTCTGGCCGATCTGAAGCGCCTGAAGCGTTCGACCGACTCGGGAAAAGCGGTTGCCTCCGGCGTTTATTCTGTATCCGCGCCATACCTTCGCAAGCGGAGTTATATTTACCTTGCCGCCGCCACAGTGCTTGCGGTTCTATTTGCGGCGGGCTACCTCCTATTCTGGCGAGTGCGCGAAGAGCCTCCTGGTTTGACCCTCGCCAATCCGACCCTCGTCACTACCGCGGTCGGTTTGAAGGATTACCCATCCTGGCACCCAAACGGGACGGAGTTGGCCTACGAATCAAATCAGAGCGGCAACTGGGACATCTGGGTTGTGCCCGCCGCGGGAGGGCAGTCGGTAAATCTGACGGCTGATCATCCAGGCGATGACCGGTATCCCAGCTGGTCACCAGATGGGGCCCAACTTGCCTTCTGGTCGAGCCGCGAAGGCGGAGGCGAATTTATCATGCCCGCACGGGGCGGAACTGCTCGAAAGGTCCTATCAACCTTCGCCGATCTTTACCTGCGAAGGCAGGGTCCTGCCCAGTGGTCGCCGGACGGCCTGGAACTGGCTTATGCGGGTGCCGACGAGTTTCTCGGAAACTATTTCATAGAAATCATTTCATTGCGACGGGGAACTTCGCGACGGATCAAGACCCCCCTGGGAAAGGGCGGTCCTCCGGGCTGGGAGCTGAGTTGGTCCCCCGACGGGCGCCTTTTCGCCTACGCCACTGCCTTCGATTGGGCGTCATCGACATCACAACTGTGGCTGCTGCGCTTGTCTGACGGTCAAGTTTTCCCGATTACGCAAACAGGGGCGCTGGACTGGGCGCCAAGCTGGTCGCCCGATGGGAAATACCTTCATTTTGTTTCCAATCGCGGCGGCGGCACGGATCTCTGGCGGCAACGGGTGTCGGAAGAGAACGAGCCATCTGGTAACCCTCAGCGCATGACAACGGGACTTGAGATTCGCTCCGCCGCATTTTCCAGCGAGGGAGGCCGGCTGGCCTATTCGAAGGATCAGCGCAGATCAAATTTGTGGCGGATCCCGATATTGAAGGATAGGCTTGCCACATGGCAAGATACCGCTCAGCTCACCTTTGAACAAATGGGCCTGGGGAACCTGGAGATATCCCCGGACGGGAAACAACTGGCATTTGCGATGTTCCGCCAGGGCAAGAAGCATATTTTTGTGTTGCCGGCCGAAGGGGGCTCTCCTAAGCGTGTTCTCCTGGATCCGATGAACCAGATATGGCCCAGGTGGTCTCCTGATGGTCAACAAATCGCGTTTCACTCTGACGAAGAGAATGACGATCGAAACATCTGGGTCGTACCCGCCGAGGGTGGTCCTGCCCGTCAGCTGACCCAGAGCAAATCCTGGGAAATACTTCCCCATTGGTCCCCAGACGGGCGCCAAATTCTCTTCACGGCGGTGAGCTTCGAAGAACTCCCAGATTTGGGAGCTTCTCGTTCCATCTTAACCGTCCCAGCCGAAGGAGGTGAAGTCAGGACAATCGTGAAAAACGCTACTATCGCTATGCAGCATTTATACCAAACCTGGTCGCCGGACAGCCGAGAAATTGTTTTTGTGTCCGCCAGGACCGGCAACGCAGAGATTTGGATTACTTCCATTGAAGGAGGCACACCCCGGCGGCTGACCAACCACCCGGCGAGTGACCGTTTCCCGGATTGGTCACCCGACGGGCAATGGATCTTGTTCATCTCCGACCGAATGGGCGATTCCCGGCCCTGGCGGGTTCCTGCCGCGGGTGGCGATGCTCAACTGGTCGCGGATCTGGCGAGCCGCGAGGCGAGATGGTCGGCGGATGGGAAGACGATTTATTTCATCGGAAAACGGGGAGGGGTCGAAAACGTTTTTGAAGTGCCGACCAGCGGAGGAGCGGAACGTCAGCTCACACATTTTAAGGGTAGGTACGGCCGCCTCGACCGGTTTGCGACAAACGGAAATTATCTGTACGTCATTTGGGCCGAAGAAACGGGCGAACTATGGGTGATGGACGTAGTCAGAGAAAAATAGATCACAGTGGAGCCAGTCGAAATCGAGACGCTTTCAAAAATTGAAATTCGTAGTGGGCGATCTTCTGCGGCCAAATCGGCGGGCTAACGCTCGACAGGGTCGGATCGGACGCGTCGTTCATCACCTCACCCCTCCCTGATGCTACCGCAGCCGGTCGACGACGCAGTGACGGATCAAGTGGCGGTCGCCATGCTCAATACCAAAGTAAATGTTGCAGCCAAGGCCGTTCATAGATTCGAGATCACTCGCGATTATTCGTGACTCCGTTTTTCATTTTGTGAATAATCCGGGCTAATGATCCCGCTGCAGCGCTGGCACCTGTGGCTGCTGATACCCGTCGTCTTCGTGCTGCTATGGTGGGTCGTGCTGCCGAACATGCACCTGCTGGCCGAAAGCCTGCAGGGCGAAAGCGGCTTGAGCCTGCAGCACTACGGCCGCTTCTGGAATTCGCCGGCTCACCGGCAGGCCCTAGTCAATAGCGTCGCGCTCTCGCTTGGCAGCGTCGTATTGGCCGGCGCCATCGGAATTCCGCTGGCGTTTCTTTTCAGCTGGTACGAATTTCCCGGCCGCCGCCTGCTGTCGGTGCTGGCGTCGCTGCCGGTTTTGTTGCCGCCGCTGGTGGGCGTCATTGCCTTTCTCTTTCTATATGGAGAAAGTGGAATCTTTACGCGTCTGATCCAAAGGGCCTTCGGTCTGGCCGAGCCTCCGCTAACTTTGCGCGGCTGGTGGGCTCTGTTGCTCGTCCACGCCTACTCGATGTACGTGTACTTCTATCTCCTGGTATCAGCCGCGCTGGAAAGGCTCGATCCGGCGCTGCTCGAAGCTGCCGCCACGCTGGGAGCGTCACGGCGGCGCGTGCTGGCCCGCATCGCTCTTCCTCTGATTGTGCCGGGCATCGTAGGCGGCGCGCTGCTCACATTCATGAGCTCGATGGCCAGCTTCAGCGCTCCCTATGTTTTTGGGGGCGGCGTGCGGGTTCTGTCCATGCAGATTTACAATTCGAAGCTCAGCGGCGACCTGCCGCTGGCGCTGGTCGACACGGTGCTGCTGGCGCTGGTGTCGCTGTTCTTTCTGGCGTTGCTGCAATCGGTCGAATCACGCGGCCGCTACACGGGCGGCATCAAAGGCGCCAGCGCGATTCGCCGCCCCATCCAGTCCGGAGCAAAGCGCCTTGTGTTTGGCCTTGCCGGCAGCCTGGCGGTCATCGCATTGCTGCTGCCGCATCTGACGGTCCTGCTGATCAGTTTTGTGGCCGAAGGGAGTTGGACGACTGAGATCCTTCCGCCGCGCTACACGTTCGAAAACTATGTTCGCCTTTGGAACGATCCGCAGTTTTTTGATCCAATCCGTAACTCGCTGGCCATGGCCCTAGTGGCCACTGCCGGCAACATTGTCTTCGGTGTTGCAGCCGCCTACCTGCTGGTGCGTGTACGTTTCCGAGGGCGCTCCATAGTGACAGCGCTGACGCTGATACCCTGGGCGATTCCGGGAACGGTTCTGGCTATGGAGCTGGCCACTTTTTTCTCGTCGCACCAACCTGGCCGCGGACGCCTGCTCCTAGTGGGGACCTTCTGGATTCTTCCGCTGGCCTACTTCCTTCGAAATATTCCGATCCTCGTGCGCGGGGTGCAGACCAGTCTGCAGCAGTTGGACGTCGCGCTCGAGGAGGCGGCCCTATCGCTTGGAGCCACGCGCTTCTACCTTTTTCGCCGGGTCATTTTGCCCCTGGCGCTGCCCGGCATCGCTGCCGGCTCGATGCTGGCCTTTACGCTGGCTCTCGGGGAATTTGTGGCGTCGATTCTGTTGTTCAATCTGCAGAATCGCCCGATCTCCATTGAGATTCTCTCGCAGATACGCTCCTTCAATTTCGGCGGAGCCGCCGCCTACTCGGTGTTGCTGATCGTGCTGATCGGTTTGACCTTCGCCGTGGGACAACGCTGGACGGGTCGCAGGACCAGTCCGCAGTCTCAAATTGTCAATTGATTGTCAGTAGGCAGTAGGCAGTACTCCAGAAGTGTCAGTGCCACGGAAGCGTCAGTGCCGCGGAGTCAGTGCCACGAACGTCAGTGCCACGAACGAAGAGAGTGGTGATATTGACGGGCGTCGCAAAAACTGGATTGCCACCGCTCTCTTCGTTCGGTACGCCAGGAAAAGCCTGGCTGATCTAGTGTGGTGAAAGGACCACATCATGTAATTGCCTGTTCGACATGTAACCAAGGATAGCGTGAGTCGGAGCAA
>JBPCNK010000358.1:0-10848 GCA_051001345.1 Acidobacteriota bacterium | reverse complement strand
CCACAGAGGCACAGAGGACACAGAGGAACACAGAGAAAAGTGGTCTTATGAGACTTTCGGAACCTCGGTCGCCGCACCGTCTCAGTAAGTTCGTTGAGATGCATACTTGGAATTACGGACGGCCGGTCGTTTGTACGAAGTTTCTCTCTGTGTTTTCTCTGTGTCCTCTGTGCCTCTGTGGTGAAGCTGCTTTTCACTGCACCTCACAGCGTCACTAGCTGCTAGGGCGCCTTCCCTGACCCCTAGCTCCTAAGCAACGCCCGAACCGGCGAAGCATCGCCTCCGACAATCCTCAGAGGCAGCGCGATCAGTTCGTATTCTCCGTCCGGAACATCTCGCAGGAATAAGTTTTCCAGAATGGCCGTTCCATACCTCTGAAACGCATGGTGCGCCGGCAGGTCCTTGCTCTCGATGGGATCGACCGAAGGCGCATCCGTTCCGACAAGGCGGACTCCCATGGACCCGATACGCTTGGCTGCCTCCGCAGAAAAAGAGACGAACGATACCGGAAACGAATTTGGGTTAATGGATGGATTGCAGCGCACCAGCAGCCGTTCGGGCCGGTGCGCCAGGTACTCCTCCACGTCGACCGGCCGGATACTGCCGTCCACGGCGAGTGTCACCAGAAGAGCCGGGCCGAGATAACGACGCAGATCGACCGCGTCAATGGCCGCGGCGCCGTCGGCGAAGTGGCTCGGAGCGTCGGCGTGCGTGCCCGTGTGCAGGCTGATGTGCGCTGTCGACAGATTGACCGAGGCGCCCGCCGACATCTTCAGGATTTCGTCGCGCCGGTACGGAGTGTCGCCGGGCCAAACTGCAATCCCGGGTTGGATCGGCGAGGAGATATCGTATAGTTTCACAAACCTATTCTCGCACCAGGCGGAATGCGAAAGGAACCGGAAGAATGTCGAGTCAATCTCAGATTCAGTTGACCCGTGAAGATCTGGATGCCTTGCGCAACTTGAGTACTCCCACGGTTGCCAATGCCATCGAGCTATTTGATTTGCGCCCCCGCCACCAGGGCTTTATGTCGCCGGCCATTCGCTCCCTGTTTCCGGAGATGAGCCCGCTGGTTGGATACGCCGTCACGGCGCGCTTTGCGGCCTCGCGTCCGGCCGAGCAACCCGGGTCGCGCTACGAACTCTGGAGGTACATTCTAGGATTTCCCGAACCCCGCGTTCTCGTCATGCAGGATCTGGACGAGCCAACGGGAGTGGGCGCCTACTTCGGCGAAGTTCAGGCCACGGTCCATAAGCGGCTGGGCTGCGCCGGTGTCGTGACGGATGGCTGTGTCCGGGATCTGGACGAGGTTCGAGCGCTCGGTTTTCAGTTTTTTGCCGCAGGAGCCTGTGTCTCGCACGCTTACGTTCATCTGGTCGACTTCGGCGGTGCGGTTCAGGTCGGCGGACTAACCGTCCAGCCTGGCGACATCGTGCACGCCGATCAGCACGGTGTGCTGTGTCTGCCCGCCTCGATCGCCCGCGAGATTCCGCAAGCCGCCGCGCGCGTAGCCGAGCGCGAGCAGCGCATCCTGGACCTGTGCAAGTCGCCCGATTTTACTCTCGAAAAACTGGCAGAGGTATTCGGTCGGTGAAAGGCCATAATCTTTCGCCCCTGCGGGGCTGGTGGAAACGACGAACCCGAAACCCAGGGCTTGCGCCGGCTTGCGCCCTGGGCTTTAATCTTTCGCCCCTGCGGGGCGACCACCGTTTAGACCCCTACGCCTGACGGCAAATTGTTGCCGAACCGGCGAGGCTGGTTTTGACCTGTGGGGGGCCTCCATCTTGACGTCTGCGACAGGCTCTACAGTCTCTCACCCCTCCGATGCGGAGAGCCGGAATGACGTGCCCCCGCAGGGGGCAAAGAATAGAGCCCAGGGCGAGCCCTGGGTTGCCTGGAGCCTGATTTTGTTGCCATCCCGTCTCGATTCGTGTAATTGGTGGTGGCCGTGCTCACTCATATCGTCTTGTACCGCCTCAAGCCAACCGCCACCGCCGAGCAGATCGGGCATTTGCTGGATCAGGCGCGCGCGCAATTGCCAAGAGTTCCAGGGGTTTGCAACTTGCGCGTCGGACGGTCCACCAATCGGGATGATCCGTTTCAGTATGCGCTCGTGATGGACTTTGAAGGGCGCGGGGGGCTGGAGGTCTATCGCGTCCACCCGATCCATGTTCAGTTTGTCGAGCAGGTCGTCAAACCCCTCGTCGATGAGGTCCAGAGACTGGACTACACCGACGAGGCCGGCAGCGACGATTGATCATGGGCGCTGTTTCTCATGAAAAGCTTCACGCCTTTTGTGTCGGTTGCTTCCGCCAGCTTGGTCTGGACCAGGCCGACGCGCAAATCATCTCCGATAACCTGATCTCTGCCAATCTGCGGGGCGTCGACTCACACGGTGTCTTGCGCCTGAAGATCTATGCCGATCGGCTGCGAGCCCAAGGCATCGACGGCCGGGCTCGACCGCGCGTCGTCAGCCAAGAGGCCAGCTCGGCGCTGATCGACGCGGGCAACGGCATGGGCCAAGTGGCCTCGCAGCAGGCCATGCAAATGGCGATTGCCAAAGCCGGCGAGGCAGGCGTGGCCGTTGTGGTTGTAAAAAACAGCAATCATTTTGGCGCCGCTGCATTTTATGCGCGTCAGGCGCTAGAACACGGCATGATCGGATTTACCGCCACCAACGCCAGCCCGACCATGGCGCCCAGTGGCGGCAGGGAAGCGCGGCTTGGAAACAACCCCTTGGCAGTGGCCGTCCCGGCCGGCCGCCAGCGACCCGTTGTCCTGGACATGGCCAGCGGCGCGGTGGCTCGCGGCAAGATCATGGTCGCTCGGCAGGAAGGCAAGAAGATTCCGACAACCTGGGCGCTGGACCGAAATGGCATTCCCACCGATGACGCCGAAGAAGCCTTCCATGGTTTGATCCAGCCGCTCGGCGGCTACAAAGGATACGGGCTTGGCTTGATGTTGGATCTTTTGACGGGAGTGCTCAGTGGCGCCGGGTTTTCAAACGGCGTGGGCATGATGTACCAGGATCTCGATCGCCCCACCAATTCGGCCCACACTTTTGCCGCACTCCGGATCGATCGTTTTATCGCGCTGGCAGAATTTCGCGATCGGGTCGATGACATCGTCGAACGAATGCGCTCGTGCCCGCGCGCGGATGGAGTCGATCGGATCTACGTTCCGGGTGAAATCGAAGATGAAGTCGAACAGCGCCGGTGCGCCGAAGGGATCCCGCTGGGCGCGGCGCTCGAACAGGAATTAAGGGAGTTGTCAGGCGAACTCAAAGTGGACGTGCCGTTTTGAATCAGGCTTCAGGCTCCAAGCTCCAGGGAATTGCGGATTGCGGTTTGAAAGAAAGGTCGCAATTCCCTGAAGCCTGAAGCCTGGAGCCTGAAGCCTACGTCCTCAGTGGTGACTGTTTGGAATTAGCCTGGGGTTAAATGTCAGCTCCTCATTAGAATAAGAAACCATGCCCAATCAGGAACGCCAGGCGCCCACCGGATTTCTTAGCACGATCAAACAGCTCGGCCCAGGAATGATTCTTTCGGGAGGCATCGTCGGATCGGGCGAGTTGATTGCGACCACAACGCTGGGTGCGCGCGTTGGATTTGTGGCCCTGTGGCTGATTCTGATCAGCTGTGTCATCAAGGTGGCCGTCCAGGAACACCTCGGACGCCACACGATTCTCACAGGGGAAACAACCTTCCGCGCACTGGACCGCGTTCCCGGCCCGCGCTGGCGCGCCTCCTGGGTGGTGTGGTGCTGGATGATCATGTTCGTGGGAGTCACGTTCCAGCAGGGCGGCATCATTGGCGGTGTGGGCCAGGTTTTCCATCTGGTCTGGCCGCAACTGAGCGTCGCCGCCTGGGCGATCGTCATCGCGATTGGGACGGCTGTGCTGCTGACCCGCGGGCGTTATGGCTTTATTGAAGCCAGCTCGACGTTCATGGTTGTCAGCTTTACGATTATTACGGTGGCCGGCGCATTGCTGCTGGTCTGGACGCCCTATGCCGTGCGGCTGAAAGACGTCGTCGATGGCTTTCGCTTTCAGCTACCCGCGGGCGGGTTGGCAGTGGCCTTTGCGGCCTTTGGG
Source organism: Acidobacteriota bacterium (assembly GCA_051001345.1). Lineage (GTDB taxonomy): Bacteria > Acidobacteriota > UBA6911 > JACQSX01 > JBPCNK01 > JBPCNK01. Next base: position 6,755 of record JBPCNK010000358.1, on the reverse strand, counting down.
ATCACGGGCGTCGGAGCCACCGAGTTGATTTACTACCCATACTGGTGTCTGGAGAAAGGATACGCGCGTTTTGCCGGCCGCAATGATGGATCGGCTGCTTGGCAGAAGCGCGTGCAAGGCTGGTTGCGCGTCATGCGCATCGACGTGCTGGTGGCCATGGTCGTCTATACCCTGGCCACCGTGTCATTTTACGTGCTGGGCGCCAGCGTGCTGTTCGGCATGGGTAAGATTCCGGCTGGTTATGGAATGGTCGAAACGCTGTCGAACATCTACACGATGACGCTGGGACCGTGGGCATATTATTTATTTCTGGTGGGCGCCTTCTTTGTTCTGTATTCGACCGTTTTTTCCGCCAATGCGTCCAACTCACGCGTGCTGGTCGATTTTCTGGATCTGGTCGGATTCCTGAAGATTCACAGCGAACAGCAACGTTGGTTGTTCGTCCGAGTGGCGGTAGTCGTGCTACTTGCCATCTACACGCTGTGGTACCTCCTGGTGGGCGAACCGGTCCTGATGGTGCTGGTCGGCGGGACGGCCCAGGCCTGCATGTTGCCGATTATCGGGTTTTCGACGATCTACCTGCGCTATAAGCATGGAGATCCGAATTTGCGCGGCCGTTTGTGGACGGCTGTGGCATTGTGGGTATCGTCGACGGCGATGCTTGCCTTTGCCATGTATACCCTGGTGTCGAGGTTGCGGAATCTTTAGTTCAGTCGGCAAAAGCTGGGGCCGATTTTTCACCGGCTTCACCGTCGGACAGGCTTCCAGCCTGTCAGCTTTTGGGTGGGTCGGTCCTAGTACATAGCGACCACGTCCACGAGCACGTGCACGTCTACGACCACGACCACGGCTACCTCCGCGGCATAATCCGCAATTCAATCCGCAATCCGCAATCCGCAATCCGCAATCCGCAATTCCCTAACCCCTGACCCCTGACCCCTGACCCCTAACGAACGATTCGGACCCGATGCGCTTCGCTGTCTCCGATCAGAATTGAGCCGTCGCGATCCACATAAACCCCGTGCGGGCGCGACAGTCGACATGCAACCGGGTTGCCTTCCGGGCCGTCTCCTTTCTCTCCGGTTCCAGCCACCAGTTCCAAAGTTCCGCGCCGGCGATCGATCTTTCGAATACTGTGGCTCTCCGTGTCGGCCAAATAAATGTCTCCGTTGGGAGCAACGGCGATTCCTTTCGGGCCCGAAAGTGTGGCCTCACGTGGAGGACCGCCGTTTCCGGTAAAACCTTTCTTGCCGGTTCCAGCCTCGTGATGAAGCCGGCGACGCTTCATATCGATGCGGTACACCGCGTTTCCTTCGCGCAGCGCGAGCCAGAGATCTCCGCGCCGGTCGAAATCGACGACGCGCGGTCCGTCCAGTGGAGTTCCCGACAGCGGGGCGCCGTCAGGAGTCGGTGCTCGGACTCCGGTTCCCGCGAAAGTGACAATGACGCCGGTGTTGGGATCGATCCTGCGGATTCGATGGTTTCCGATGTCGCAGATGTACAAAAAACCTGCGCGATCGAACTGAAGGCTGTGGGGTTGGCTCAGGACGGCGCGGGTAGCCGGTCCGCCGTCGCCGGAAAAGCCGGCTGTGCCGGCGCCGGCCACCGTCGAAATGACGCCGTCGCGAACGTCGACTCGACGGACCACGTGGTTGAGACGTTCGACAAAGTAAAGATTGCGCCGCCGATCAAAACGAACTTCATAGGGTTCGTTCAGCCGCGCCTGTCGGGCGGGCCCGCCGTCACCGGAGTAGCCGCTTTGTCCGGTGCCGGCCACCGTAATAATGATGCCGCCGGGCGTGATCTTGCGGATCGAATGGTTGAACGTGTCACAAAAGTATAAGGCGCCATCTGGACCGCGCACAAGTCCAAACGGATTGTTGATCCGGGCCTGGCCGGCAGGGCCGCCGTCACCCGAATAGCCTGCATTTCCGTCCCCGGCCAGAGTGTTGATGACCGCAACGCGTCGGCCAACAGGCCGAGCGGGACTCGATATCACGGCGCAAAGCAGCGTAATCGACAACCAAACCGCAACGTGATTCAGACCGCTCTTTTGATTCATCCTGGGAACTCGAGTTGACGAAAAATGGTAGCATGGAATCTGAGACGACCATGCAGGCAAAGCGCGGCCCAGGCCGCTCCCCAGTTACGATTGTCCGAGATCCTGTCGGCGCTGTCGTTTGCCCTGGACCTGACCGAGGGCCAGCCCATGGGGCATTCGGTGCGGACTTGCCTGTTGGGCATGCGGCTGGCCGAAAAGATCCAACTCTCGGCACAAGAACGCTCGGAGCTTTTTTATGCACTCCTGTTAAAAGATTCCGGCTGCAGTAGCAACGCGGCGCGCATGGCCCAGATCTTCGGCGCCGACGACCGCGCCGCCAAGCGCGACTTCAAGACGACCGATTGGACGCGACTGCTGGACGGATTCAACTACGTACGCAAGACCGCACAGCCGGGCAGCACGGTGTTCCAGAGATTTTCCAAAGTCGTCGAATTGAGCCTCAAAGGGGAAAAGCAACTGGCCGAGTTGACGCAGGTCCGCTGCGATCGGGGAGCTCAAATTGCCCGCAAAATGGGTTTCTCCGAGCCGATCGCGGAAGCCATCAGAAGTCTGGACGAACACTTCGATGGCCAGGGATACCCGGACGGTCTGCGAGGTCGCGACATTCCGTTGTTTGCGCGTATCGCGAATCTTTGCCAAACGCTGGAAGTATTTGCGACGTTGGAGGGACCGGCCGCGGCCTGCCGCATGCTGCGGCAGCGCAGGGGCAAGTGGTTCGACCCGGAGCTGGTCGACGCGGCGCTGGATTTTGAACACGACGAAACGCTGTGGCAACAACTCGAAGAGGAGATCGCCCGCGAGACCGTCCTCAAATTGGAACCAGCCCTTGAAGCCCGGCACGCCGATGACGCGATGCTGGACAACGTCTGCGAGGCCTTCGCCGAAGTCATCGACGCCAAGTCACCCTACACGCACCGGCATTCGGTCGGTGTGGCGCAGGCCGCCGTCGGGATGGCGACTTACTTGGGATTGCCGGCCGAAACCGTGACCTTGGTTCGCCGCGCCGCACTCTTGCACGACATTGGGAAGCTGGGCGTTTCCAATACGATTTTGGACAAGCCCGGCAAGCTGACAGCGCAAGAGCAGGAAATAGTGCGGCTGCATCCTTACTATACACAGCGGATCTTGGAGAAAATTTCATCCTTCCAGGATTTGGCCTTCGTGGCCAGCGCCCACCACGAGCGGATGGATGGAAAAGGGTATTATCGGAATTTGCGAGGGGAACAGTTGCCGGTTCCCGCGCGGATTCTGGCCGTGGCCGATGTTTATGACGCGCTGTCCGCCAAACGACCGTATCGGGACACCTTGCCGACGGAGACAGTGTTTGAAACCATGGCGCGCGATGTCCCCAGTGCCTTCTGCCCGGAGTGCTTCGAGGGGTTACAGCAATCCGTTGGGGCTAACTGCGTGCTCTAACGATTTGTGCCAACCGGTCAGTGCCGCGCCCGGAAGGGTGCAGTGACATTGCGATTTCAGCAATTCTGTCCCAGCCGTGCCACCATATCGAAAGCACACCGGCTAGCCGGCGCCACTCTCCGCCGATTCGACCGTTTGCTGACTGCCCTCAGTGCCGCGCCGTCAGGGCGTTATTCCACCAGGCTATGCTGGCGCCGAGACTGCAGCGAAACCTTGGCTTTTTCAAACAACCATATCCCCAGCAAAGCAGCTGCGATCGGCAACATCAACAGAAAAGCTCCGGTGAAAATCAAAGCGACTAAACCAACCAAGTCATACATTGCGCGCTCTCCCGGATCTGCATTACAGATCAAGTTCAGTGTAGCGACGATTTGCAACAGCGCAAGTCAAGGGCCAGGGGGCAGGCTTCAGGGGGCAGGGGTCAGGTTACGGACTGCTGACGAGTAACTTGGCAAGTGTCAGAACACTTTTGAGGGATGGCGACCGGATTGGCCAACCGTCCGACTATCAGAGCATCCCGAACACTTTGCCTTGGTCAATGTGCTCTATTCTGTCCTATGGCTAAAAGATTCCCCGGAAGGAATGCGGGAGGCCATGAGTTCGGCTGGCAGCCGAGGGGCACCGCGCCTCGAAGAGGCGCTAAGCCAGTAGCCCTGCCCGTGAGGGCGGGGGTCACCGTCGCGGAGAAATCCGAGCGCCGAAGGCGCGACAGGTCATTTTGTAACGGCGTCGATAGAGGCCATCGAGTGGACCCGTAGTCCCGGGCTCGCATTGTCGATTAGAAAGTATGTGCAGAAGGTCATCAACTTGGCCGCCGGATTTTCCGAACGCACACGGATGAATCCGCCTTCGAGATTGTCCAGGCCGCTGACCAGCTGGTCGATGAAGCGGTTCAGTTGAGCACCTGCGGGCAGGTGATGGCGGCCCGTCAACGAAGGAACTCCAAGAAGGGCGCGGTCCTGCGGGGTCGCCGCGTCATTGGGCGCGAAAACTTCGACCACAACCGAAGTGTCTTCGCGACTGGCGTTGAGGATAGCCAAAGCCGTGCGAAAATCTCCCCGGCCCGGGTTGTGCGCCACGTGCAGGAAGTACGCTTCCAGGAGGCCGGCTTCGGCCAGAGGAATGGCTGTCTCGTTGCGGCCCGGGAATCGAATCGAGGTGAATCCCTGGATGTCCAGACTGCCGTAGGGAGCGCCGAATCCCGTGCGTTTTTGAGCGAGGATTTCCAGATAGCCATTCCTTGGGTCGCTGACCGCATCGAATAGCCCTGCGGCGAACAGGCCACCGTTGCCGCCGTTATCCAGGACAGGCAGCACGAGTTGACTGGCCGGTTTGACGGTCAATTGTTTTTCATTCTGCGCGAACAGTTGCAAACCCGCCGGCGAGTAGGCCCGCACCGTGACGAAAGCTTCATTGGTAGGGTCCGCGTTATAAAGCGTCACGGTCGAATCAAAACGGTCGGGAACTTCAAGCGAAGGATGAGAGACGGTGATAAACGGCGCAATCATCCTTTTCTCCGTCAGATTGGACTCTTGGCCGGAACCTGCAGGCACGATGGCCTTGACGGCGGCAATCGAATCACTTGCATTTTGGAAGGCCTGCATGGCGCTCACTTCGGATGCTGCTTCGATGACCACATGAGCTCCCGAATGAAGGTCGACGGGTTGTGGAAGGCTTTTCAACACGGGAAACAACTCGTCGATCGGCGCCACGATGGCGGCTCCGGCTTGTAGCTCAATCAACGGCGAGACATGTCGGACGACCCCGTTGGCGCCGGGGTACGTCAGCGTCACCGTAATTGCGGCTGTCGACGAGCCGGGGTTTTGCAGAAAGACGCGTGTCTGACGGGTTACTTCCGACTGGGAGCGGCCATAACGCACCCCGGGCAGGATCAGTTTCTTTGCCAGCTTGAAATCGGAAGTGACGCCGTCCATGTTCCCGAAATCCCTGGGGCTGCGCGAGTACAACAGGAAAAATCCCCGCAGTGTGACTTCGCCCGAGACGACCGCTTGCAGGGCCGTGGATAGGAAGCGCTGGGCGGGCGGGGTACCCTGGAACAACTTCTGGTCGATCAGGTCTGCAAAGTATCCACGCTGCTGTCCGGGGTAAAACACTTCGTCCAGAGCGGGCGGATTTTCTTTGAACTCACCGCGCTCGCCGCTGGCTCGAAATCGCACCTGGAGCGGCGTCGTCGAAGCTGCAGCTCCAGGAAGCACCGTCAACGCCAAGGCCGTTGCCAGATCGCCGTTCAACGGGGAACTCGCGACGCCCGAGCCGAAGAGCGGCACAAGTACGCCAGAACTGCGTGACCGAATTGCGTATGTCACCAAGGCGGGGTTTGACACGTCAAAGTCATCAAGGACAGTCAGCCGGAAAGTAAGCTGGCCGGAGGACAGTCCCTGGGGAACGTCAAATTGCGCCATCGCACTCGTGGTATTTCTTAGAATCACGGCAGGCCCGGTGATCTGTTCCCAGGAATAGCGAAGCGGTCCGTCGGAAGAATCGGCATCCGCATCGCTGCTGGCTCGGCCATCCAGCAAAACACTCTGTGCTCCGGGACTGAGCGGGTCAGCAGGCTGTTGTATCCGCGCAACCGGTGGCCGTGTCACATCGCGGATCGTCACTGAAAATGTGGCGCGCGCCGAAAGGCCCAACGAGTCGCTGACGACCACGGTGACCTGGACAACTGTATCGGACTTGACATCGCCGGCCCGCAACGTGGCGATTTCCAGTTCAGCATTTTCGAGCGGCACAACCGAACCGGCGCTTGTTTGAGCGGTCCAGCGATACTTCAGCACCGAAGTGGGCGTTGCCACAGAGCTTGCGCCGGGGATGCCGAAGGCAGGGTTTGCAATGGCCGGGTATTGCGGATTGGTCGGGTCGGGATCGGCGGCCGTAACCGTCCAGGAGATCGATTGGTGTTCATTGACCGAAGTGCCGCCGTGAATGCTGTGGAGAATGGGCCGGGCGTTGGCCGGCTGATTGTCGCCGTCAAAACTCGACACGACCGACACCTGCGGACCGGATTGACTCACGTCGATGACAAAGATGGTCACGTTCGACCGGGTGACATAGTAGTCGTCGGCGGCGTGGACCTCGAAGGTGTAGCTGCCGGCTCCAGGGGGTAGCGTAAAATGCACGACGGGGAACGCCGCGGCGAACAGTACCAGCTCTTGAGATCCGGCCTTCAGATACCATTCGAAGCCGACCGGATCGCCGTCGGGATCGCTGCTCTTGCTGGCATCCAAAGAGAACGGGTAACCGGCCGGCACAAAGA
>JBPCNK010000357.1:0-14751 GCA_051001345.1 Acidobacteriota bacterium | reverse complement strand
TAAATCAAGAGTGGCAAGGGATTTGACACTCCGAGAGGATCAGAGGTCGGAAGTCCACCGCTCCGGGAAGCTGGAATCCTGACCCCTGTTCTCAAGAGGAGATCCCAATGAGTTCTGCTCCCAGTCGATGTTTCCGATCCTTACAAATGCTGGTCGGTTTGCTGGCCGTTCTGATTGCTATCGCCGGCGTCGCGCGCGCCGAGGTCAAACTGCCCGCACTCTTTTCCGACCATATGGTCCTGCAGCAGGACGAGCGCGTTCCCATCTGGGGTTGGGCAGCCGAAGGCGAGGATGTGACGGTCCAATTCCGCGGCAAAAAGGTCCGAGCGACGGCGCGGGGCGGACGCTGGATGGCGCACCTCGGCAAGTTGCGCGCCGGAGGTCCCGACAACCTGACGGTTTCCGGCAGCAACACCATATCGATCAGCGATGTTTTGGTCGGAGAGGTCTGGATAGCCAGCGGCCAGTCGAATATGGAATGGGCGCTGCGGCGCGCCCACCAACCCGAGCAGGATATTGCCGCCGCCGCGGATCCACAGTTGCGGCTGTTTACCGTTCCGAAACTAAAGTCGGACACGCCCGTCAACGATGTGAAGTCCAGTTGGCAACTGTGCACCCCCGAAACGGTCGCCGGCTTTTCGGCGGTTGCCTATTACTTCGCTCGCGATTTGCGCAAGGCGCGCGGCGTTCCCGTTGGGGTCATTCACACCTCCTGGGGCGGCTCGCCTGCGGAAGTCTGGCTGAGCCAGGAAAACCTGGCGTCCAACCCGGATTACAAAAGCAACATCCTGGACGCCTATCCGGCCGCGTATAAACGCTACGATGAGTCGCGAGTTCGCTACGAAAAAGAATCAGCCGAGTTGAAAAGTCAGGGCAAGACTCCGGGAAACCCGCCACGGGCGCCCTGGAAGCCTGCCGAACTGTACAATGGAATGATCGCTCCGTTGCTTCCCTATGCGATTGCGGGCGCGATCTGGTATCAGGGAGAATCCAACGCCTCGCGGGCGCATCAATATCGCACGCTCTTTCCCGACATGATCGCCAACTGGCGGCAAGCCTGGGGCCAGAAAGACTTCCCATTCCTGGCCGTTCAACTGGCGCCTTTCATGAAGATCAAAGATCAGCCGGCCGAGAGCGACTGGGCTGAATTGCGTGAAGCGCAGTGGCTGGCGACGCGTGCGCTGCCACGAGTCGGTCTGGCGGTCATCACCGACGTCGGTGAAGAGAATGACATTCACCCGACAAAGAAGGCTCCTGTCGGTGCGCGATTGGCGCTAGCGGCGCGCGCCATCGCGTATGGAGAAAAGGTGGAGTACTCAGGGCCCGTTTACAAGAGCATGAAAATCGACGGCAACAGAGTCGTATTGAGCTTTGATCACGTCGGCGGCGGATTGGAGGCACGCGGCGGAGAATTGAGGAGTTTTGCAATCGCAGGCGCCGATGGCAAGTTCGCATGGGCGGCCGCGCGCATCGAGGGCGATCGCATCCTCGTCACTAGTCCGGAAGTTTCCAACCCCGTAGCTGTCCGCTTCGGCTGGGCTGATTATCCGGTCGTCAATTTGTGGAATCGCGCCGGATTGCCGGCCGTTCCCTTCCGAACCGATGATTTTCCGATGAAAACCAAACCTTAACTACGAAGGACGAAGGACAAAGTACTAGGTACGAAGGACGAAGGACAAGGGACGAAGAACGTACTTCGTCCTTAGTCCTTAGTCCTTCGTACTTTGTAATTTGTAGTAGAAACCTAAGGCTCACCGCTCTCTTCGTTCGCGGCTCAGACTCATCCCCGCCAGCCCCAACACCGGTCCCGGCAGCAACACCCATGCCACCCTGGCGCCCAGGTGCGGCCACAACGCCGTGGCCAGTTGGATCGACACGAGCGTAATCAGAAAACCGATGCAGTTCTGAATGGCTAATCCGCTGCCGACCTGTTCGGGCGGACAGGCGCGCGCCGAAAGGGCTGAGAACTGCGGAGAATCGGCCACGACGCTCCATCCCCACACAAGCAACAGCGCATAGCCAACTACGCTGGCTCCGCCGGCCGCCAAAGGATAGACCAGGCAAACTGCACCCGACAGCGCCAGTGCCGCTGCCGCCACGCGCGTGCTTCCCCAGTGCTCGGCCAGGCTGCCTCCGGCGACACATCCGACCGCGCCTGCAGCAATGACAAAAAACGAGCCGAGCGCAACTGCCGTCGGAGTTGACGACGGATCCAGAGCAGCCACGAGCAACGGAACAACAGTCCAGAAGGCATAGAGTTCCCACATGTGTCCGAAATATCCCAAGGCCGAAGCACGGTAGGCCGGCCTTCGGAATACCGATAGGCCCTGCAGCGCCGATACTGGACTGGCCCCCGGGAGGTGAGGGCCGTCGCCGACGGCCGCCACACACGCTCCGCCCAGGACCGCCAGAAGCGAGCACGTGATAACGACGCTCTGCCAATGCCAGCTTGCGCCGGCGGCCCGCACCAGGTGCGGCGTTGCTGTACCGAGTGTCAGGGTTCCTACCAGCCATCCCAGCACGCTCGCGGCGCGTTTGGGGTCCCAACTGAAAACCAGCTTCATCCCGAGCGGATAGACTCCCGCCAGGCAAACACCGGTCGCAAATCGGAACACCATCGCATCGGCGACCCCGCGGCTGAATAAAGCAAAGCCTGCGTTGCAGCAGGCGCCCGCCAGCGACGCCACGAGAAAAATCCGGCTGGCTCGGAAACGATCGGCGATACCAGAGAGAACCAGGCCAAGAGTTCCAACAATGAACCCAGCCTGAACGGCCATCCCAAGCAGTCCAAGTTGCGCAGGCGTCAATCCCCAGGCGCGCGTCAGGTCCGTCGCAGCGCCGTTGAGGCTGAACCAAAGCGATGTTCCAAACAACTCGGCCAGGACAATGACGGCGACGGGACGCTTCACCGCGGCAACTCCCCGGCCGCAAGCTTCCCGCGCTCGACCTCATATACTCTGCCCTGCTGGTAAGCGACGACGCGGTACTGCGTGCACTGTCGCCCCAGATTTGGAAAGTCAGCGGGCCGTGCGTCGGGCCCTTGCAGCACGGAGATCCCGGGCTTGCGGTAATGGAGCCAGACGGCGGAGTGCAGCGCCCAGTCATCGACAAATGGAGATCGCCGGATAAACAGGGCCGTGTCGCCGGGAAGGTCGGGATACAGCGTGAACAGTTGTCGCACATACGAGTGTCTTTCCAACGCCGGTTCGAGGAAACGCCGTATGGCGACTGCCTGAAGCGCTCCATGGTGCAGACTTGTCAGACCTACCAGGAACAGCAGAAGGACGACGGCGTCAAACAAGCGCCGTTTCCGCAAGGTGCGCGGCAATACCGCACAAACCAGCGCGCCCAGGTACAGGCCGATGCCCACCAGCGGAATGTACAAATACAGTCCCCACGGGCGCGGCAGTCCGGCCACCGGGGCCAGCGCCACCCAAAAGTAGAACCAGCCAAACAGCATCGCGCGGTTGCGAAGGATCAGAGCCAGTACCAACGACACCACGACCAGGCCGGCCAGCAGCGAGGCGTCAAACCGAAAATGATAGTTGACGACGCGATCGAAATAACCCGGCAGATTCTCTAGGATCGTTCCATCCAGCCGGTACTGGTAGTCTTCGTGGCGCTTCCACGTAGCTTCGGCGCCCAACAGTTTACCGGCGGCATAGGCAGCCGCCACAACCGCAAACGGGCCCAGGCGCCGCGCCAGTTCGCCCAATCGCGTCCAGGGCCACTGCAAAGGAAATCGGTAGACGCACTCGTAAAGTCCCAGGATGGCGACCAGAGAGATCGCGGCCTCTTTGCTGTCAAGCGCCAGGACATACATGAAAAGAGAAGCCGCATAGAACCGCCGCGCCCGGTGCGGGTCGGTCTGGCGGTCAAACGACAGGTAGAAGTGAAAACCGCCCATCATCAGGCCCAGGGCCAGCAGGTCATAGGCAGCCCCGAAGTTGTACCAGATGTCTACCAGCTCAGGATGGACGCTGGACAACGCCGTGGCAAGCGAAGCCACGAGCCGGTCTCCCGTCAACCGCAGCAGCAGCGTGAAGACCAACGCCAGATTGATGAAAAACAACAACAGTGCAGCGAGATAGTAGGGCCAGGCGGTCATTCCGAACAGATGATAGAGCGCGACGTAGACGAGTCCTCCAAACGGGCGATGGAACGTCGTCCAGAAGGTGATGTTGGATGCCAGGATTTTCAGCGGAGGGACATTCGCATACAGAAGGATGTTAAAGACGTGGTCCTGGGAAAAATAGCAGCGCAGCGCCGGCAACGTAAACGGAAGAGTGTAAACAGCAACCGCCAAACCCGCCAGCAACGTGAGCGGTGAGGTTGCCCGCTCGCCGCCGATGTCATTTCCCTGCGATCTGCTTTTCAATTAGCAACCAACAGAGCCACGAACAACGTGAGCGGTGAGATTGCCCGCTCGCGGCCGATGTCATTTCCCTTTTACTTTTCAATTCGCGATTTTCGGCAGAAACTCGCCTACAGGTAATGCCCGTTGCGTCACACGAATCTTGCTGATCGCTCCCTTAAACCAGAACACGCGATTCAACCTGCACCCGAGCGAAGTACGCCCTGACTGCATCGGTTCGAAGGCAACGTCGCCGGCCAATTCTTGAACCCCGTCCACATAATGACGCATCTGGCGGCCGTCATAAACCAGCGCGGCGTGATACCAGCGGTCCATCGGGTGTAAGACATCGCGGGCCTGGAGCGTGCGTTCGGAGCTGCCCGACTTCATGAATGTATCCAGAAACCAGCGCCCATCGCCGGTCAACCTCGTTTCGATCAGGACGCGTTTGTCATCGGCTTCCTGCATGTGTACAAAGCGCTGTTCGCGCTCACCGCCGGAATCCGGACGGAAAACGACCTCGAGTGTGAATTGCACGGCCCCGGCTAGCGGGTTGGAGTCAATCAGGACGGCGTCGTCTTTCCCGTCAAACCACAGAGCCCGCCCGTGGCCGGTCGAAATGACCTGCGGCGCTCCCAGAATTTCCGTGGGAAAACCGCTGACTCGGTCCAGACTATTGAGATTCCACACCACAGATTGATCAGTGCGGCCCGTCGATCGCATCGAACAACTGCATAACAGAAGAAAAACAGCAAGCCAACCTATGTTTGGATTAATCATCAATCACCGCAGCCGGCAGTAGGCAGCCGGCAGTGGGCAGCGTAATGCAAACGACTCAGCGCCAATTACAGGGAAAAAGCAAAAGCAGTCACGAATTACACGAATGAACCCGAATGACCCGAACGCTCTTAGGTCGATCGTACCCGGTTGGCAACGCCCCTTTTGAACCAGAGCGCAAATCCCTATCAGCGGACTTCGGGTTAATTCGTTTAATTCGTGTAATTCGTGACTGCTTTTGCTTTTCTTTTCAATCATTCAGCCATAAACCGTCTCAGCGGGCGATGTAAAGTCGACGTTGCCATTACAGAAAACACGGGACAGAGCTCTCCTCTGTACAACCCTGTGTCCTCTCCTATGAAAATATTTGGCCTGTGTTTTGGCCGTGCTCGTGGACGTCGAGGTGCTCGTGCTCGTGGTCGTCATCGGCACATTCCGTAAGGCCGCCCACTAAACAATATTCCAACTCTCCGCCGTTGCGACTATATCAGTTTTCAATACCACCAGCGCTTGCAAGCGGAGCTACTATTAAAGGATCACCCGGAGGCAAAATGCGGCAAACGACTCAATCCCTATGGATGGCCACGGTGCCTTCTAAGCAACTCAAAACGAATCCTCCCAGCAAACTCTCCGCCGACGTCGCCATCGTGGGCGCCGGCGTGACCGGGTTGACCGCCGCGCTGCTGCTTGCCCGTGCCGGGCGGAAGGTCGTTGTACTGGACAAGTCTTCGATCGCGACCGGCGAGAGCTCGCGGACGACGGCGCACCTCACTGAAATACTCGACACGTACAGCCATAGGTTGATAGAGGACTTCGGACTGCACGATGCTCGCTTGATGGCTACGTCCTGTCGTGCCGCCCTCGAACAGATCGCCGCCACCGTCAAATCCGAAAAGATCGCCTGCGGATTTCGTCGCGTCAACGGCTACCTTTACACCGAACACGAGGAGGATGTCGCCGAGTTGCGTGAAGAACTGGAAGCCTCTCGTCAGCTTGGGATGAAAGCCAGTTGGACAAAAAAGACACCCTTGCCTTTTTCGGTTGCCGGAGCACTGCAATTTGATAATCAGGCGGAGTTTCATCCGCGGCGCTATTTGCTGCGATTGGCCAAAATCATCTCGGACTTTGGCGGCTTGATCCTGGAAGACACACCAGTCCTGGATATCAAGGATGGCGGTCCGTGCCAGATCCAAACGGAGCATGGCGTCGTGACCGCACGGGATGTCATCGTGGCTACGCATGCGCCGATTACAAACGAACAGATCCTGCAAACCAAGATCGCTCCGTACAGGACCTATGTCCTGGCCGTGAAATTACGCAAAGGGGGCGGCGCCAAGGGGTTGTTTTGGGATTCAGAGGACCCCTATCACTACATCCGTGAGTGGGTACCGTCTGCAGGCAAGCCACCGCTGGTGCTTATCGGTGGCGAAGATCATCGGACCGGACAGCAACCCGATACCGACAAGTGTTTCGCGGCGCTTGAACAATACGCCCGCGACCACTTTGATATCAGTTCGGTCGTCTACCGCTGGTCGGGCCAGGTCTGGGAGCCAGTGCACGGTGTCCCGTACATCGGGAAGACGTTTTCTTCGGAGCGGGTCCATGTGGCGACAGGGTTTGGTGGGACCGGCATGACTCTTGGAACGCTGGCAGCCATGATCCTTAGTGACGCGATACTGGGCAGGACCAACCCCTGGGCCCGCTTGTACTGCGCCGATCGGGTGCGGCCCGTTGCGTCGGCGGCAGCCGACTACATCGTCGAGAACATCGATTACCCTATGCACTTCGTAGGAGATCGCCTTTTTGGGGTCGGATCCGACTTGGAAAAAATAGGGCGGGGTGAAGGGCAAGTCGTTTCAGTCGACGGAGCCCACGTTGCGGCGCACCGCGACGCGGAAGGAAAGCTCCACACTTGTTCGGCCGTTTGCACCCACATGGGATGCCTGGTCAAGTGGAATCCCGCCGAGCAAAGTTGGGATTGTCCGTGCCACGGCTCGCGCTTCGGGGTCGACGGCGAAGTCCTGGTGTCCCCTGCGACCAAGCCGTTATCCAAGGCTCCAGGCTCCAGGCTTCAGGCTTCAGGGAAAAGCGAATCGTGAATGGGAGCCTGGGCATTTCTCGCGGGTCCCCTGAAGCCTGGAGCCTGAAGCCTGGAGCCTGCTTTTCTCATTCCACCGGCTGAAAGCCAGCGCCGCGTACAACCGGCCCGGCCGCCCGCAGCGGAATGCGTTGTTCGGACAACCACTCCATCATATGTTCCTGCACGGACTGGTCGATCAGGTGTGCGGACCTGCCGTCGTGCTCCGTTTGAACAGCTTTTCCCCGCGCAGCCAGCAACAGGCACAACTGGCGCTCTCCGGCCGTCAGACCCGCGGCCTCGACGCGTGCCAGTCCGCGATCGGCCGGTGTCAGCTTGCGAAGAAAGTCACGCACAAAGACCACTTCCTGGACTCCGTCCAAAGCGGCTGCGCCCACGTACCAGCGTTCTTCAACCGATCCGAAGAAGAAGGGTCCCGCCGCATAGGCCAATAGAAAAATAATGACGTCGATGAAGGCCGCCAACGCAAAAGCAAAGACGTGACGGTTCGTCGGCGCCGTCAGCAGGTCCTGAAAGGCCAGCAACAGGTCCTCTTGGTCGGTGGCCGAACGGTCGACGAAATCCGTATAGGACGGAACGGCGGGAATTGCGAACTTGGGAGCGTGCAGCGTCTGCTCGACTTCGGTCCAGGGAATCGCGTCAAAGGCCTCGCGGAAGGAACGCAGCTGGCTTTCGCTGGAGTCCAGCGGCTTGACTGCAGCACGAAACTGGGTCAACGCCTGTTGGGATTTTTCTATGCGCTCGACGGACTGACGCGCCAGACTGGCGTAGCGGTCAAACGCGTTGTAGCGAAGGCCAGTTCCGGTTCCTTCCGCATAGCTGCTGCTATAGGTCTGCGCCTCGCGGGCCACAGCCTGGCGAATCGCCGCCAGATAGGGATCGGCATCCTCGGCCCCCGAAATGTAGCCATGAGCTTTTTCGGCGGCGGTCATTTCGCTCAGCGCAAGGACATGTTTCTGCCCTTCGCCGATAGCGTCGGCCAGCAGTTTCTGGGATTGGTCGGTCGCATCGTTGAGTGTTTCGTAAAGGTTGCGCTGGACGGTTGCCGGCCGGTGCCGCGCCGAAAACCAGGTGTACAGGCTGACATAGGAAAAAGCGACCGAAACGACTGCCGTCATTGCGTAAACGGAAACCAACAGACTCCGTCGCGTTCGGGTAAATCCGATCAGCCAGGCCACCAGGACAAGCGCCGACTGGACCCCGAGCGACGCCAACAGAGCAAACCAGGTTGACAGGTACAGCGCCATGCCCTGATAGGTCGTGTACCAGGAAACGATCGAAAGCAGGCAGCTGGCTACAAAGAGCCCTTTGACCAGGGAACGGCTGACCGTTCCGGGCGAACCGGTGGCACCAAGGGACAAGTAAGACATAGAGGCCTCCCTGTCTGGAGTCAAACGGATCGCGGATCAGAAATGTTCCATAAATCAGGCTTCAGGCTCCAGGCTTCAGGGAATTGCGAATTGTTGATTGATAACAACTGCAGATGAATAAGGTGGGGTCACGTGCACGAGCACGGCAACGAGCACGATCAAGTTCTGACCCCTGAAGCCTGACCCCTGAAGCCTGACCCCTGCTCTTAGGGAAATACCAGCCTGAGGTTCAGGCCGTTTCCGGCCAGTTCGCGCAACCGGCGCTCCCACTGAGCTCGGTAATCCTGGCGATCGGGCAACCGCAGGATGCGGCCAAGCGACGGGGCGCCGAACAAGTTGGGCAGGTCGGTCCCGAGCAGAGGCGAAAGCGTTTCCGGAGTGCCGAACGTCATCGTTTGGATATTGTTGTCTGGATCAAAATCATTTTCTCCAGCTTCGGCAACAATAAAAAACCTCGTACTGACGGCGGAGACGTAACGCGCCCGCACCGTCACCTCGGTCTGCTGGCCGGGCGCCAAGGCTGGATAGGATATATCCGACCCGACCCGCTGCAGTTCGAGCAGGCGGTTGCCCAGATTCATTTGCATGCGACGAAGCAACTCGAGCGGATTTCCGGCCGACAGCGGCCGTGGGTCCTGATTGTACAGCCGCAGCAGACCTGCCGGCGCCAATTGCCGCCCCAGGTTTTTGACCAGCAGCCGAATCTGCAGTGTTTCGCCGTCAATGGGCGCCGCGGTCAGCGCACCGATTGAATTGGCGAAGACTCCGATATCAGGACGGTCGATATTGAGTTCCTTCAGGCTCCGACTTCCGGCACGCCCCGCCGCCCGCCGTCCCCAGGAATCGGCCGGGGCCAACAGCCGCACAGAGCTGACGACCGAGTAGCTGGCGCCGTTCATTCCTAAGATCTTCATTCGTACCCGGTTGTGTCCACGGCGATCCAGCAAATGGGGTGCCACCGGAAATAAATACGTCCCTTCGGGAATCCTGCGGGACAGTCTTCCGACTTCTTGTCCGTTCAATTCAATCAGCGTATCGTGATTGGCCAACGTGGCCCGATCGTGTCGCAGCGTAAAACGCATTTGCAGGTACACCGGAGCTTCGCTGCCAGCCGCGAGACTGGGTCCGTCCAGTTCAACCTCCGCCTCGCCCTTGTTGCTGCAGAATTCCGCCTCAGAACGATAGAGTTGGTAGGCCTCCGGATTATCGGCATCGTTGTGTCCGGGCAGACTGGTCGCATCGAATCGAACCGGGACGCGAATCTGGCCACCATTGCCTTCAAAAACGACATCTCCGTCCACGGAGCTTGCGGCCGCCGCAAGAAGATGGATCTGCACATCGAGCCCCTGGCGCGGGGCCAGTCGAGTCTGGCGAACGGAAGGACTGATGCGAGCCAACGGGGCCAGCCCCCGTCCGAGCGTCGCGCTCAAGTCGGTGACCTCGTCGCCCAGATTTACGACGCGGTAGTTGCGCACGGAAAATGCGGGAGCCACTCGCGCTTCTTCAACCTGCAACTGGAGCCGGCGCTGTTTGAGTTGGAGAGTGACCGGAACCGTATCTAAGACAGCGCCGCTGTCAAGATTCTTCAACTGGATGACAAACTGGTAGTTGGAGGCTTGGGCAGCTGGCGCGCCTGCGACCAGTCGTAGACGCTGCAGTTGACCCGGTTCAAGTATGGCTGGACCTGCGGTGGATCCGGCGCCGAGAAATCCCAGCACAAGATCCGGATCCTGGGCGCCGATGCCGGCGCGGACACGCTGTCGTGTGTTCGTGGAATTGACGACCTCTACTTCCACGCGCTGGTCGTAGTCGCGATCAATCTGAAAGTGGTAACTCAGGCGAGCAAATCCGACGCCGCCGGCGACACGACGTACAGTTGCCGGCACCAGCATGCCGCTGGTACCGGCTGCAATCTGGCCGGCTATGTCGCGCGCAGTTGCAGACTCGAGTTTGCACAATACGCGAGCCGAGGAAGTCTCGATCAAACCCCCTTCGAAGATAAGCGAGTCGGTGCCCGGGCTCAACAGCCTGCCCGCGACTTCAGACAGGCGGGCCAGGTTTGGTGTGGGCACAGGGCTCCTGCCCTGTGCGTCATTGTCACCGTCATTGTCAGCGGTCTCCGAGCCGCTGGCAGCTCCGCCATATCCCACCAATGCGATGGCTGAAAAGTCGCGGAGGCGTGCTGCCCCAAGCAAAACACCGAGATTGGCTCGATTGCCGCGCCCGGCTGAATCGGCGGCCGGCCAAGGCAGGAGCTCGGCTCGCAAGCCGCGCTGCTGCAGGTCGGCCACGACTTGGCGGCCAGCTTGAGCGGCCTCCGATTTGCGGCCCGAGGATACTCCTTCCTCAAAGGGCTGAAACGGGAAGACCGCCACTCCGCCGCGCGACGGCGTCGACTGCTGCAGGGATGTCGATAGTGCCAGGACCAAGAGAAGAACGACGCATGCCGGGATAGCGTGGCGCATCATATTACGATTGGAGCGCCATCCCAATCAGAGGGTTCAAAAAAACAGGGGTCAGGGGTCAGTGGAGTGGCACCGGCCGCCAGGCCGGTGGTCAGTGCTCGTTGTCATGTCGCTATGGCGGTGCCGCGCGCGTAAGCGAGCGGTCCCTCAGCTACCAGTCATGCCGGAGATTTAAAGTGGTCGAACGTGCCCGCTCCCTTACGGTCGCGGCACCGCTACTTCCTCGGCAGAGGCAGTAGCATTCTGACCTGCTCCTTATACTTTCGATACCGGTCGCCATAAAGGTTGGTCAGGTCGCGCTCCTCAAGTTGAATGGCGACGAGAATATAGGTAGTCGTGACAGCTGCAAATAGAAGGTGACCGGCGCTCATCCGCGGCGTCGCCCAGAAGGCGATGATAAAACCCAGCATGATCGGATGGCGCACGAAGCTGTAAAGAGCCGGCGTCCTAAACCCCGAATCGGAGTATTCCCTGCCTTGCCGGTACAGGTAGACCTGGCGCAGTCCAAGGAGCTCGCAGTGATCGATCATGGCCGAACCGAAGATCACTACAAGCCAGCCGATACCGTAAAAACCCTGCAGAACCATCCGGCCGATCAGGTTGTCCACGCTCCAAACCACACCCGGCATGGGCCGCCACTGCCAAAACAGCAGCAGCAGCGCCAGGCTCGCAAGAAGGACATAAGTGCTGCGCTCAATTGGCTTGGGAACAATCCGAGTCCACCATAGTTTGAATTCTGGTCGTGCCATACCGCTATGTTGAACAGCGAAGAGGCCGAGCAGGACGACGTTGACCAGCAGCGCTCGCGTAAACGGAGCTTCCGTGCCGGAATCGATCGATTTGGGGACGAAGAGGTTTCCGACAAAGCCTACAGCGTAGAGAAACGTGCCGAAAAAGATTGCGTAACTGATGGCGCCGTATACAAAGGCAAGTGTCCCGGCCATGACGAACTTCCTTTTTGCACGACGGGCTTTGTGGGAAAAACGCGACAACCGCTACAGGCCGCCAGAACTCAACGTTTTCCTTGGCCGTACAGAATGACGCCTGGCCTGGCGCCCGTGTGCCGGCCGCGCTCCAGCACCACCGTTCCGTTGACCAGGACGTATTCTATTCCCGTGGCATACTGATGCGGCTTTTCAAAGGTTGCCTGATCGATTACGGTTGCGGCGTCAAAGACAGTAATGTCGGCGGCCATGCCCGGGCGCAGCAATCCGCGATCGAAAATGCGGACCTTCGCGCTGTTGGCCGAAGTCATCTTGCGAACTGCTTCTTCCAACGAGAGCACTTTCTCCTGCCGAACGTAGCGGCCCAGGACTCGGGGAAACGTGCCGTAGTAGCGAGGGTGCGGCCGCGACTGCGCCAGCGGCCCATCGGTCCGCACCGCCGTCCCGTCCGAACCGATCGAGACGAAGGGCTGACGCAGCGCGTGCTGCATGTCCTCTTCGCTGTGGTGGAAGTAGATGGTCGGTACCGATCCGCCGTTTGCTTCGAGGAGATGGAATAAAACCGAAACAGGGTCGGCGTTGCGGGCAGCGATCACTTCGCTCATCCGCATGCCCTCGTATTTCTTGTACTCCCGATTCTCAAACGACACCAGCAGCATCCCGTCCCATCCGCCTGTGGATACGTAATGGTTGTACCAGCTGCTGCCAGGAATGCCGTTCAGAATTTCACTCTCCAGGCGTTGGCGCAGCGACGGTTCTTTGAGCCTTTCCAACATCTGAGTGGCGCCGCCCTGGTGCGCCCACGGCGGAATAATGCTGGACAAATCGTTCTGCCCGGCGCGATACGGATAGACGTTGGCTTCCACTTGTTGACCCCGGGCCCGCGCCTCCGAGATGGCGGAAACAAGTTCGGGCATCCGCCCCCACATCCTGCGGTCGGCGATCTTCAGGTGAATGATGTCGACTGGAACGCCTGCTTTGCGCCCGATCTCCAACGCCTCGGCCACCGCGGCGAAGACTCCTTCCCCTTCGGTCCTGATGTGCGTTGAATAGATCCCGCCGTAGCGAGCGACTTCCTGGCAGAGCGCCACCAGCGTGTCAGTATCGATCCACGCGCCGGGCGGCCCGCTCAGTGAACTTGCCACGCCGAGCGCTCCCTGCTCCATCGCCTGTCGCGCAAGTTCCCGCATCTTGATCAGTTCTTGGGACGTCGGCGGCCCGGCTTGCGGACCGCGCACATAGGTCCAGATCTGGCTCGATCCCACGTAACTGCCGACATTGGTGGAAACCCCTTGGCGCATCACCCGGGCGAAGTAACCCTGGAAATCATGCCAGTCGCCAGACGCCATGGCGGCGTCCTGCCGGCCGCCTCGCGGCGCCGCCGAGCCTCCTTCGCCGAAAACCATCGACGTGACGCCCTGGCGCACCATGCTTTCGGCGTTGCCGTCAACCAGAATCGAATCGTCGGAGTGATTGTGAATATCGATGAAACCGGGCGCCACCGTCAAACCCTTCGCATCGATTACGCGCGCTGCCGCCCTACCGGTCAGACTGCCCAACTCAACGATTTTCCCTGCGCGCACTCCCACATCACCGATGAAAGACGGGTTGCCTGTACCGTCAGCGATGCGACCTCCCACAATCAGCAGATCGAAATCAAGCGAGGGCTGCATCGCCCAGGCGAGGGCGATGACGAAAAGTGGGGCTGCGAGTTTCATAGTCGTAGAAGGACTAAGGACGAAGGACTAAGGACGAATTACGAATCACGAGTTACGTCCTTTGTCCTTAGTCCTTAGTCCTTTGTCTTTTGGTCTTCGCGATCCGTAATCCGTAATTCCTTTCTCAAAGTTTGCGAATTCGAATGTTGCGAAGCCCCGCCTTGGTTCGCCACGTGGCGACACCCAGAGGTTGTGTCAAATACATTTCGGGACGTATGGAGATCAGCCGTCCAGCGGTGGCCACGTCCACAACCTTGTCGTCGTCGATCCACGATTCAATTTTGTCCGGCGTGACGCGCACACGGATCCGGTACCAGCGGTTGTGCGCAAACTTCATCGAGCGAGTTGTTTCGTTCTCCGAGGCATCCTTACCGTCCAAACTTGAAAGCCCCACGGTGCCGCCTCCCCAACCGCCAACGATCAGCGAGCACGGCGAGGCTCTGACCGGGAACGTCAAGCCGCAGAAGAAATCATTGCCGTCCAACTTAACTGCTTCCAGGCTGATCTCGTAATCCATCTTTGGAATCTCGCCGCCGTCCCACGTGATCCCAGTCAAGTCGTCACCGGATTCGAGAATGATCTGGCCGCTTGCGACGCTGACCTCGCCCTCTCCGCCAAACGTCGTGGCCGTCCAACCAGCCAGCGTCTTGCCGTCAAACAGGCTGACCCATTCCTCGCCCCACAAAGCCGCGACAGACAGGCTGCACAAGATCAAGCCGAGAAACCACCGCCCGCCACTCCAATGTGCTCGTTCAGATGTCCACATTTACCAGCGCCCCTAAGACACACCGGCCGGGCAGCCGGCGCCATTTTCAAGGGGCAAGTGATCGGTAGCAGGAATACAAGGAAGAACTGGCATAGCAGTCTTACTTGTATTCCTGCCGCTGGTCACTTGCCACTAGCCCGGATTATGCATGAAGCATGAATGAAAAAAGCCTCGATGTGGTACAAAGGCAGTAACGACACGGCTTTTGGACCAGCAAGGAGGCTTTTTTTGACGGAACAGAGTGTAACACAAAATCTGC
>JBPCNK010000356.1:0-6823 GCA_051001345.1 Acidobacteriota bacterium | reverse complement strand
GGACTACCCCGGCGCGCTGAGCTATTACGAGGCGGCGCTGCAGTGGGACCCGGCTGATCCGATCGCGCTGTTCGGCAAAGGCGCCTCGCTGCACGAACTGAGCCGTCCCGCCGAGTCAAACGCCGTTTTGGAAGTGCTAATCGCAGACGATCGCCTGGGCCGGCGCTTGAGCCGCAATGAGGTGGACTATTATCAGGGCCAGGCTCACTACTACCGAGCCTACAATTTCCACGTGCTTGGTCGAGCCGACGAGGCTCGGGCCTCGATCGATTCGGCGCGACTCCGGCTGCCCAATTCCGACGGAATTTTGTACCTCTCGGCCGTGCTTTACTTCGAGCGCAACGAATTGGAAAACGCCGAGCGGGATTTTCTGGCCGCGCTGGCTAACGGTAGCTCCCAGTGCCATGCCCATTACTACCTTGGGCGAATCAAGCACGAGAAAAAAGACTCCAAGTTTATCGACTACGTTTTGAGCACGTGTCACTGTTTTCAGAGCAGTCTGAAGAACATGGCCAAGCATATCCAGTCGGTTGATTCTCTGGATGTGGAGCCTGCCGAGCGTGAGGTATTCCGCGAAATGCTCAAGCAGAGGCTTGACGCCTTCCGCGCGGCATCGGTCGTGTCGGTCAGGGACCTCATACGCTTTGTCGAAGCGTCCGACATCGATCGCAAACAGTTCTACGTCGATCTCATTTCCGAAGTCCTACGCCAAATCGAATCTGCGCCCCGTTAGCCAAGAACCAAAGTCGCCAGTCGCCGGTCGCCAGCCAGTCAGACCCCGCGCTTGTCGGCGCCACAATTAAAGGTGCCGCGAGCGACGCGAGCGGGTCAGGGCAGGATTGCGCATTGCTTGCGCTCTACGAATGGGCAAGCCGCCCTTCGTCCTTCGTACCTCGTCCTCCGTCCTTCGTACCTCGTATCTCGTACCTCGTCCTTCGTAACTCGTAATTCGTAATTCTCTTCGAAAGTAAGCTTGGCCCCGGGTCGGCCGGGTAGTATCCTTTGCGGATTAAGGCGGATTCGGAGGAATAAATGGACGTACTGATCCAACCCATGGCCATTGCTGCTCTGTTAGTTTGCGGGGTGGGCGTGGCGCTGCTCGGCAGCATGAAACTCTCTCTGGCCCGTCGCTTGCGGATCGACGAGGCTCGCGTCGGTGGCCTGGTCTCCGCGTTCGGTTTCACGATTATCCCCATGATCTTGATCAGCGGGTTTTTGACCGATCGCTTCGGAGAGCAGATGGTCATGGCAGGCGGGAGTTTTCTGATGGGAGTTGCGCTGTTCATCCTGGCGCAAGCTCGCACCTACACGCGTGCCTTCGTCGCCATTCTGGTGATGGGAAGCGCCTGGTCGGCCATCGTAAACGCAGTCAATGTCATCATTCCGGCTGTCTTTGGCGGCAGTCTGACCTATGCCACTAACTTGTCCAACGTCTTTTTCGGCATCGGCGCCTTCGTGACGCCGATCGGACTTTCCACACTGCTTCGAAAGAGAGACGTCCCGCTAATTCTCTCCGCTCTGGCCACGGTGGTGCTGATTCCGGGCTTCCTGGCCCTCCTGGTGGACTTTTCAACCCTCATTCCCGCCACGGCCGGCGTTGCTCCGCTGCAAGCCCCAGAGTCGGTCGTCATGGGCCTGCTGGCCGATCCGGTTCTGTGGCTATGCGCCTTGGGCTTTTTCTTCTACAGTCCTCTGGAAGCGGCCATGGGCGCCTGGTCGACCACCTTCTTAGGAGAGCGAGGCCTGACCGAAGGCACTGCGCTGCGCTGGCTTTCCGCATTCTGGCTTTTCTTCATGTTCTCTCGCCTGATCACGGCATTCACTCTTCCGGCGGGACAGGAGACGCTGCTGGTCCTGGTTTTGTCGTTGGCCTGCATCGTGGTCATGACGACCGTTGTTTTCAGCCGCAACGCGGGGACAGCCGTATTTTCCGTGGTGGCGGCCGGACTGATTTTCGGACCCATCTTTCCCACCATTCTGGCGCTGCTGCTGGGTCACGTCCCGCTCGAGGCGCGCGGTCGCGCGGTGGGCCTCTTCTTTGCCATCGCCGCGGTGGGGTGGACCGTCATTCCCGCACTGATCGGAGCTTATGCAAAACGGACCACCATCCAGCGCGGCTTTCTGGTCGCGGTAGCCTCGGCGATAGGACTCACGATCATCGCGGTGGCGCTGCTCGTTCAAGTGGCAAGTGGTTAGTAGCACGAATACAAGGAATAGCACTTTCAGGTCTGCCTTGTATTCCTGCCACCGACCACTCGCCGCTTGAACGCGGATTGCGATTCAATTCACGATTCGTTCCCTGGCCCCTGACCCCTGACCCCTGACCCCTCGTACGGACTTAGCCTCGGCAAAAACGGGTTGATCGATGGATCGAAGCGGCCACCTAGAATACCGCCCGCAATCAGTTCCCCGGTAAGCGGCGCCAGAAGAATGCCGTTGCGAAAATGGCCGGTGGCGACAATGACACGCGGTTGCGTCGGAATCGGACCGAGAATAGGAAACGCGTCGGGGCCGGCCGGCCGCAGCCCCGCACAGGAGGTTGCAAGCGGCGCATCCTGCAGGTCGGGCAGCAGGCGCCGCGCCATCGCTTGCAGGGAATCGACGGCTTCCTGTGTGACGCTCTTGTTAAATCCGACTCGTTCGCTGGTGCTTCCAATCAGAATCGTCCCGCCGCAGCGCGGCACCAGGTAACCCTCATGACAGTACAGGACGTGACGCAGAAAACCGGGCTCCGTTTTGATGACGGCGATCTGCCCGCGCACGGGTTCGACCGGCACAAACTGTGCTGCGATCCCCGGGATCCGGCCGCTCCAGGCTCCGGCGGCTAGAACAAGGTAACGTGTGCTGTGGCGGTCCGCGCTGGTTGTGATGTCTACTTGTCCAGATTGCGCCTCGACGCGCGCGACCTCGCAGTGTTCGTGGAAAAGCACGCCGCGGCTCCGCGCCGCCGCGGCCAGCGCTTCGACCAGTCGCGGGCTGTGAACCTGGTGATCTTCCGGAAAGTGCAGCGCTCCCTGGATCCGGCTGGTCAACCGGGGTTCGCGCTTGCGGGCCTCCTCGGCGCTCAGGATTTCGACGGCGAGGTGTTCAGCTTGTTGCCAGCGGGCGCGCTGCTCGAGGTCTCGCCGCTCGGCTTCGCTTTCCATTACGTAAAGCACACCGGTGGTTTCGTACTCGATATCGATTCCCGTTTCCTCCAGCAGTCGCGCTGCCAGCGCGGGATAGCTCCGGCGCGAGCGCAGGCAGATCTCAAGGAAGGGGCCGGCCTGATCGGATTCGCTTTGCGGACCCAGAATTCCGGCGCCGGCCCAGGAGGCCTCTCGGCCAATTGAACCTTTATCGAACACCTCGACCTTCGCGCCGCGCAACGCCAGATGATAGGCAATCGAGCAACCGATGACCCCTGCGCCGGCGATCAGGACATCGGCAGAAAACCGCGGCATCCAGTCATGATATAAAAGCCGGGGAGCGAGGGCCAGCCGCATCCTAAGCCTGCGTTTCTCAACCAGGAAAGCGGACTGGATATTGGAGAACCGCCATGAATCTTTCCATCGACAAAGAGTTATTCGAGCCGGCGCTGCCGCTTGACCAGTTGGAAACGCCCAGCGTCGTCATCGATTTGGACATCATGGAAAAAAATCTCAACCGCATGTCCGAGTACTGCCGCGCGCATGGACTGGCGTTGCGGCCGCACACCAAGACGCACAAGATTCCCGAGTTGGCCCACATGCAGATCCAAAAGGGCGCCTGTGGCGTCACCGTGGCCAAACCGGGAGAAGCCGAAGTGATGTTTGAAGGCGGCGTGCGGGATCTCCTGGTGGCCTATCCTGTTTTTCAGCCCGCCAAGGCGGCGCGGTTGGCGGAGTTGGCGCGTGAAGCGAATGTATGCGTTTCGCTCGATTCGGACGTGGCTGCGCGAGGCCTCAGCCAGGCTGCCGCCGCGGCGGGAGTCGAGATTGCAGTTCTGGTGGAGGTCGACGTCGGTTTGGGTCGCTGCGGTTTGCCAGCGGGCCAACCTGCCGTGGACTTGGCGCGGCTGGTTGCGGGTTTGCCTGGGCTGCGATTCAAAGGGCTGATGTTCTATCCGGGACACATCCGCGACCTGGACGGAACCCACCAGTCGGCGCTGGCCCAACTACGCGGCCTTCTGGAATCACTGTACCAGTTGTTTGCCACCCAAGGCCTGAAGCTTGCGGTAGTCAGCGGCGGCTCGACGCCCACTGCGTTGTTGTCGCACCAACTGCGCGGGGTAACCGAGATTCGGCCCGGCACTTACATTTTCAATGACACGACCACGGTTTACTGTGGCGCTTGCGCCTGGGAAGACTGTGCCGTTTCGGTGGTCACAACCGTCGTCAGTACTGCGGTCCAGGGACGCGCCATCGTCGACGGGGGAAGCAAGACCTTCTCAAGCGATCTGCTGCGCTCGGGCCCGGCCCGGGGATTCGGCCACGTCCGCGAAGACCCCGACATCTATTTCGAAAAAATGAACGAAGAGCACGGATATCTCGACATAACCCGGGCATCCGGGCGCCTGAAAGTAGGGGACCGGCTGCGGATTATTCCCAACCACGTCTGCACGACGGTCAACATGCACAACGTCGTTTATGGGATGAAGGGCGGGCAGGTCGGTTGTCGTTGGCGAGTAGCGGCACGAGGTTTAGTGCAATAAGGAGTAGCTTTTTGAAATTGGGGATTGGGGATTGGGGATTGTGGATTGAATTTCGGATTGCGGATTGGGGATTGCGGAGTTGATTGCCGATTGGGATTGGGAAATTGAGGATTGGATTGCGGATTGGGAAGATTGAGGATTGCGGAGTTGATTGCGAGTCGGAGGCCGGGATAATCGTGGATTCGAAGTGGTTGCTGGAGATTGCCCGCTCGCTTACGCTCGCGGCTCTGACTAGATCTTAATTCTGGCGCCCTTGGTGTCCAGCTTGTACGTCTGCTCGATGAACTTCAACAGCAGACGGCGATGCTCCGGGATCAGGGATTTCCACAATCCGACAACTTTTTTCAGATCGTCTTCCAGTTTGAGCGGCTTGATTCTGAATTCGGGTTTCGGGCTCGGAAAGAGATCTCGAATTTCCACCTGCAGAGCCTGAGCGATCTTGTTGATTGTCGACAACGTCGGATTGATGTGATTGTTTTCCAGCCGGGAAATGTAGTAATCATCCATGCCCGTGCGCGTCGCGATGTCGCGCTGCGTCAATTTCAGGCTGTCCCGGATTTCTCGGAGGCGCTCCCCAAAAGTTTGTGACATACGCTCTTTCAATCACCAATCGGTGAAATCTTGTAATTTCAGCACGATTTTTGATCTTGCTTCCTAATCTACCGGCCCGCCCCCTTACGGTCGCGGTCTGTTGGGGCTCCGTGTTCTGGCGGCCAGTCGGCCGCGCGACGCACCCCGCGAAGATCATAAGAAACCCGACTTTATTTGTCAAACGCAATATTGTTTAATGAAAGAAGTCTCCATCGTATTGCAAAACGATTGGCGTCTCGGCCCCATGCTAGAATGACAACTCAACCGGCTGATTTCCTGGGAACCCATGCAACCTGAGATCTCCTATGACGCGGTGCGTACCTACTGCCACATTAAGAATGTGAAGGTCCAGCTCGGCAGCGTTCAGAAGGGATTTGCGACGATAGACGCCGACGGGCGGGTCAACGACCGTGCCCATACCAGTTTTGCCCCCGCCGGCGAAATGGTTCAGGCGCGCGTGCCGCGCAGCATTCTGCCGGAAGCTGAAGTGTTTCGGGTCGTCCGCACAGACACAGGCGAGGTGCGCGAACTCGGCCGTGCGGAATTTGCGGCCGAACTCGAACAGGTCGCCCGGGCTCTTTCCGCCTGACGGGCAACCAATGGCCAGAAAAAAGCCGGGGGACAAAGGACCTTCGACAGCGAGAAAACTGGAGAGCGTCAGCCAGACCAAGGGCAAGCCGCTGATCGGAACGGTCAGTCAGGAGCCTTCGCGGCGCTCCGACGAGAATATCAGCAAGGTTGTCGACAAACTGATCTATCGCCTCTGGGACACGATCAATGACCTGGAGTCGATCCAGCCCCTTAACACTCGCTTCTTTCGCGTGACCATATTCGGCAGCGCGCGAATCACCCGTGGCGACGCGTTGTTCGATGAGGTCAAGAGCCTGGCCTGCAGAATCTCCAAACTGGGTTGTGACATTGTCACCGGCGGCGGTCCGGGATTGATGGAAGCCGCCAACGAAGGGGCCAAAGAATGCAACCCGTCCCACAAGACCCGTTCCTTCGGGCTGACCATTAACCTGCCGTTTGAGAATGTGCCTAATCCCTTCGTTGACCGCGTGACGGCGCACCAGACATTTTTCAGCCGGCTGCATCACTTTGTCCGGATGTCGCACGCCTTCGTCGTGTTTCCCGGCGGCATCGGAACTTCGCTGGAGACTTTCATGATCTGGCAACTGCTCCAGGTCAAGCACATTTCGACCCGGCCACTGGTCTTCTATGGCGAAATGTGGCGCGGGCTGATCGACTGGATGCGCAAGGACATGCTGTCGCGAAGGCTGATCAACGCCGCCGATTTCGATCTGGTCACATGTGCGCGCGATCTGGACGAAGCGGTCGAGGTGGTCGAACAGGCCAAGAAGCGATTTGACGAGCGAAAAGCGGTTCGTTGAAGGCAGGCTTCAGGCTTCAGGGTCCAGGCTTCAGGGAATTGACGGTATTCATGTTGGCATCTGAAAAAGCACATCGGCCTGGTGGGTGCCACTCCTGCTTCGGGACAATAGCTCCAGCTCCAGGTTTCAGGGAATTGCGGATTCAATTCCCTGGAGCCTGGAGCCTGAA
>JBPCNK010000355.1:0-10535 GCA_051001345.1 Acidobacteriota bacterium | reverse complement strand
TGGCTCGGCCCATTTTCATCCGGGGTGGTGAATCCCTCGGATTCATGATCACTGCCATGAAAATAGGGGTCATGCTTCAGGGGTCAGGGTCAAGACGTGATCGTGCTCGTGGACGTGCTCGTGGCCGTCATCGATTACCCGTGCCCTTTCCGGGCACGGCACCGCCTTCGGCGCCGCTCCGTGCGCCTGAGAGCGCGTCAGGACAGAGAGGTGCAAGTCCTCTCCAGGTAGACGCTCTCCGGCCTGAAACCAAATGCAACTGCGTCGCCGCGAGGCGGGGTGGGGAGCAGCAGGAGGTGAACGATTCATCCGTAGGATAACGAACTCGATTCGGCCGGGCAGAACGGCGAGCCTGTGGAGCCAAGGGCGAAGCCTAGACCTGCGCAAGCGGGTTTGGAGCGAAGGGACGCAGGAAGGTGGAGACGTGAGCGACAGAATAACGGAATAATCACCAATGCCTCGATTTGTCGCGCGAACTTGATAACCGCTGCACCACCAAAGCTGTGGCCATAAAGAATCAGTCTGACTCGTCTGCATTCGTCCGAATTGAGCCGGCCGTCACCGTCGCGATCGAACGCTCGGCCAACCAATTCCAAAGCTAGACTGCGCTTCCTATTCTCGACTGTTTCGACATGCAATCCCGACCGATTGAGAGCTCTTAGCTCCAGCGCCAGTTTTCGGACGGCATGCGGACCGTCCCACTTCTCGCGCCCTCCGGTGTTCCTCAACGCCCGCCGCCAGCGGATAACCCGTTTCGGTATCCACACTCTGGTCGAGCGTACGGTCGCAAAAGCCACGAGCACGACCCCATCTCTGCGGCAGAAAAAAGTCAGCCCCCATACGATCAGGCACACAACTGCCGTCCATCTACGTCGAGCGGGGGTCGACATTAATACGATACGGGCTTGGCCGCTGCAACCGGTTGTTGAACTAAATCCGCCTTCGGTAGCACCCATGCCTCCGCAGATGCTGCAGCAGGGTGCTTCTCTTCACTTAACGACCACCTTCTCGCGAATTGCGTCTGGTGGAATCCCGCGGAGGCCATCTTCGCGCCTGTCCTCGAGAATCAGCTTGATTGCCTCCGCTAGACTTTCACGTGCCTCTTCCTTGGTCTGGCCCTGCCCATTTGCTCCAGGAATTTCGGGACTGTAGGCGATAAACCGCGGACCGTCTTGCTCGATGATTGCGGTGAACTCGTTTGTCATTCTTTTCCCTTCCAACTTTCCGACCAGCCTAGCTCAACGGCGACGAAAACGCACATTGCTCGGTGTCCACCTAACGGCTCCGCGGGTCACCTGCGAATCCCGGCCGGCGGCGCCGGCTGGCGCGGACCTTGCTCTGCAAGGGCCGTGACAAGGGATTCGACAGGTGCAGCCGCAGGTTATTCAGCATGATCACGAATCCCGAAATGCGCATGCACGAACTCCTTGACGCCTTCGCCGCCGCCGATTTCCAAAACCGGCCCCTCGTGCTCAGTGTCTGTAAGTACGCGGAAGCGCACAAAGGGACAACAGAGTTGCTCTAGAGCGATGAACTCGTCGACGTGTTGGGCGATGAGGCAGTCGGGATGAAGCCAGAACGCGTATCCATCGGGACGTTCGATGATCTCGCAGGTGCCGACCTGAAGCCACTCGTCAAGCAAGGCCCGCCGCTTTCGCTGAGCCTCGTCAAGTGCGGACAGATCGCAAGACCAGGCGACCGGACCGTTCGAATTCGCTCCAGGATCAGGTTCGGTCATTGGCGTCTACCTCTCCGGTTTGTCGGGCTAACGACCTGCGGCATCACCAGCGGCGCTTCAGGTTCACGCGCGCCGTCTGGTGCATGCCGTGTTAGGCAGCGCGCTAGTGATGTGACCACGCGTTGCAAGAACGGACGCTCTCCGAATGCAAAGCACTCATCCCAGATTCTTGGGATCGACCTTGTGGGCTGGCTATCCTACCCCTGCGGGTGCGAGCGACGGCTGCAAGCGCATCGGTTGGAGTTTGCCGTATGTAAGTGTGCGCCACAGCCACTCCGCCGGGCCGAACCGAAAGTGTTTCAACCACCACGTGCTCAGTAGCATCAGCGTGGCAAAGATCGCAACGGCCAACGCCGAGGCGAGAGTCGGACCGATCCGCCTGTACACCCCCAATCCGAAAGTCGGCGCCAAGACCCCCACAAGGAGGGCCATGAGCAAGTAGTTGGTCAGGGCCATGCGCCCCGCGGCAGCCAGCGGCGCGAACAGCTTCAGCCAAAGCTGTCTTTGGGCGAGGAGCACGAGAGCGGCTCCATTAGCGAACGCGAGAGCCGGGTCACCAAAGCGTCTAAGCATTGAAATCAAGAGGTGGGTCGCATAGGGCTGGTTCGAGCGGTCTGGCCAGCAGTCTCCTGTCGCGCAAGTAAGGGAATAGCGGACGGCGCCAGCAGCCAGTCCGAGAGCAAGCCCCCAAATCAGGACACGCCGGATCAGCGGCAGATGGCCCGGGATATCCTGCAGAATGCGGCGTCGTCCCACATACATTCCGACTAGGAACAGTCCCAATTGGCCGAGCCAGTTAACGTACGTCAAGGGCGGGTTAATAAACCGGCCGGCGAGACTCTCATAGGCGTTCGCGATATACATGCGGTAGACGCTCTTTACTCGAAATGCCAGTCGTTGGGGGTAGCCTCCGTTTGCGGCCTCGCGCTGCTCGGCCCGAAGAGCAACTCCGGCTGCGCTACGCTCGGCGTCGGACCGCAAAACCTCCGCACGGGTTTCTGAGTTGGCCAAACGGCGCTCGCGAATTAGATTGAGACCGTCCGAATAGGCCAGGGGAATGAGCATGAAAGCAAGGGCCGCAGGCAGGAGAGTCCGCGAAGGAAGGCCCCGCAGAGCGAAGAGCAGAAACCCCATCGCTCCGTAAACGATCAAGAAGTGTCCGCCCCACGTCAGCAAGAGCCTTTGGGCCACGCCGATCAGCACCAGGGCCAGGAGTCGCCGCCGATAGGGCGCGATGAATCCGCGCCCCCGTTCTTCGGCACGGACCAACTGCATAGAGAAGCCGAGTCCGAAGAGGAACGAAAGCAAAGTCCAGAATTTGCTTTCGCCAAAGATCGCGAGGAAACTGTACACACCCTGATCGCTGCCGCTCCAGGTCGCCGGCGGCCGATACAACGCTTCGATATCCATCAGCAGCACGCCAAAGATGGCCCAACCGCGCAAGATGTCTAGCGTCGCGATGCGCTCCTGCTGAGCAACCGGGCTTACTAAATAGGCCGGGGCTGTGGGTGCATGATCTAGAGTGGCTTGGATCTTCTCCATTTGCTCCCTTTCTCCGGATCGGTGGCTCGGTGGCAGGTTGTCGGGTCGGGGGCGCCTTCCTTGCCTGCCTAACGGCAACGCATCACCAGCGGCGCTTCACAAGGCGGCGAGCGCCGTCTGGTGCATGCGGTGTTAGGCAGCACGAAGTCACATTCCCGCCTTGGCTCTCACTCGATTCTCCAACATCCACCACAAGGTTGACCGAAGAGGTGTTCGCCGCGCCGGTGCCTGTGGTTTTACTCGAGTCACTACTTCACCACGCGGACTTCGAGTCAGGCCCGCGTCCCGCCGTGCCGCCTGAAGGTAGCGCCGTATTCCTGATTGGTGCAGGTCAGCCAATGTCTTCAGGCTGATGTGGCGCATTGCCTTACCCGTCCCCTGCAGCATGCCATCGCGGTCATCCAAGTCCGTGCCACGCGAGGAATCCGATGTTGACATGGTGAACAAACACGTTGATGTGGCAAATGCCATCGTCGATGACTCGTTCTGTCGCTCCGTACAGGAGGACAACCTTCGAACGCATTGCGAAGATGTACTCATGGCACGGCGCCATCTCTTGATGAACGACCTTTCGAAGACCGAGAGCGAGTGATTGAACCACTGGATCGTACTTGTCGAGGAACTCCAGGAGCGCGCGGGGTGGCGCTGTCATGCTGTAGAGGACGAGCGATCAGCGTTCAGCCGACAAGATACTCGACCACCGGTCGCGCCTCTGATCCTCAGACGTTTCCTCAATCCTCGATGACACGATCCACACGTGCCCAGACGGATCGACTATTCTCCCTGTGCGATCGCCCCAGAACTGGTCCTGGACAGGAACGAGCACCTTGGCGCCGGCCGCCACGGCACGCTCAACAACTCGGTCCACGCCGTCGACATAAACGTAGATCACGACCGGCGAACTGCCATCCGCTACCGGGGCGCGGCTACCGAGCGTCGGCCACTCGGCCTCGATCATGACCATGGCGCCACCAATGGTGACCAACCCATGAGCCACCGCCCCATCGGGCCCAGGCCTACGCACCCGCTCCACGGCGCCGAATGCGGTCTTGCAGAACTCAAGTTCCGCCCCGGCGTCGCGGCATACGAGCATCGGCGTTACAACCGACGCGCCCTCTGGCACCCCCTGAGCCGTACCCATGGTCGCTCCTCCGTAACATGCCCCCGCATTTGCTGCCTAACGCCAGCGCTGAGCCGCGGCGCGCAAGCGTCAGTTCCGCGCCGCCGGCTCCAGCGCTTTGTTAGACGGCTGGCCAGATCTCACGGAAGACACGATAGAAGTTGCCACCGATGACCTTCTCGATCACCGCCGAGGAATGCCCGCGCTTGGCCATGGCGATAGCGATGCTCTCCAGTCGTCGTGGATGATTCAACGCTGGAATAAAGTGTCGTCCGCCCAGATGACCCTTTCCCTGCTTCTCCCATTCGGCCATGGCGTTCTGGAATGCTCGGAGGTATTCCGGTGTCTCGTCGATCGGGGTGATGCTCATGTCGCTTCCAATCCCGACGTGATCCGCGCCGCAAACTTCTAACGCGTGCTCGATGTACCGTAGAAGCAACTCTTCCGGCCTGACTGGAACGAAGGGTACCAGATAGATACCAACTACACCGCCCCGATCCGCCATGACGCGAAGTTCCCGGTCATCCACGTTACGCGGGTGGCGGTATACCTCGTTGCACCCCGTATGGGAGAGGATGACGGGCTTGGTCGAGGCGGCGATTGCCTCGGCGGTGGTCTGCACACCTCCATGGGCAAGGTCGACCACCATGCCCAACTCGTTCATCTGTGCGATCAGCTCCCGCCCAAACTTGCTCAGGCCAGCGTTTGCGGGCTCCAGACAGCCATCTCCAAACACATTGCGCGTGTCGTACGTCAGCTGAATGATTCGCACTCCGAGCTGACGGAAGGTCAGCAAGTCCCTCAGTCCATCGGTCAGTACAGCTGCACCTTGGAATCCCAGGATCAGTCCCAGTTTGCCGTCCTGCTTTGCCCGATCGAGGTCGGCGTGCTTGCGAATGAGCGTCAGATGCGACGGGTGGGCGTCGATCCGTCCCAACCAGCGGCCGATGTCGCGAACGGTCGCCAGGAAAGTTCCGCTACTGACTGTAAGATTCACAGCCGTCAGTCCCGAATGCGCCACGCTATCAAGCTGGACCTGGCTGAGTAGCTGGCCGGACGGTGGCCACGGCACGTTGAACGTGTCGGGCGTCGCAAGTCCGTCAATGGCGACGGCTCGCCGATAAACTTCTCGATCCTGATCGTCGCTAACGGCAACCTGCCCGGCAGACGCAGCGAGAGGCCCTACTAGCGGCAAGAGACTGACCACACCCGCAGTCGCGAGAACGAAGTCGCGTCGTGTGATACCAGGCTCTGAACTCATACGTACCTCCGCCGGTGGTTACCCGGAATCTCTGTTTGCCCCGGAGATGGTAGCAGGCCCGCGCCAATCCGCTTGGCCCGCGTTTCTTCAGCCGTCTAACGTATAAGTTTCTTTCCGGAGTCTCGGGCCGAGAGGTTCACTCCGGCGAGATGTATCGAAAGATTCCGGAAAGAAACCGTTGAACGAAACCGCAACGAGATTATACGAGATTATGGGGATTGTAATAACAGGATGGCAGAGCAGGGTGAAGGGACGGGTGGATGGAGAACTGCGTAGGAGGAGTTGGAAGGTCTGAGCGAGTTGTCGGGCAACGCTGCGAGGAGCAGCGGAGGCGAGAATGGGCCCTGCGTGGAAGCGGTGCGTTGCCTGGATTGGCCGTGGAGGCAGACGTCGGCCGGCGTGCGGGCAAGTGACGACAACAAGAGTGCGGTAAAAGGATCATGCTGTGGCTCACGAGGAATCCATCGCGGGTCGGGTTGGCCGAGGCGCGCAATGGTGTACGAAGGAGCTAAGAATTTCGACGCAGACCATGTGTCCAAAGTGACAAGAGGGGCAGGTATCGAAGGGCACTCCCGTGAGGGTCTCGTAAGCGGATTTCCAGTCGGGAGGTTGCGCGGGCTCTTCGCTCTTGGAGTCGGGTAACTGGAGCAACTTGCGGCAGCGGGAAAGCTTCTCGCCGCGGTCGCGGTTGCCCAACAGGCCGTAATGTCTCAGACGCATGAATCCGGACGGCAGGACATGGAGGAGGAAGCGGCGAATGAACTCGCCCGCATCCAGAGTCATCGTTCGGGTGCGGTTGTGCTGCCGGTAGTCCTTCCAGCGGAAGGTCACCTTCCCTTCCTCGAGCCGGAGCAAGCGGTGATTGGAAATGGCCACTCGATGCGTGTAGCGGCCGAGGTAAGCGAGGACCTGGGCGGGACCGCCGAAGGGGGCTTTGCAGTAGACGCTCCATTCCGTTTTGCGGGCGGCTGCAAGCCACTGGCTGAAAGCCTGCGCGTCGGCCAGGGGCGCCAGCTTGCCGTGAAATTGTAGTTTCCCTTGGGCGAATGCTTCTCGCAGACAGGCGAGGAACTTTCCGCGAAACATTCGAGACAGGACCCGGACTGGCAGGAAGAAGCCGGATCGGCAGCCGATCCAGCGGCGGCCATCCGGGGACACGCCGCCGCCGGGAACGACACAGTGCAGGTGAGGATGATGCAGCAGGTTCTGTCCCCAGGTGTGCAACACGGCAAGAAAACCGATCTTGGCGCCCAAGTGCCTGGGGTCGGCAGCGATCGTCAGAAGTGTCTGTGAGGCAGCCCGGAAGAGAATGTTGTACACGGCTCTCTTGTTCTGCAACCCGATGGACGCGATGGTTGCGGGCACCGTGAAGACCACGTGGAAGTACTCGACCGGCAAGAGTTCTGCCTGTCGAGCCTGCAGCCACTTGGCCTTGGCCAGCGATTGGCATTTGGGGCAGTGTCGATTACGACAAGAGTTGTAAGAGATTTTCTTGTGGCCGCAACGGTCACACTGATCCACGTGCCCGCCCAAGGGCGCAGTCCGGCATAACTCGATGGCGCGCATGACGCGCCGCTGATCGGGCGACATCCTGGCGCCATGAGTTTGTCGGTACTGCGCGCCGTGGCGGACGAAGACATCGGCCACTTCCAGCGCCGGCTTGGACACGGCTCGTTATCGTCGACGAGAGGCGAGCGAGTCCAGGGGGCTCGGCGTCGCGCAGATTGTCCGGGCCGAAACGTGCGTGTAGCGCGCCGTGGTCTGCAAGCTGCGATGGCCCAGCAGCACCTGAATGGTGCGCACATCGGCGCCCGCTTCCAGCAGATGAGTCGCGAAGCTATGGCGTAGCGCTCGGACCGTGACGCGCTTGTGGAGTCCTGCCTCAAGCCCGGCTCTGCGAGCGGCGCGCTGCAC
This sequence comes from Acidobacteriota bacterium, assembly GCA_051001345.1. Taxonomy (GTDB): domain Bacteria; phylum Acidobacteriota; class UBA6911; order JACQSX01; family JBPCNK01; genus JBPCNK01. The sequence continues at coordinate 2,960 of JBPCNK010000355.1, read as the reverse complement.
GCTGCTGATCTCGATGGGGTGGCTCAGCTGACTGCCGGGAAACAGCCACTCCTTGGTCCGGACCACCTTCCAGTAAGCCCGCAGGGACTCCAGCAGCTTGGGCGAGAGCATCACATAACGATCCTTGTGTCCCTTCCCCTGGCGGATGTGGATCACCATGCGCTGACTGTCGATGTCGCCGACCCGCAGCTGGATGACCTCGGAGGTGCGCAGGCCGGCGGCATAGGCCGTCATCAGAATAGCGCGGTGCTTGAGGTTGGTGACGGCATCGAGGAAGCGAGTCACCTCGCCGGGACTCAACACCACCGGGAGCTTCCTTTCCTGCCTCGGGAATGGAATGTGCTCGATGGCCCAGTCCTTGCCGAGCGTGACGCGATACAGAAAGCGTAGCGCGCAGGTTGCCTGGTTGAAGAGACTCCAGGAGACACGCTTCTCTTCAACCAGGTATAGTTGGTAGGCGCGCACCTCCTTGGGGCCCAGCAGCTCGGGAGACTTCCCGAAGTACTTGGCAAATCTTGCGACCTGCGTTACATAGGCGATCTGGGTCTTACGAGCGAGGTTGCGCACCTTCATGTCTTCGAGCATTCGTTGACGGAGGGGCGTCATAGACAAAGGCTCCTTTCTTGAGCTGAATGTTGCTTGGATACCAACATCCTGCCTCAAAAAGGAGCCCTTTGTCGTCTCTGGAGTTGGGCGGATCGGAACGGCGAATGCCGGTTCAAAGAAAATCAGCGGACACTACCTGAAACTTTCGAAAAGACTCTCACACTTCGAAAGCAAACCCTACCGCGAAGCGGTTTAGTTCAACTATAAGTAGACAGGTCTGTGTATCTGGATACCTAGCGAAGAATGGCGGTGTATCCGGAAACAGAACCGTAATAGAATCCTCCAGATCGCTCGGCACGTCAACGTTCTTACGGCCCGACGCTGCCGCGGTATATCCAGATACGCCGCGAGCTCGGTCTCGCCAACCGGATAAACACCGCCTGCGCCTGTTTTCAGTAAGTGATGTAGAACCTGACGACCTCTTCCCGAGTTACGTTCGCCCGAAGTACTTTCATGTCGTCACCGAGCGTCTAACGGGCCGGCGCTCAGCCGCCGGCGAAGCCGGTCGGCTGGAGCGCGTTGTTATGCGATTGTCTGCATTGCATTGACGAACTCCCGCCCGGACATCGGGACGGGAAGGGGTTTCCCCTCCTGCTCGTAAAGCTGGATCGTCGCTCCGATGATCTCGCAAAGCTCGGAGAAGACGCTCTTCACATCCGCTCCATGGCAGCCGCCGGGCGCGTGTATACTCTCGTCACATTCCGTCAGCGGGGGAGGAACCAGGTGGCCGCAGGAGGCGCCGAGTCAGACCCTGCGCAGCCTGAGCTTAGGACGCGGGTAAGGGTCTATGTTAGTGGAAGAACAGATCATCGAACGTAGGCAGCGGGCACGCAAAGAGAAATTCGCCATCGAGCCGCAGGGCTTGGGAGTTTTTGTCGACTATCAAATTCTATCAAAGGCCACCAAACGCCGATATCGCGTCGCGCTGCGCGGACTCGGCCTCTACGAGAACTATTGCTCGTGCCCCGACTTCGCCGTCAACACGCTCGGGACCTGCAAACACATTGAAGCGGTCCTCTTGCGCGCGCGCGGGCGCCTCGGCGCGAAACTCGAGCGGACTCGCTATCGGCGCACGCACGCCACGATCTATCTCGACTACGGTCCGACGCAGCAGGTGCGAATCGCGCTGCCGTCAAGGATTTCACCGGAAATGGCGGCTCTGCGCCGAGAATTCTTCGACGAGAAAGGTACGCTCCGAGCCGACCGGGTCGACCGATTCGCCGGGGCCACCACGCGGTTTCGAAGCCTGGATGAAAAGGTGGTCATTTATAGCGATGCTATCGATTGGATCGAGAGGGAACTGGAATCGGCGGAAGGCCTGGACTTCGAGTCCTCGCAACTGGGCCTGCTTGAGCGCGGGAAGCTTCCCTTGAGTAATCTCTTGCAGGTTCCGGTCTATCCGTTCCAGATGCGCGGGATCCTCTTTGCCGCTTGCCGCGGCCGGACGGTTCTCGCCGACGATATGGGGTTGGGAAAGACGATTCAAGCCATTGGAGCCGCCGAGCTATTGGCGCGGCGGCGGGTGGGGATGCTGCTGGAGGCAGGATTAAAACTTCTGGAATCGCTCTCAAAACCGCCCGAGCGACAACCGGCGGCGAAGGCTTCTCTAGCGGTTCAAGCTGCTCCGGCGCGCGGCAGACTCGACGCAGGCCGGCGAAAACACGATGAGCCTCGCACCTTGTCCGAAACCATCGAAGACGCGCTGGAAGGGTTGATCCAGGAAGACCCCGTCACGCGCTGTCCGACGTTGACGATCTCCTTGCCCCAGTCCCTCACGGCCGAACGCGTTGCGCAATCCTTCGCCGGCCTGCTCGCACGATTGACAGGCGGATAAGCGAAAAGTAAATCCGGGGGGTCTCCTTTTCGTAAAGTTCGCGGATTACCGGGAGGGTCTTTCCGCTTCGAATAACGCCGACGTAGAGGTCGCTATCGATGAGGTGCTGATACAGTCGGTTTATGCCTTCAGATACTGCAAGCTCGCTCGTGAGCGTAGACGAGGCGGGTAGCGCGCTGGGGGTCTCCCGCTCGACCGTATGCCGACGATGCGGATCACGCAAAAGCGGCTCGAACCGCTCGAAAGATTGCCGTGGAACGGAGGCCGTGCTTTATTACGAATTATGCCTAGGCCGAAACCCACGCGTTGCTCCTGCGCAAACTAGGCCGCGTGCTGGCGCTGGAGTGGCTTCTGAGGGGCGGTCTCCCGGTGATTCGTGTTCTTCCACGAGAGGAGGAGCGGGCCAAAGAGATTCTCTCCCGTCACGCGGACAAGGACTGGAGTCTGTGCGATGCCATCTCTTTTGCGGTTCTTGAGATCCGTGAGATCCGATCCGCGTTCAGCTTCGATCGGCACTTCC
>JBPCNK010000354.1:0-11510 GCA_051001345.1 Acidobacteriota bacterium | reverse complement strand
TATCTACCGGCCCGCTCCCTTACGGTCGCGGCACTGCCGGAACCAACTCGGTTGAATAGCGCCAGCGCGAAAAACGCAACATTTGCGCCGTCAAATCCTCGCGGGTTTCGACTTTGACGTCGACTATCTTCCCGTCGCGAACAACGGCCGCCAGTTGCGGAAACACGAAGGCGGTCTCGCGCGGCATACGAAGCCGCGCTGCGCGCGATTTGATGTCGTCGCGCCAGGCCGTGTTGACCTGCGTTCCGAGGCGATCGAAGAGCCGCGATGCGCCGTCGGCGTCTCCGGTGGATTTGATTACCTGCAAGCGTTCGAGCAGCGCACCGATTCCCGTGTGCATCTTATAGATGTCGCTGACCTCGACGTAGATATGGCCCTGACGCTCGATCATACTGACGCCATAATCTTTGCCACCCTCTTCTCCGCCATTGAGCAGGTAGTTCAAGACCAGCTGGCGACCCTTGCGGTGCGCCTCACGGATGGTGTCGTCTTCCAGGCTGCGGTAGCGGTTGACGTGGCCCTGCAGGAAACCGACATACTGGGCCTCGGCTACCTTCGGCTGATCGGCCGCGCTGAAGGCGCCAATCTCGACCAGCTTCGGATCCAGGATGTGATAGAGCGCCACCAGGTCGGCGCGGCACTCTTCCAGGGCCGAGTACGCTCGGCCGATCAATTTGCGTGGGTCGTCTTTCAGGTGCGCGGCCGGCTGGCCGGACCCGTGGCCGATCACCTCGTGCATGTAGACTTCCCACTGCCGGCCAACCTTTCCGAATCGCCTGAAACAATCCTGATGTTTCGGCAAGTAAAATTCGGCGATGGTCTGGCCGCGAATTTTCTCGGAGGCGGCCTCTTCGATGTTCAGCAAAATGATGTTCTTGCTTCCTACATCCCGCCGGATGTCATCGTAGTTGGGTAAGTTGTATGCGGCAGGCGACGTGGGGCCGGAATCACCGGTTTCGACCAACACGTTGACAACGTTGGAGACGGGCGGCGTCACGCTGGAACGTTTGTATAGGGCGGGCCACGGCATCTTCTTTTCAAAATAACCAGCCGCCGACGCCAGCTTTCCGATCAACGCCGAGTCGGAGAGAAAACTTACGTTGGCCTCGAACTGGCCGATGACGCCACGCGGATCGTAGTATTGCTCGATGAACCCATTGAGGTAATCAACCGTCGTGGCCGACTTGAGCCAATAGACCGAATATTCTCGGAATTTGGCTTCGTCGCCGCTTTTGTAGTAGTCGATAAGCGATTGCAGGCTCTTTTTCTGATCATCGCTTTCCGCGTAGGGGAGCGCCTGCTCGAGAAAGTGCACGATTGTCCGGAGGTCGCGATCATACCGCCCGCCGATCTGGTAGACCTCCGGTACGATCTTGCCGTCGCGCAGATCGAAATAAACGTTGAGGCGGTCCTGCCATTCCTTGGAAACCTGCTTTTCGAATTGCGCGGTGGTGATCGCGGGATGGTACAGATTGACGAAGCTGGTCGCCAGGATGTCTTCGCCCTTAGTCTGATTGGTCTGAATAGGCTCAAAGGAAGCGTCGAAAATGTGCGGCTGCAGCCGGCGTAATCTCGCGCGCAGTTCGTCCTCGCTCCCCAAAGCGGCGCCGCGTCGCAAGGCGTGAAGCGCGGCTTGCTCCAGCATGGCGGGGGTCAGCCGGGTCGGAACGAATTTCTTGTGCAATTCGGCGTGATAGTGGCCGTGATTAATCCATAGATACTTCAGATAGTCTTGAACGGCCGCACGGGTCGGAGCACTCAGTCCGCGAGAATGGAGGTGAACTTGTTCGAGCAGCTCCGTGATTTCTCCGGCGTAGCGGTGTGTCTGGTCGGTAAAAATGTGGTGCCCGGCGATTGCGGCGCGGTAGAGGAAGTAGCTGAGTGTCTTCTGCTGCAGGCTCAACCGCTCGAACCCGGGTGCATCGACACCCAGAATCAGGAAATCCTCGCCGGTCTTTCCCAGGCGTTCCAATTCCCCGACAAAACGCCTGGCCGGCGGTCCGGGTTTCTTGGCCTGTGAAACGACTGGTGTCATAACGAGCAAGCCCACCAGGAAAGCCGGCAGAATGCGCTTCACGCTCTCCTCCTCAAAAACTTCAGCTTATCACGTTGAAAAAGGACTAAGGACTAAGTACGAAGGACGAAGTACAAAGGACGAAAGGATTTTCGTACCTCGTACTCCATCCCTCATACTTCGTCCTTCGTCCTTTGTACTTCGTCCTTTGGACTTCAGTTTTTGCGTTGCCCGACTGGCACATAGTCTCGAGTGGCGTGGCCCATGTAAACCTGCCGCGGCCGGGCAATCTTCTGCTCGCCATCGAGCAGCATCTCCTGCCACTGGGCGGCCCAGCCTGGCGTCCGGCCTATGGCAAACAGGACCGGATACATGTCCACGGGCAGGCCCATGGCCTGGTAGATCAGTCCCGAGTAGAAGTCGACGTTGGGATACAGCTTGCGTTTGATGAAGTATTCGTCCTGAAGGGCGATCCGCTCCAGTTCCAAAGCCATGTCCAGCAATGGGTTTCTACCGGTGACCTCAAAGACGTCGTCGGCCAGCCGTTTGATGATCTTGGCTCGCGGATCGTAGTTTTTATAGACGCGGTGGCCGAATCCCATCAGCCGCGTTTCTCCTTTTTGAACGCGCTTGATGAACCCGGGAATGTTGGCCGGGGTGCCGATCTCGCCGAGCATTCGCAGCACCTGCTCGTTGGCGCCGCCGTGCAGCGGTCCATACAAGGCGGCTGCGGCCGCTGCCGTGGCAGAGTACGGATCCACTTGCGAGCTGCCGACGCTGCGCATGGCGTTGGTGCTGCAATTCTGCTCATGGTCGGCGTGCAGGATGAACAGCACGTCGATTGCCCGGCTCAGAACCGGATTGGGCTGGTACTTGACCTCGGTCATCTTGAACATCATGCTCAGAAAGTTCGACGCGTAGACCAGGTCGTTGTCGGGAATGACGTAATGCAGGCCGGCGCTGTGGCGGAAGGCATAGGCGGCCAACGTGGGAACCTTGGCGATCAGCCGGCAGATCTGCCGTCGCCGGGCAACTTCATCAAAAATGTTGCGGGCCTCTGAATAAAATGTCGACAGGCCGGCCACTGCGCTGATGAACATCCCCATCGGATGGGCATCATAGTGAAACCCGTCCATGATCTTTTTGATGTTTTCGTGAATCAGCGTGTGACGAGTGATCAGCGAAACCCAGGCCTCGAGTTGCGCGGCGTTGGGCAATTCACCATGCACCAGCAGATAGGCAGTTTCCAGAAACGTGCTGTGCTCGGCCAATTGTTCGATCGGGTAGCCGCGGTATTCCAGTATTCCTTTGTCGCCGTCGATGTAGGTAATGCGGCTGGTGCAGCAAGCGGTGTTCACAAAGGCCGGATCATAGGACATCATCCCGAATTCATCGCCATTGATCTTGATCTGGCGCAGATCCATGGCGCGAATTGTGCCGTTGGTGATCGGGATTTCGTAGGTTTTGCCCGTACGATTATCCACAATCGTCAGTGTTTCGGAGGGCATTCGGGCTTGTCCTTTCCGGGAAAAGGCTATCTTTATATCACTTCTGTTGAACTCAGTCCAAGGACTTGGAATTTCGGGCCGGAAGGATTTTTTCCCAGACCGGAACACCGCGCAGGGCGGCTAGTCTTTCAAAGAAGGATACGGCCCAGCGAACCTGCAAGCTGCCGGCGACAAAGCTGCCCAGAATCAACGGCAGACGCGGTTTGGGGGCTTGGCAGTTTACGCAGTCGGGATAAGCGCTGACGTCGCCGCCGATGTGGGCCGCACGAAGCTTCTGCATCTTCGGACCATTCCAGATCTGGGTCAGGCTCTGGTCGTTGAGATTGCCGAGAGATTCCGACTTCCAGGCGTGACAGCACGGCCACACTTCTCCATCGACACGAACATACATGGGTCCCTGCCAGAGAAGATAACAAGGGTTGTATTTCTTTTTCTTGCCATTGGCGGCCGGCTTGAAACCTACGCCTTCGTACTTGGTCTCGTCCTCTTTGATCCGGACTTCGTCGACGCCGGGGATGGTCCACATCCGGACAAATTCATCTGTCTGATGGGCGTTGTCGGGCAGGCGCACCATCTGCAGGCAGACAATCATGGAGCTGTGCAGTTCCTGCTTGACCTGAAGGAAGCGACGGATGTTGCCGCAGACTGTGCCGTAGTCTCCGCCTTTGCGGTACTTGGCGTAGACTTCAGCCGTCGTTCCGTCGACAGCGAAAATGAGGTAATCCAGGCCCGACTCGATGATTTTGCGGCACATTTTGTCGGGAAGGATCGTGGCGTTGCTGGACAGTCCCACCTTGATGCCGCGATCTTTGCAGTAGCGGATCATGTCGAAGATCTGCGGATTCAAAAATGGCTCACCCAGTCCGTAGGGCGTGATGTACTCGAGCAGGCGGCCGCTTTCGTCAACCATGCGCTCGAACATTCCGAGGTCCATATTGACGGGAGGCTTGTCGATTTCCTCGCGCGGACACATGGGGCAGAACAGGTTACACTTGGCAGTGCTCTCGGTGGTGACCTTCATAGGACCGGTGCCGGCCACGTCGGAATGGCCGAGCACGTAGTGTTTGAGCAGATTCAACCGATTGCGCAGACGAGGGTTAGCCATGTGAACAAGTCATTGTAATGGTTATCTTTGCCGGAGTAAAGGAGGCGAAGCGGAAGCGGAAGTGGAGTCACGTGGCAAGTTATCAGTGGCAGGAGTACAAGGAAGGCCTAGTTCCAGGTTACTCGCGCAACGCCTTACAGAGGATGCCGCCACCGAAGGCCGGGAAAACGAGCATAGTCGCGGTCGGTCGTGATCCATTCACTTCCGGATTCAATCGCCAGCGCAGCTAGGTAGGCATCCGATACCAGGTTACCTTTTACGCCCGCCTGCCGACAAAGACGGACAAAAATGTCCCAGTGGCGCGGGCCCGGCGAAATCAGAACGCAATTGTCCCGGTTGCGGATCTGATCGGTGAATTCGAGGGCGGCATCGAGGAGACTGGGCGGATCAAAGATGCGCGAATGCGTTGCAACGCGAATGAACCCGCTCAGAACAAGCTCGGACATGCCGTATGCTTGGTCCGAGTTGATGAGCGCGCTCAGCCACTGGGAGTAGGCTGAATGGTTGGACGCGTCCTTGCGGTGCGCATAGATCAGGATGTTAACGTCGAGAAGCAGCATCGCCTTCCATCACGTCAAGCACTGCAGCGCTGTCATCCAGATCGACTCCCGCTCGAAGTCCTCGGCCCGTAACGGTACGCAGCCGGACTGGAACCTGTTTGCGCCGTTTCTGTCGTCGTCCGATGACTTGGCGCAAGGAATCTTCAATGACGGCCGTCAGAGTTCGCCCCGTTTCGGCCGCAAGTTTCTTGACCTTCGCCAAAAGATGGTCATCCAGGCGGATCGTCGTCCTCATAGCATAGAAGCATATCGTCTATGCATCAATATGTCTACGTTCAAGTGGCAAGTTATCAGTGGCAGGAATACAAGGAAGATCTAGTCCCAGGTTACTCGCGAAACGCCTTGACGGCCGCGGCGATCCACGCCAAATATGGTGTCTCTACGAGTTCTTCGCAATCGAGACTTCAGCCGCTTTCGTAACTTGAGAGTTGAGAACCCGCTGTTGTAGCCCATTGACCGTCGTAACTCGTAATTCAAGATGCTGCCACTGATTGCCCACTCGCTAACGCTCGTGGCCCGGAACGGTCGCGGCCCTGTAATTTGTGAATTGCGCGGTAGGTCTTGCGTTTTCTATACCGCTTCGGTAAACTCTCGCTCTTTACTACCCCTGGGCGGGGTCGTAGTTCAGTTGGTTAGAACGCCGGCCTGTCACGTCGGAGGTCGCGAGTTCGAATCTCGTCGGCCCCGCCAATTCAAACCCGTACGAAAATAAAAGCACAGGGCTAGAGCCCTGTGCCCACACGTGCTGTCGCCTTTACCTTGTATTCTTGCCAATCACAGCCCGACCAGGAACAGGACGAACACGGCGGCGCCTGTGCCGAGGGCGATCCAGCCCCAGCCCCGCGCCTGCGGCAGGTTCCACCACATGTAGATTCCCGTCGCGATCCAGAGAATGAATCCGATGCAAACGAGGTCAACGACCACCGACCAGCCCAAGACGAGCGGGCGCCGGTCCTCGAACCCGCCGCGCGCGTGCATGCCCGTCAGGAACTGATCCCAGCGGAAGCGCCGGTCTTCGACGCGCAGCAGCTTCTTATCGAGGAGATATTTGACCTGCGTCGAAGTCCAGAACGTGTAGACGTAGACGTGGACCTCCTGCGGATTCGGCCGGTAGGTTCCAAACGAGCCTTTGAGGCCAGTGTGCCGCATAATTTGGGCGCCAAGTTGCTTCAGCTCCGTGTCGGCCGGAACGGGGGCATCGTAGGGCGTCTCACTGCGCAGCTTCCAGGTGGGGACGCCGTCGTCGTAGAGGGCGTCAAACCACGCTCTGTGCGCAAACGGCAGAGAGCTGACACCGTACATGAGGAACCACGGCAACAGCGAAAGCGCCAGGTAGAGGTGAAGCCGCCGCAGGAACCGGTTGAAAGTCATGCCATTTAGATCGTGTAGAGAAAGAGGCTGAACAGAACAACGCCCACGGCTACAAATATCGCTCCGAGCAGCCGCGTCGCCCGGAGCTCCCACCACATCCAGAGTCCCGACAGCACCCAAAACACCATCGCAATGATCACAACGTCCACCGAGACCGCCCAGGAGTCTTCGAGCAGGTACGGGTGTTGGTAGCCGCGCCGGCGATGCATCCGCTCGAGGAACGGCTGCGCTCGGAACGCTTCCTTTTCCACCACGAGCTTCAATTGCGCCGGATGGTAGGTGATACGCCGCGGCGTGATCGGGTCCTGGCGCACGACGATCACGTTCCCGCCCGGCTCGCGCCGCGCGTTGAACGTCCCTTCAAGTTGGAGGTCCTTGAGGATGCGCTCGCCCATCTCCTGGGGCCGGGTGTCGGCCGCGAAGACCGGAGTGTACGGAAGTTCCTTCTCCTTCTCGAAGAGCACGGCCGCGCCGCCGTAGCGCTGCCGGAAGAGTTCGCGATGGTTCATGGCCATCGTGCTGAGGGCGTACATCAAGACCCACGGAGTGAGGAACAAGGCCAGGTACATGTGGGTGCGCCGGATGATCTTCGAGAACACGACCGCGAGGATACCAGATGAGCCGCCCGCGCAGTACCTTGGGCGAGCTGCTGGGGACAAATCATGAAAGCGGGACTGGCTGCCAAGTCCGGGCCGCGCGCGCAAGCAAGCGGGCAATCAGAGGCGGCATTCACACACTTGAGCATCCAACGCCTCGCCCGATCGGGACCTGGCGGCGTAGCTCCTGTCGCGGTCGGTGGCGCAGACCCGCTCGCGGTCGCTCGCGGCACCGTTAATTGCGGCCTGGTTGGCATGCGCGGGGACCTTGATGCTCATGACTCTGGGCTGGCGCCGCGACTTGCGCCCCGGTGCGCGGCGCCCTTGCCACATAATCCGGTTTGCGGCGTTAGGTGACGTGTGAGAGCGGCCCCAGCGGGGCCGCAAGATAGTAGCCGGGGGTGAGCACTTCAGCGCGAACCTCCGGGAATAACGATTCCCCAATTACCTCGCGCCCCGGAGGGGCGCTCAGGAAAATCTCGTTATTTGGGCGCCGCGGACCCATTCAGGAAGCTCTTTGCTTCGGCAAGCTCCATTCGTTTCGTACCGCGGGCCATTGAGATCAGCCTGGCGTAATACCTCCTTGCTTTCGAGCCGTCACCTGCGATCCTTGCGGCGCGCGCGGCGCCATAGAGTCCGTTGAACCGGTCGCGGTTATTGGCGAGCGAAGCTTCGAAGGCGGCCAGCGCTTCGGCCGGCCGGTCAGTCTGCAAGAGCATCTCGCCGAGCAATTCGCGAGCCGGTTGGATCGCGCCAGGAGTGACGGGATGTTTTTCGCTCGAGTCTTCCAGCTCCGCCGCCGAGGCCATCAGAGCCAGGGCCTCGTCCTTCCTGCCTTCAGCCAGTGCCAGCCACCCCGACGCAGTCTTGAGCAACACTTCGTTCTGCACGCTCCAGTAGCCGTCCTTCGCATCCACCAATTTTCCATGCAACTGCTTCAATCGCTCGATGGCCGCCCGCGCCCTGGTGACGTCATTGGTTCGCGCGCCCCCGAGCGCGTTGGCGTAATGAACGACGGCTTCGGAGAAAGCAAACTTATCCCACGGAAAGGCCGATGGATGCGGAGCAAGCGCTGCGGCCGCAGCCCAGTCGCGACGCTCCAGGGCCACCCGCGCTGGAATTGCGGCAAACGCATAGGCAGCTCCAAAGTGGAGACTTCCAAGTGCGTCGATCTTCCTCAAATCGGCCAACACGCTTGCCGCCTCTGAGTCGCGCCCAAGCTGGAGGTACGCATAAACCATGTAATCCATCGCATGAAGTTCTTCCCAGTGAGTTCGACCTGGATGTTCGCGCTGGGCGTAGCGGCGCGCTGCATCGCGGGACGCCGTATTCGACTGAATCGAGTCTTGCCACATTCCCAGGCGCGTAAAAATGTGCGACGGCATGTGCAGCGCGTGCGCCGAATCCGGCGCGATTTTTGAGTACGAGCGCGCGGCCGGCAAAGCCAGCTCAGCCAATTGCGGAGTATCGAAATTATGAATGATGTAATGCGCGACGCCCGGATGTTGCGGCTGCCCGGCAAAAATCTTGTTGAGAATCGTGACGGCCTTCTTCTGATTGACAAAGGTCTTGTCGGTCGGCAACGCCGTCGAATTCAGCGCCAGAGCATAGAAGACGGCGGCTTCGCTGTCGTCTCGATACTTTGAGTGAAGCTGCTCCATCGCCTCTTCGAACGCGACGGCGCGAGTGCGATGCTCCACTTTGTCGAAACCATCATAGAACTTCCCGATTGCTTCGATGTAGGCCCGTTCCCGTTCGGTCTTCCCTCCGATGACGCGTGCTTTTTCGACCGCAGCGGCGCCCCGGTTCAGTTCGTCCTTGCTCGGGGCTGCCCACAGCGGGTGATAGAGCGTCATGGCGATGCCCCAGTAGGCCATGGCACAAGCCGGATCTGCCGCGGCGATTTCACGGAAAGCCTTTTCCGAGTCTTCATACTGGAAGGAATGCAACAAGGCCACCGCCCGGTTGAAGTTCGGTCGCAGCGCTTGCGGACAACTGGTCGGAAAGCTGACCGTGCCGAGCCTCTCGTGGCTGTGTGCTGTATGATCGTGCGGCGTTGCCGGTTGCTGCGCGAAGATCTCGCCGCGCGCCATCGACAGGGCAAGAACAGTGCTGAGAAATGCTGCTCGTTTCATGGCGACCTCCTTGGGGAAGTGTGCCGCCCATTTTACCGTGACTCGGTGCAACCGGCGAAGGGTTTGAAGCGAAAACCAAAGTGTTGCCACGGATTGCCCATTCCATCGCTTGCTCTGGGTGCGGTCGAAAGCGCATTCACCACAGAGACACAGAGGACACAGAGAAACACTTCAATACGAACGATGGGCTATCCGCAATTCTAAGCATGTATCTCAACGAACTTACTGCGGCTTTTCTCTGTGTCCCTCTGTGTCCTCTGTGTCTCTGTGGTGAAGCCAGTTAGAAATCGGCCCCAGCTTCCCATAGCCGCCCCCGAAGGTTGCCCTAGCAGCTAGTGACTTTCAGTCGACCGGCCCGCTGCCTTACTTGGTTAGTTGCGTTGCGCTCGTAGGTATCCGGTAAGAACACGGACATTGCGGACGAAGGTTGCCGTTGTGATGATCCTTTTTGTGCCGCTCCCTTCATGCGTGCGCAAATCGCCCGGCTCCACCCAGCGGCCTCGCGAATCCAGCGCCGCGATGATCTCGCGAACGCTTCCTTCTAGTGCCTCGCTGGGCTTGGAGGCCGTACCGACGGCGCGGCGCAGTTGGGACGGGCTCATCCGGCTAAGCCGTTCGTATTCCCGGGCGATGCGTTCCAGTTCCTCTTCGGCGCCACGGACCTTGAAGACGTAGTGTGTCGGCAAGTCGTCGGCGGCGTAGGTCAGTTTGTGGTCCCGCGTGAAGTAAAGCGGACGATTGGTCTCCATCTCGTAAAAGCGCGCCAGTCCTCCATCAGACAGCCGCGAGCGGCGTAAATAAGCGATCGCACGCGGCAGCGGCGCAAGGTATTTCCGGCTGCCGGTTTCGCGGTAGAGCTCAAGCAGAGAACGCATCACGCCGAGCGACTCGCCTCCGGTGACAGACGGCGGTTCGAACCGTCTGGCCCACGCCGGGTGCATCTGAGCATCGTACTGCTGCGCCCAGGCAGGTTGCGGTTCAGGCATCTGCGCCAGCAGGATGAAGCCGCCTGCCTTTTCGGCCGCCTGGCGGTAGGCCGCGCGCCGGTAGACGCGGGCCGCCTGGAGCATTGTCGCGATGGTGTCGGCAATCGTGCCGTCATTGAAGGTGTCATGGCCGCGGTACTCATCGCCAGGGTGGAGTCTCGGCCAGCTTTGCGGGTAACTCGCCGGTTTGACCGGAAACTTTGCAGAATCCGGGAATTGATCGAAGCGTTGCGGCCAGGCGCCATTGGGGTACTGCGCCGCGAGCAGCGAGTCGAGCGCGTACAGTGCTGCTTCGTGTACTTCCTTTTCACGCAATTCCAGCGCTTGGTCGACCTGCACGAGCAATCGCACCGCCGCCTGCGTCGTGTCATCGTCGAGCGTCGTGACGTTGCGGCCCTTCTCGCTGCCCGGGTCAACGCGGTAGGAGTACTGGTGGCGCAAGGCGGGATCAAACTCGATCAGGTAGTCCCAGCCGCCCGAGCGAAGCTGCCCGCGTACAAGCGCAAGCGCCGTCTGACGCGCAGCTTCCAGATAGTCCCGGTCGCGCGTGGCTTTGTACACCTCCAGGTAGGCCATCCCTACCGACGGAGTACCCGGCGGCTGAACCCAGGCCATCGTCGCCGTCGCCCGGCGCTCGCCTTCGCGCAACGCCAGGTCCTCGCTGTAGCGCCACAGATATCCTCCCTGTGTGCTGACTTCGGAGCGAAAAAATGCCGTGGCGCGGCGGAGCGCCTCAGTGGCCTCGGTCCGAAGGGACGGCTGCCCGCCGGCGGTGGCGGCCAGCGCCAGCACCAGAGCTGCAACCGGGTGAATCCAGCGACGCATCGCCAGCAGCATACCGGAAAATAGGGGTCAGGACGTGATCGTGCCCGTGGACGTGCTCGTGCACGTGCTCGCCATGTCCTTTGACCGCCCACCTAAAGCTGACAGGCTGGAAGCCTGTCCCACTCCGGCTCGGCCCATTTTCATCCGGGGTGGTGAATCCTGGATTCATGATCTCGGTGGTGATAAACCCTGCCAAACCAGCTAAACTGTCTGTGAATCCATACCCGTTAAACCATATGACGGTACTCAGGCGCCTTTGTTTGGCCGCTCCCTTACGGTCGCGGCTCTGACTTTCACTCATGAGGTGATCCATGCTTCGAATACGTGCATTGGGGATACTAGTGTAGTGTCCAATAAATAACTGTACTATTCATTTCTTCCGTTTCCTGGAGCGCCGCAGAGTGCAACCG